>CALFBB010000001.1 GCA_937944885.1 uncultured cyanobacterium
ACATACTTGAGGGGTGACCCTCCGGTAACCTAGCTCGGTGCCAGGACCCTATCTCAGACCCTATCTCACTTCACTCCCTGCCCCCAAAGGCGGGGAGTCCTCTTTAGCTACACTTCCCCACTCCCCCCTCATTGATTCCTCAGCAGAGGGGACTTTGGAGCGAGCCCGGGATCCTGCCGGAGAGCTATCTGTAGTGGTATGTCCAGCTTTTGCGCCTGTATGGTGGCTCCGTCACAGGATGGAGAGAAAAACGGTTGATTTGTTGCTCCGTGACTGTGCTGCGATCCCGATGGATGAGTTGGGGTGAGTTTTGGGGCGAGTGGGTATTGCCATCGATGGGGATCGGATCGTGGCACTAGGACAGGATCTCCTCTATGTGGGCCGCCAGATTCTGGACACAAGGGATCCTGTTGCTTTGTGAGGTTTGGTGAACGACCCTATGCACGAGTGCCTAATGAACCGACGGAGATGGGAAGAGCTCTGGCAGAGGTTTTGATCCAAACCTGGCACGGGCGAGGATCGGGCCGTGTTCACGTTTGGGTGGGGTTACCTGCTTCCTATTCCTGACATCCCCGGAGCTTTGTCTATTGTCTAAGGGACTGGGCTAGCTGAGGAGTATGGTGTTGGGTTACATACTCATTTGGCCGAAACTGGTTGGGAGGTGGAAACTCTTTAGGCCGCCGAGGTTCGTTTCTAGGTTGCCAGGAGATCCAGGCTCTATAGTGGGGAGCATGTCACCCTAGAAATCAGACTTATGGCCCGAGAGGTGGCTATCTACGACTTTTTGAGCGGCTTGATTTTCTCCACTTAAGCACTTGCAGAGAAGGTATCGCCTAGAATCGGTTCAGAGTTGAGAGTGCCTCTACTGCCATGAGTTCCGGCTCTTCTGATTGGTTTACTCGTGCCCGCCATATCTTTTATGGTACAGCTACTGCTTTGGTCGAGATCCTGCAAGACCCAGAAAAGCGCACGGAGAATCTAAACCGCCTATCAATGGACTTGGGACAGCTAGCGGAGGAGTTGGAGCAAAAGGGAGAGCTAACTGAGCAAGAGGCGATCCGCTATCTAGAGGGCCTCAGAGATGCTGCTGCCAATGCTCCCTCTACAGCACCAGATAGGGAAACTCCTACAAGCACCCCTAGTTCTTCTGAGGCTACCTCTGGCTCCCCTCCTGCCAGTACAGCTAACTCAGTGCCTGTTGCCAAGATTTCTAGAGAAGAGATTGCTGAATTGATGGAGCTGATTCATCAAATTGAGTCCTTACGTCTAGATCTGGAGCGGCTGCGCACTGATCCTGACTCTTAGGAAAACTTGACCTTGCAACTGGAGTAGAAGCTTAGAGGATAACCCTGAGACAACCCAGTGTACGAGCTTACGCAAATAAACACGAGTGTGAAGTACCAGCTTGCTGGTTTGTGGAGGAGCACTTCGATTTATAATGGCCCCTGTCTGTCTACCGTCCCTTGAGGATATTGCTGTGATCGACTTATCTCGGATCCCTGCTCAACCAAAGCCTGGCCTCCTCAATGTGCTCATTGAAATCCCTGGGGGCAGCAAAAATAAGTATGAGTTTGACAAAGATATGCGAGCAATGGTGCTGGATCGGGTGCTTTATTCCTCGGTGCAGTATCCTTATGATTACGGCTTCGTACCCAATACTCTGGCTGGAGACGGAGATCCTCTGGATGGTATGGTAATCATGGACCAGCCCACATTCCCTGGTTGTGTCATTACAGTCCGACCGTTGGGCATGTTGCAGATGATCGATGGGGGTGAGCCTGATGAAAAGTTGCTCTGTGTTCCGGCGAAGGATCCCCGCTATGCCTCGGTCAACACTCTTGAAGATATAGCCCAGCACCGTCTAGATGAGGTCGCAGAGTTTTTTGCCACCTATAAGCGCTTAGAGAAAAAAGAAACTCAGATCTTGGGCTGGAAGGGATTAGAAGAGACTCAGGCGATCATTGCCGCCAGCTTGGCTGCCTACAAGTGAGCACCTCCAGAGATGTCGTTTTGTCTCAGATTAAAGACGACCCAACTTCATTGGGTCCATTTTTACTTTTCACTGAGAGATTGCTGCTCTACTGCTCATTTGGGTTTGTAGTTGACTTGACGTAATTCTCAGTGACTTCAGGCTCCCAATAAAGTTGGGAGATGAAGTCAGGGGAAGTTTTAAACTTAACTCTGCAAAGTTTTACAGCAGTTGTAACTTAATCAAACATTCCGTTTTACTCCTAGCTCAGGATAAGAGAAGAGAGGAGTGGTGCTGGTAGAGAACAAGGGCTACACTCACCTGTCTCATTCTCGTTAGTTGTTAGCAGGGGATAAGAACCATAAAACATATTTTGCCCAAAGCCTAAGCAAGCGTGAAGTCGAAAGAAGCTTTACCCAATTCAGGTCATACCTACAGGATCTACATCACCGCTAAACTCTGTAAAAGTGGGGATCCCTGCATGGCTAGTTGGTGGCTATGGTTCATGCGATCGGTGAGTAGATAAGCCACAGGGGGGTAGCCAGTAAGCCGTTGACGTGGATAGGGCAAGCGGTCGTTGCCAAAATGTCGGTGATACTCTTCAGAGTCCACAAAGGCGTTGACCATAGCCTGGAAGCCCTGATGCACCAGAATATCGTGGTAGGTTGCTACCTCATCTTTGTTGGCCGGAGCTCGGCCCAAAAAGTGCTTGAACCCCTGCTCCACACAGCGGGTATTGCAACCTGCACTGAAAAAGAGCTGCTGATAGAGATGGGATCCCCCTAACTGTCGAACCAAGCGTTTGATGCCCACCCGACCCCGGAGAAAATCCTGCTCAATTTTTTCTAGCTCACCTGCTTTTTCATGCTGGTAGGGCTGACGTTCGAAAATCTGCTGGTAGGCAGCGCGCAAAAGATTCTGCAAAGCTTGAGGATCCCGACTCTGCTGATGTGAATGCATAACAGCTGCTCCTAATAAACAAACTGACAAGAAAGATTAAGTTTTCCAAAAAACAAGAAAACCGGCCTCCCACCTTGATAAAGTTGCGCCTAGCAATTACAACGAAGTTTACCCCTCTAAAGTGTAGAGCCTCTTATCTACTCTTATCTAGATTTATCCTGTAGGCAGAAGCACCTGCTAGGTTCTGGGATAAATATTTACGAAAGAATCTGAGCTAAGTTCATTTTCCGTAAATTCACTTCCTAGATAGCCAAATCAATAAAATTTTCCGTATTTACTCGTAGTTAAGGATTATTTCGTTTTTATTCACAGAACCTGATTCAAAATACAGAATATAAGGGAGGATGTTTTATGACTGGCTCCTTATTCTCCATGTGGTGATTACTCTAATGGATTCTATGTATGGCTAAACAAATTCGACTGGAGCCTCTGTCTCGTATCTCTGAAGTGGATACCTACAGCAACCTACTGTCGGCGATCCTTTCGGAGGACTTACACGTTTCTAAAGAGTGTAATGGTCGGGGCATTTGTGCCACCTGTCACATCTACGTCAAAGAGGGCATGGATAGTTTGACCCCCATGACCCCGCGCGAGTCGAAAACACTTGAGGTGATCACCAGCGCCAAAGCCAATTCGCGGCTAGCTTGCCAGGCAAGGGTTGTAGCAGATGGAGTGGTGGTAGAACTGCCGTCAGGGATGTACATCAACTCTCTGCAAGATGTGGAGGTTTTGATCGGCAGACGAGCCGAGCAGGATCTTTTGCATCCGCGCACGGGCAAGGTCTTGGTCGAGTGTGGCAAAGTTATTACCCGCTCTACCGTTAAGCAACTGGAGAAGGAGGACTTCCGCCTAGTCGGCAGTGCGCTGGCACAGACGCGGGAGGCATAGTGCCTGAGGCTCCATGGGACTCAGCTATTTTCCTGATCTATCCCATTTTCAGTTCTCCCAGAGTCAGTCAACTTAGGTAGGTTTAAATATTATTTCATTTGCGCTATTTTATAGCCTGTTCTCTATTCCACATCGATCTATTGGTCTATTAGATCTGTTTCATAGATCTGTTTCATCGGGAAAAATCATGACTACCCCTACATCTCGACCTGATCCCCGTCCTGCAGTTACCATGTCCGTCGGACGTGATAAGCATTCCCATTACAGCTACCGTGACTTCTTTCGCTTTAATCGAGAGCAAGGCACGATCATTGACTGGAACAACACCCAAAACCTCCTCCTGAGTGAAGACTTTATTGTTGGTCTACAAACAGGGCTGGAACGGGAAGTAGGTGATGCTTCTGCTGCAGTTATGTATACAATCGGTATAGATTGGGGTAAACGAGATGCCGCCCATTTCTCCCAATGGTATGAGCGGGAATATGGGGTAGGAGTGAAACAATCTAACTTGCTCTTTCTGCTGGAAACTTGGTGGTGGCCCTTTACTGCTCAGGGTTGGGGCAAGTGGGAGGTGGAAACAGAATCCAAGCAAAAGGGATTCTTGTTTATCAATCTTTTCGATTCAATGGTGGCTCGTACTCTAGGGGATGTAGGTAAACCTGTCTGCCACCTCTACGCTGGTTTATTTGCCGGTTTCTTTACCACCATGACCTCAAAAGAGTTGAGTTGCATCGAAATCCAGTGCTATGCCATGGGAGAAACCTATTGTAAGTTTCTCCTGGGTGGGCAAGAGCGTATTGATGCTGCCAATTTCTGGATTTCAGAAGGGGCAAGTGCTCGCGAGATCGCACGCCGTTTGCATCAAGAGTAATTCTTTCTGCCATTCTGGCTGGTGCAATCTTGATTGACTTTTTCTTGACTGTGAATCTTTATTCCCTCTTGGCAGCCTTTCGGAGATAATGCCATGGTCACCCTACACCCCGGTCGAGATTTAACCCAACCTCTGGTGACTTTTTTGCAAGGGCTGAACTGGGATAATCGACCGCCTGCTGTGTTTGAGCAAGCACTTGGGCAGGATCTGCCGTTGGCGTCTTCGGATCAGCCTTTCTTCACCCAATCTGTTGGACAGTTTTTTGCCAGTTGCAACTGGTCTGGTATTCGTCCATGCCCAGAACAGGTGTCTGAGCTACCGGAGGAGGACCCTTTTACTCTTGATGACTTTGCTGCTTTGTTTGGCGGGGCCTTGCTTTAGCGAGTTGCTCTGGCACTTAAAGCATGCTGACTTCTTTATGCTTTATGCTGATTTCTTTTGCTGACTGGAATAGCTCTCGATTCCCATCGCCTGAGGAACCCCTACCTATGGATAACATCTACTCCTGGTCAGAGCATATCGCCGATCGAGAAGGGGATTACCTTCCCTCTGAGGATCTACAAAACTTGATTCGCTACTCTCTCTCTTTCCAAGAACGATTGGATCTGTACCAACTGTTTCAGCAACAAGAACTGACCTGGATCCAAGAAGTTCTACGGCGGCAGGGAAAAGCTGTAGATACTGCCGACTTGTCCTCTGCCGAGCGCCTCTTGGCCCGTCAATTGGCTGTGTGTTTGCGCTCCATCGGCTTAAGCCTGCTCATGGGGGATCCCTCACAGCTGCAGCAGTGGAGCTGTGGAGTGATGGAACTCTATGTCGGTTTGCCGGCGGCCCTCGACCAGCTTTGGGCGGTCGTTGGACCGACCCTCACAAATGAGCAACGGGATTTACTCTTCCCTTATTGGCAAGTGTTGCGGGCTGCCTGTCCTGGTCAAGCCCCTGAGCCAGAAGCCAATCCCTCCCTGTCAGTTGCCGCGGAAGTGGCGGTGGCTCATGCTCCGCCGGAGCCAGCTCTCACCCTCATGGAAATGTTTGCCTAACCCATGCCAACGCATACAAGGGAGAAATAGCCCATGAACTCAATGTTTGCAGAGCTGCTTCAGAACGCAGAAGGCCGTTACCTACACCCGGATGAGCTGGAAAGTCTGCGTGCCTATGTGGAAGGGATCCCGAAGCGGGTGCGCATCTACCAAGTGCTCCACTCAAAAGAAAGCGTGCTACTGGATCGAGTGATGGAGAAGTTTCAGCCAACGCTCCCCCATCTGACCCGTCGGCATGGGATCTTGGCCTGGGAGCGGTGTCGCCGTGATCTGGGCATGGTGTGGCGCTACTGCTGCATGGCCATGCTACTGAATGACGAGGACTACCTACGGGATAAATTGCTCTACTGGCTGGAGACCATCCTCAAGTCTTTCAAAATGCGGGATGAATGCAGGCCTGCCTACAAGCTGATGCTTGACTCTTTGGCTTCTATCTTCACAGCGGAAGAAAGCGAAATAATTCGCCCTTACCTGCTTTTGGCCAAGACGATGCTGGTGGGTTAACCCCGAGCCCATCCTCAGAAATCCGGAGTTTGCTTTCCGTGCCCAGGAGGAGAACCATGACCACTCTACAAGAAATTTTGCAGGAGCAAACCCTGCCTGGCCATTGCTTTAGTCCCGCCTATTACATTCGCCCGGATATCCATACCGGTATGTTGGAAAGCCGAGGTGGATACCGACTAGCCGCTTTCCCCATGCCCTTGCTAGAAGCCCTGTATTCGGGTTTGCGCTACGAGACTGGCCAAGCTGCCCGCGTTATCTTGTACAACTGCGGACGCGACTGGGGGGAAGAATTTTTCCGCCGCTTTGAGGATGAGCTGTCCCGCTACTACAATCAACCCCTGCAGGAGCTGCCAATGGGGATCCTCCTTGATTCTTTAAGTGACCTGTGGGCTACCCACGGCTGGGGCCGCCTTGAGCTGGATTTTTCCGCCGGGGATCAGGGAGTGGTACAGGCTAGAGTGCGCAACTCTGGATTTGCCCTGGCTGCCCGCAACAGTTTTGGTTCTGAGGCAGCCTCTACCCCCCGCGAGCCGAGCGGCTACTTGGAAGCCGGAGTACTGGCCAGCCTCTTCTCCTCCCTTGCAGGCCGCGAGCTGGTTTGTGTGCAAACCACCTGTGAATCTTTAGGGGCTGACTGCAACCGCTTTCTCATCGGCACGGCCCAGCGGCTACACAACTGTGAAGAGTGGGTGCGCAAAGGTCTATCCCACGAGGAAATTCTGGATCGACTCACCGCCGCCCCTGCCGGATCCCCTCAGGGTAGATAGGGCTGAAAATCTTGGGTAACGGTGAGGGTTAAGCTGGTATTGGGGTTAACAATTGCCACCTCCGGAGCTGTGACATTGCCAATCACTGCCCCTGCTGCTGCCCCTCCTAGCACCTTTTCGGTTGAGATCACTTGGTTACCGAACAACCCGCCTAGGAGAGCTCCTGCTGCTGCCCCGATCAGAGCGTCCTGGACAATGGCCTCAGCCGAGGTATGGCGGGGATCCTTTTGATGGGGGATCACCTGGCTCTGAGCATAGAGGGGATAGGACTGACCGTTGATCACTAGGGCACGAGAGACGAATTGGGTGCCGCCGCTCACCGGTTGAAATTGACCTTCCAAGATTGCTCCTGCTGGGACGATCAGGTTGCCGTAGGTATCGCGTAAAGGGGTATCCAGGCTAAGGCTGACAGCACGGGTTTCCCCGGGGGCAACCAACAAAGCCTCACCGGAGCGGTGCACTGCTTGGATCAAGTCACCAGAACGCAGCAGTAAAGCCGTCTGTAACTGAAATTGCTGAGCAGGTGGTAAGGGCTGGGGCTGGCCAAAGCCACTCTCGCTGGGAGTCAGTGGGCGTGGGTTGACAGGGCGCCATCCTTCTCCGGCAGGGGGTGGTGGGAGCGGTGCATTGCCCACTTGCGCCATAACGGGGCCGACTGCTTGGACCGCGAGCAGCCCACCCAGTAAAGAAGCCAAAATTCGACCGGTTGGTTTGGTCATGGTTTCACCCCTAAGTCACACCTCTAAGGTAGCTTCTAACAAGCCAAAAACTGAGATCCTGGGCAGTCTCATAGCAGTAGCCAGCAAAGCTCTCATACCTTGATCAAACCCAGGCGCTTGTGAAATGGGCTACCTCGAGGGAGCATATTCTCTTGCTCTCTGGCTCAGATAAGGATACGCAGAAGCGCTATCCATGCCCACAACGGGATCCTTTCCCACATGCTAGATTGAGCTTCAGATAACACCCCCTTCCAGTGGGGCAGAAGCTTTTGAGCTATTTCAAGCCCTTTTCTCGTTAGTTGTGTGGTATGAAGCGCAGCAAGTTAACTTCCGATTCATCTTCTAGCCAGCCAGCCCTAGAATCCCAGGCTCTTCCTCGAAGAGTGCAATCTGTTTTGAGTCGTCTTTCTGCCCCACTTGCCTTGCGGACTTGGCTATCCCCGCTTCTGCTCCTGTTGGTGGGGATGGCACTCGGGGCCGGTTTGATGGGTGGCAAAGGAGTATCCGCTCAAGCAACAGCGGCACCGCAACAGCAGACAAACTTGAATTTCATTGCCGAAGTTGCACAAAAGGTAGGACCAGCCGTTGTCCGTATCGATTCTGAGCGTACGGTGCGCACACGCAGTCCTTTTCCGGAGGAATTTTTTAGTGATCCCTTTTTCCGGGATTTCTTTGGCCAGACCATGCCTTCTATCCCGCGGCAACGGCGGCAACAGGGAACAGGCTCCGGCTTTATCATCAGCCCCGATGGCCTGATCATTACCAACGCCCATGTGGTGGAGGGATCCGACAAGGTGACGGTGATTCTCAAAGACACGCGCAGCTTCGATGGGGAAGTCGTTGGATCCGACTCGGTGACCGATGTGGCAGTGGTGAAAATCAAGGCGGAGAACCTACCTACTGTGAAGCTAGGCCGTTCCGAAACCTTAGAACCGGGACAGTGGGCTATTGCCATTGGCAACCCCTTGGGCTTAGATAACACGGTTACTGCCGGGATCATCAGTGCTCTAGGCCGTTCCAGTGGGGAAATCCGTGTGCCCGATAAGCGAGTTTCCTTTATCCAAACCGACGCTGCTATCAATCCCGGCAACTCAGGTGGACCTCTGTTGAATGCCCAAGGAGAGGTCATCGGGGTGAATACTGCCATTATCCAAGGGGCCCAGGGCTTGGGCTTTGCCATCCCGATTGAAACTGCGCAGCGGGTGGCCAACCAGCTGATTACCCGTGGCAGAGTGGATCACCCCTATCTTGGTATTCGCATGCTCACCCTGACACCGGAGCTGAAGGAACGCCTCAATCAGGATCCCAACAGCCGCATCTTGGTGACTGTGGATCAGGGGGTCTTAATCGGAGAAGTAATCCAGGGATCCCCAGCGGAGCGGGCAGGGTTGCGCTCTGGAGATGTGATTTTGTCCGTGAATGGCCGCACCGTTACCACCGCTGATCAAGTGCAACAGGAGGTGGAACGCACCGAGGTGGGCAGCACTCTGGAGCTAGAAATTGAGCGCGGTGGGCGCCGCCAGCGCATTCGTGCCGTAACCGGAGCTTTCCCGGCAGCTACCGGTGAAGGGTGACCCTGGGACAGAAGAAAGGGATCCCTACCCCTTTGGCTATTTCAGGCTGGGAATAATCATGGTTTAATGATCACAACTTGTCTGGCCTGCAGCCGGATCCTGCAGCCGGATGTGTTCCTGCCAAGCCTGCATCCTGTTTTAGACTGGGATCCCTTCTCACCCTGCTTATGCTGAAAACCACCCGTCGTCTTGCGCTGCTGGCTCTATCCGGGGTAGCAGCTCTTGTCCTGGCTCCACAAGTTAGCCGTGCCGAAGCTATCACGGTTGGATCCAAAGACTTCACCGAGCAGTTTATCTTGGGGGAAATGTATGCCCTGACTTTGGAGGCAGCCGGCTTCACCGTAGAACGCAAGCTTAACCTCGGCGGTACCCCTGTTGCTCATGCAGGTCTCCTGAGTGGGGAGATTGACCTTTACCCGGAATACACCGGTACCGGGCTGTTGACAGTCTTGAAGTTGCCCACCAGCAGTGACCCGGCAGAAGTCTATAAAACGGTGGCCCGCGAGTACGAAGCTCAGTTCCAACTGATTTGGTTGGATCCTGCCCCCATGAACAATACCCAGGCTTTAGCCATGACCCGCACTAGGGCAGAAGAGCTGGGCATTACCACTCTTTCCGATATGGCCGCCAAAGCCAGTCAGCTGGTGATGATTGGGCCACCGGAGTTTCAAGCTCGGGAAGATGGCCTGCCTGGGCTCCAAGCAGTCTACGGCAATTTCCGCCTCAAAGAGTACAAAGCCGTAGATCCGGGCCTGCGCTACCGGGGCTTAGTGAATGGGGAAGCAGATGTAGCAGTGGCCTTTGGCACCGATGGAGAAATTGCCGCTTTTGATCTGGTGGTACTGGAGGACGATAAACAGCTTTTTCCCCCTTACCAGGTGGCGCCAGTGGTGCGGCAAGATACTCTACAAGCCAATCCCGGCATTGCCGATGCCTTGAATGCCCTTTCTCCCCTTCTCACCAATGAGGTGATGCAGGAGCTGAACTACGAAGTCAGTGGCAATCAGAGGGAACCGGCAGATGTGGCCAGGGCCTTCTTGGTAGAAGCAGGCATCTTAGCAGAATAGCCTTGGCCCTTCACCCTTTGAAAAGGCTCCTAACCCTGTTGATAACACCCTCCCTCCCCAATCTCTGCCCTTTGAGTGCACCGAGAGAGGGAATGGGTTGCGATGATAACTTGAAAGCCAGGTTGGTCTGGGTATACTCCCTGCCCTACTAGCTTGCTTCCACATAGAGAAGGATCCTGGGGTGCTTTTCTGGAAAGCTAGGCCACTCTAGACATCAATTCAACTCTTGAATACCAGTTGGGAACAGCTACTCCTGTGCACAGTCTGTCAAGGCCTAGAGACCACATCCTGAAGCTGACAAACTCTTGGGCAAGAGGCTATCGGTTCTGACACTGCTATTTGCAATGTCATTTTGATGTCACTTGAGTTTGTCACACTTTGAGTGTTGATGTGAACCAAGGATATTTTCAAAATGAACCTACTCAAAGGAATCCTGCTTTCCGGTTTGACCCTTTCCCTGATGGGATCAACCCTTGGGTTGCCAGATGTTGCCCTTGCCCAACGCGGACGTAACCCAGGGCGAGGCCGTGACATACCGAGTTTTGCGCCCGGTTTCGACAGCCGCACAGCTGAGCGTAGCCTGAGAGACATTCATAAAGCTACAGAAGAGGCGTTTCGCGTGGAGCGCTTAGCTGCTCAAGTCAACAACACCCTGGCCTCAGAATTGACCAGCGAAGGCTACACCACTCTGGAGGCAGCACGGACAGCACAGGCAGCGGGTAATTTTTTTCAAGCCCGCGAGCTGGCAAAAGCAGCAAAAGCTTTGTTTGAAGCAGCCGAAACCCTTTACGAAGGGGAGCTAGGTTACAAAGTTGGCCGCTATGGCCAGCCAGAAGCCCCCAGCCGCAGCTACTTCGATGCACCTTTTCGAGTACAAGAGCGGCTGTTTCGAGCCCAAGCGGAGCTTAACTTCAGCGGTGATCGCGTGAATCCGCTAGCTAAGCAACTGGTTGAGCAGGCCCAAGGGCTAGTGAGCCTCAACCCCGCAGAAGTTAGTTTTAACACTGACTTTCGCGTTTTGGCGGAGCATCGAGCTGCCTATGAAATGGCCAAAGCAGCAACTCACCTTCTGGCGGCGGAGCGAGGCTTCTAATGCGGCTGCTGCTGGTTGAAGACGATCCAGCTCAGCGTTTGCCCCTGCAAATTGCCCTGCGTCAAGCAGGGCACATGGTTGATGCTGTGCCCGATGCCGAGACAGCAGAAGGACTGTGGCTGAGCAAGGACTATGACCTACTGATTGTGGATTGGATGTTGCCGGGCCGGAGCGGCATTGAGTTGTGCCGTCGGTATCGTCAAGCGAGCAAGGGAGCACCGGTTTTGATGCTCACAGCCAAGGACACTACGGCAGACACAGTGGCCGGTTTGGATGCAGGAGCGGACGACTACCTGGTCAAGCCCGTGGATGTCTTGGAACTCCTAGCGCGGGTGCGGGCGCTGGGTCGGCGCTCACCCTATTGGTTGGGGGACTGTTTGACCGTGGGTGATCTGCAGTTGGATCTGATGACCCTGACAGTGCACTATCGGGATCAGCAGGTGATGCTGGCAGCGCAGGAGTTCCGGCTAATGGAGATGCTGATGCGTCAGCCGCAACGGGTGTTTAGTCGGGAGTATTTGGAGGCTAACTTGTGGGAATGGGGTTCCGAGCCGGAGAGCAACGCCCTGAGTCGTTTGGTCTATCGTCTCAGGCAGCGCCTCAGTTCACTGGGTTGTGGCGACGTCATCACCACGGTTCATGGCTTGGGCTATCGCCTCCATCTCTCTGGGTTGACCGACGCATCGGCTGGCTGATTCTGGCTATCCCCGTAACCTGCTTCAGTGCGGCGCTGCTAATGTTCGCCAATTTTCAGCGCTGGTATCAGACGGATCAGCGGTGGGTAGCCCACACGCTTGAGGTACTCCTCTCCACTGAGAAGCTCAACCTCCGCCTGTTGGAGGCGGAGGTGAACGCCCAGAGCTATGGCCTGACTTTGGAGCAACCCTATCTGGATGCTTACCAAGCCGCTGTTCAGGATTTGGCCTCCACCCAGGGTCAACTGCTGGAGCAGGTGCGAGATAACCCTGAACAATATGACCGCCTGCGCAGATTGGGGGATCTTCTGGTGCGGAGCATCACTATGCTGGATGGGCAGCTGCTGAGCTTGGGAGCTGCCGATGCCTATGAGATGACAGCGGAGGAATTGTTCCTCTGGCTGAGCCAAGCTAGGGATGTTCTCACCTTAACCCGTGCCCAGCTCCAAGAATTTGCCGCTTTGGAGACCCGCTATCTGCAGGAGCGGCAAGCCCGGCTTCAGGCCCGTTACCGCTGGAGCCAAGCCAGCTTATATCTGCTGACGCTGGTCGGATTAACAGCCATTGCCGGTGCAGTTGTCCTGTTTAATCGCCAAGACCAAGAGCTGCGCTCTCGCTCAAGACAGTTGGAAATGGCCAATGAGCAGCTCTGGCGTTTTGCAGCCAATGCCTCCCACGAACTGCGGGCGCCCCTGGCAGCAGTGCTCAGCAATGCCCAAGTGGGATTGATGCTGCTGCAAAGCCCAGGGGTTGATGCAGAAACCCAAGCAGCCAATTACCGACAAAGCCAGGACTGCCTGGCAACGGTTGTGGCAACCGCGAAGCGGATGAGTCGCTTGGTGCAGGATTTGTTGCAACTAGCCCGTTCTCAGGGGGGGACTTTAACCCTAACCCAGACGGATATCGTGGCTCTTCTGCAGCAATGGGCGGAGCCTGGGGATCCCCCTGTTCTATTGCTAACCCTGCCAAGGGAGCCTGTGTGGATCAACGCCGATGCCGGCCTGCTGAAACAGGCCCTTGGCAACATGATTGAGAATGCAAAGCGTTACGCCCATAGCCGAGTTGCAGTAAGGCTCACCGCTGCACCCCTGCTGATTGAGATTGAAGATGATGGCCCGGGGATTAACCCAGAACATCTCCCTTACATCTTCGAGCCGTTTTACCGCGCCGGTTCTGAGGGAGGCTTCGGCCTGGGTCTTGCCATTGCCAAGCAGGTGATTGAGGCCCATGGTGGCCAAATTACGGTCACCAGTCTCCTCGGGCAAGGAACCACCTTTCGGGTGAAGCTGCCATCTAACCCGCCAACGTAACCCCTGCTCAACTGGAGCATCTGTTATAGTACTTGTGTAGTACTTGCAACACTTGTGCAGTGAGGCTTGCATGCCAATC
>CALFBB010000002.1 GCA_937944885.1 uncultured cyanobacterium
GTCATTCTTTCGGGATGGCCTGACCTCATCGTGGGATTGGGAATCCTGGCAATGAATGCCGATGCGGCGCGACAGGTCTGGATTGCGGCGCGACGTGAGGTCCGTACTGAGAAGTGATACTAATGTGCGATCGGTCAGCTCCCCACTCTCTGGGGATCCCTATAAGCTGGAAAAAATTGGAAACATGAAAGTGGTGCGGCTGGCGGTAATTGACTACGATGCTGGGAATCTGCATTCTGCCTGCAAAGGGCTAGAACATGCCGGGGCAGAAGTGCATCTGATCGATCATCCAGTTGGGCTGGAGAATTTTGATGCTGTGGTTTTGCCTGGAGATGGAGCCTTTGACCCTGCCATGCAACAGCTGCAAGAGCGGGGCTTTGTGGAGCCGATTCGGGAAGTGGTGCGGCGGCAGCAGCCTTTTCTGGGCATTTGCATCGGTTTGCAAGTATTGTTTGAAGACAGTGAAGAAGGTCGGGCAGCCGGTTTAGGAATTGTTCCTGGCCACGTTAAGCGCTTCCAGCCAGAACCTGGCTTACGCATCCCCCACATGGGCTGGAACCAGCTACACCTCACCCAACCTAACTCTCCGCTGTGGGCAGGGATCCCTGAGAATACCTGGGTCTACTTTGTCCACTCCTATCACGTTGTGCCTGAGGATCCGAGCTGGGTAGCGGCAACTGTTCAACATGGCACCCAGATCGTTGTGGCTGCCATTGCCCGCGGAAGCCTATGGGCCACCCAGTTTCATCCAGAAAAATCTGGCTCCTATGGCTTGAAGATGCTGCAAAACTTTGTCACCTTTGTTGCCCAACGGGATCCCCTGACTGGCCTTACCTCTGTTCAAAGGGCCTGATTTCCTATGAACTACTGGCTGATGAAGTCCGAGCCTAGTGTCTATAGCATTTGGGATCTACAACGGGAGGGACAAACCCTGTGGGATGGTGTGCGGAACTATCAAGCTCGTAACTACCTCAAAGCAATGCAGCCGGGGGATCGTGCCTTTTTCTACCATTCCAATGCCGATCCACCTGGAATTGCTGGTTTGATGCAGATTGTGGAAACTCAGGTGGTGGATCCCAGCCAGTTTGATGCTACTAGCCCCTACTACGATCCCAAATCCAGACCCGGGGATCCCCGTTGGTATACGGTGCGGGTGGAGTTTGTAGCAGTTCTGGAACGCTTTCTTTCTTTGGCGGAGTTACGAGAGATTTTTAGCTCTGAGGAGCTAGAAGTGGTGCGAAGGGGCACACGACTGTCTGTAGTGCCAGTTTCTCAAGAGGTAGCAGAGCGGGTGTTGGCACTAACAACAGCTTCCGCCGGCCTCTATGGTGATATAAAGAAACGATAACGGGTAAGGCTTCAAGTCTTCTCAGGCCTGTGAAATCCAAATCCACTGTGGCTTTCGTTCAACGACTGAGCAAAGCGGTCAACCATGGCACCAATGGCTAACTTTGAGGAATCGTTGGAGGTAGCTGAGCTGCTTGCTCGTTACGCAGCCGGGGAGCGCTATTTTCGCAGTGTTAATCTCTCAGGCGCCAACCTCATGGAAGCCCATCTAATCGGTATCGACCTGAGCCAAGCTCGTCTGTGTGGGGCCAACTGTAGCAAGTCCAACCTAAAGGATGCCGATTTAAGTGGGGCCGACCTTCTGGCTGCCTATTTCAGCTTTGCCAACCTGAGTGGAGCCAACTTGAGCAAGGCCAATCTCTACGCCAGCAACTTCAGCAAAGCCGATTTGCGGGGGACAAACCTGGCCGGAGCGCTGATGCAGGAATCCGATCTGAGTGGGGCGAATTTAAGTGGAGCGAATTTAAGTGGAGCGAATTTGCAAGAGGCCAATCTGAGTGGAGCCAACCTGATTCGGGCCAAGCTCTCTGCAGCCAACCTCAGCTGGGCCAAGTTACGGGGGGCAAATTTGATGGAGGCAGAGCTGAACGCTGCCAATCTGCGGGAAGCTAATCTTTGGGAAGCAGTATTAAGCCGGGCAGACTTAACAGGGGCTCACCTGGAAGGAGCCCGCCTAAGCGGTGTACTGATGGAGCGGGCACGGCTAGAGGGATCCAACCTGCAAGATGCCAAATTGTGGGGGGCAAAGCTGCGGGCTTGCCAGATGGCCAATGCTAACCTGCGGGGGGCCAACCTGAGTGGGGCTAACCTTTGGACAGCTGACCTCAGGCGTTGTGATCTCGCCTTTGCTGATATTCGTGAGGCTGACCTGATGGGATCTGCTTTGAGAGAAGCTAACTTAGCCGGAGCTAGCTTGCGGGGTACTGACCTAAGTGGGGCCGATTTAACAGGGGCAGATCTGAGCGGGGCCAATCTGTCGTCGACTAGCTTAAACGGTGCTTTCTTGACAGGGGCGATCTACAGTTGCGATACTCGCTTTCCCATGGATTTTGACCCAGAATCGGAGGGATTGCAACTGCTGGGTGCTGACTCTGAGGGTTAAGTACCGCTTTTGTCTCACTTCTAACGCCCCCAGAAGAGGTCCCATACCCTGTGCCAAGGGCAAGGGGCTGTTGATCCCATTCTCTTGAAGTGTGTGAAGTAGAGAGCTTTGAGCTGTATTAGCTGCCAAAGCTGGAAAGGCCCCATTGCTGTAAGCTGGCAAAGGCGGCGTAAGCGGTCAGATCCGGTTGCAGCGGTGTAATAGCAACATAGCGCTCCAGCACCGCTCGGACATCGGAACGGGGATCCACCTCATCTTCCACTGCTTCTCCTGCTAACCAATAGTAGGTTTTGCCGCGCGGATCCACCCGTTTTTCGTAGATATCAGTATATTTGCGCCAGCCCAAGGGAGCCAGAACCATGCCGCGAATCTCTGGGGCCGGTACAGCTGGAACATTGACGTTCAACAGCATCGGCTCAGCCAAAGGCTTGAGGCTCAGCTTTTCAAGCAGAGTCAGCACCACCTCCGCTGCTGGTTGAAAATCCTGAGCTGTAAAGCTAGCCAGACTCACCGCCATGCTGGGGATCCCTTCCAGTAGCCCTTCCATGGCTGCCGATACCGTGCCGGAATAGAGCACATCCGTACCGAGATTGGATCCCTGGTTAATACCGGAGATCACCCAATCGGGAGGATGATCCAACAATCCATCCAGACCCAACTTCACGCAATCAGAGGGGGTACCGGAACAGGCCCAAGCCTGCACCCCTGGGGGAAATCCCTCCAACACTAGGTCCGCTCGTAAGGGTTTGTGTAAAGTCAGGGCATGACCGGTGGCGGAGCGCTCCCGATCCGGACAGACTACGGTGATGCGGTGCCCACCCACCTGGGCTAGAGTCCTAGCCAAGCAGCGCACCCCTGCCGCCTGAATACCATCATCGTTGCTGATTAAAATGTTCATCTTGGCCTACCCACACCGGCCCCCATATCACTTGCATCATAAGTGATTCGCTGATCATCCGCCGGGTATTTCAATCGGGTCTTTCAATACGGACTCAGGTGCTCCCCCCAATGACCTGGTACCCTGTAGAACGATAACCCACAGGAGCCGGGTCATGGCAGAGCACCCTCACCGCGATTGGAGCATCAGTACCCAATCCACCGAGCAAGGATTTATTTTTCGCTGTCAAAAGCAAGGAACCGTCACCAAAGCCTACGGCTACTTCCAGAGCGAGGCCGAAGCCATTTTGGCAGGAATGGTCTGGATCGATCAACAAAAACTACCGGATCACCTGGACGGGATCCTCTACGATAACGACGAACCTGAGGACTAAACTCCGGCTTCTGCCTGCACCAGCTTATCCCAGCCCAACCCCTTCAGGGCAGCATTGCGACGCAGAGGGCGGGTGGCCAGCTCCAGTACAGCCTGGGTGTTGCCAAAGCCGTGGATCTGGGCAAAGGTAAACTCTACTGACCATTTGGTGGTAATCCCGTGCGCCTCTAGAGGGTTGGCATGGGCCATCCCGGTGATGACCAGATCCGGCTGCAGAGCCTTGATGCGCTGAATTTGGTTGTAGTTGTCGGGTTTTTCCACAATGGTTGGCTTAGGCACCCCCATCTCCTCACAGGCCCGTTCTAAGAGAGCCAACTCCGCCGCCTGGTAACGTTTATCCAGGTAAGGGATCCCAATCTCCTGCACGGTCATGCCGCAGCGCACCAATAGGCGGGCCAGCGAGATCTCCAGCAGGTTATCCCCCATGAAAAACACCCGCTTACCCCGTAGTAGATTGATGTAATCCTGAATCTGAGGATGATTCCACACTTGGGCTTCCCGTTCTGCTAAGCCCTGCGGTTGGATCCCCAGCTCTTGGCAAATGGCTTCGATCCAAGCCCGCGTACCATCCGGACCAATCGGGAAAGGAGCCGTGATTAGTTTGGCCTTTTTGCGGCGTACCAAGGTGGTCGCCGTTCGACTCAAGAAGGGATTGACCCCCACCACGTAGGTACCCGGCTCCACCACCGGTAGTTCACCATAACGCTTGGCCGGGAGCCACCCCGATACGCGGATCCCCTGCTTTTTCAACTCTAGAGTGAGTTGGGTAACCACCGGATCCGGCACCGAGCCAAAGATCACCAACGGCGGATGGTCGTGGAAGCTCTCCTCTGCTTCGGGCTTTTTCTTGCCAAAATGGAAAATCGACTGCAGCCCACCGCGGGTTGCTAACTCCTCTTCCTGAGCCTGCTCCGGACAGCGCTGCACCATAGCTGCCAGAACAGTATCTTCCCCTTGGGTAAAGGCATAGTCAAGGCCATTGGCCCGGGCCACCACAATCGGGATCCCGATTTCTGCCTCTAATTTCGGTGCCAAACCCTCCAGATCCATTTTGATAATTTCAGTGGTGCAGGTGCCAATCCAAACGATTACACTGGGGTTGCGATCCCGCTTGATCTGGAGGCATAGACGCTTCAGCTCTTTGTAATCATTGAGCTTAGCACTGATATCTCCTTCTTCTAGCTCCGCCATGGCATAGCGCGGTTCAGCAAAGATCATCACCCCCATGGCATTTTGTAGAAAGTAACCACAGGTTTTGGTGCCCACTACCAAGAAAAAGCTATCTTCAATTTTTTGATAAAGCCAGGCCACGCAACTGATGGGACAGAAAGTATGATAATTTCCAGTTTCACATTGAAAATTAAGAGAGCTATTGTTATCTAATGTAGTAACCATTCTGACTCCTGAAGATCTTTATCAAGTACAAGCTTAGCTGAAGCCCAAGGGCGAGAATCGGGATGAAATTAAAATCAGAATCTACCTACTTATATCATGAGGTATCCCTACTATTCATTACAATTAGTGATTTAATAGTTAAGGTGTTTTGTACCTGTTTCACGTCAGTTTACTTCTAAAAGCAGTTAAACAACACTTCACCATTTTGAGCATTATTTTGATTGGTGGACCTAAGGGAGGAAAAAGTATTTGTTTTGCTTTTTCCCCCGCAGGACTAAACTACTTTAACGGGCCACCAGTTGAGGCACACCCACCAACTTTTCACTCAGCTCCCAAAGCAGTTTGGCCCTGGCATCATCCCCTGCTTCATTGGAGACTTCCTGGTTAAAAGGCTTGGCATTTTTTCTTTGTCGATTACCCCAACTCCAGTAAGCACCGGACTGGCGAAACTCTGGATCTGCCACCACCTGAGCCACCCGCTCACCGGCCAGCTCTTCTGAGACAAATCCCCCGGTAATGTTCTTTTGGAACCAGGGGAAAAGCTTTTGAAAGAGGGGATAATGATGGCGAAATAGAGCTGTAGTCGCCACACAACCAGGATAGAGAGAGAGGAAGGTGATGCCGGTACTTTCGTGGAAGCGACGGTGTAGCTCTCGCATGGTGAGGATGTTGCAGACCTTGCTGTCTTTGTAGGCTTTCACAGGCTCGAATTTGCCTCCATCCGCCATGCTGATCGGCTCCTTAAACCCTTGAGCAAAGCCGCGTAGATCGCCGAGGTGGGGTTGGGGTGGAATCTTGCCCCCTAGCTCTTTTGGGTTGTGGGTAACCGTTCCCAGAATCACCAGCCGCCGATCTGGGTAGGTGGAGCGCTTCATATCCTCCAACATCAAGTGACAGAGGAGAAAGTGCCCCAGGTGATTGGTAGCCATGGTCAGCTCGTACCCCTCTGGGCTGCGCAACGGCTGCTTGAGTAGGGGCATGTAGATGGCGGCATTGCAGACCAAAGCATCCAGGGAACGACCCCAGTTGCGGAATTGCTCCACAAATTGCCGCACACTGCTCAGGCTAGCCAGGTCAATTTTCATGAGAGTGTAGCTGCCCTGCGGGATCCCAACCTGCTGGGCCGCCCGGTAGGCTTTATCCAGGTCCCGACAGGCCATGACCACATGCCAGCCGCGCTTGCTCAGGGCCAAGGCGGAATACAGGCCGATGCCGGAGGAAGCGCCGGTAATCACGACGGTGGGTTGCTTTTGTCCTTCCATGTCCAACTCCCGTGCCATTTCTAGATAGTGAACCGAGGGGATTGAGGCCCCAAAGCCCCAAAACGGAGATCTCCGCAGAATCCATCTTGGAGCCGAAAGCCGACATAACTACAAATTGATAAGGTTTGAGATGATTTGCGTAAGAGTTTCTTAAATCTTGGAAATAAGGGATCCCTTACACTAAGGCCGGCTCACGGGCTGCTGCTGGAGCAGCCGGGAGGTTGTAGAAGTCAGAGAGCAGAGCAAAGAGATCCCGATCTTGGATATCTTGGGGCACGACCCCTTCTGGGCGGGCCAGCAATTCATCAGCAATGTTTAGGTAATACTGACAGACTGGCTCTAGACTCGGGTCAGATTCTGCCATCTCGAAGAGGGTTTTGCCCTTCACCCGCGAGATGCGGATATCCTCAATCAAGGGCAGCACCTCGAGTACAGGCATTGGTACTGCGGCAACGTATTTATCAATGAGATCCCGCTTGCCGGTGCGATTGCCGATTAAGCCTGCCAAGCGTAACTTGCGGGTTTTGGCCTTTTCGCGTACAGAGGCAGCAATGCGATTGGCAGCAAACAAAGCATCAAAGCCGTTGTCCGTGACGATGAGGCAGTAATCGGCGTAGTTGAGGGGGGCCGCAAAGCCGCCACATACCACATCCCCTAGCACATCGAAGAGAATGACATCATATTCATCAAAAGCATTCAGTTCCTTGAGGAGCTTGACGGTTTCTCCCACCACGTAGCCACCGCAGCCGGCACCTGCGGGGGGCCCCCCTGCTTCCACACAATCGACTCCGCCATAGCCGGGGTGGATGACATCCTCGGCATAGACATCTTCGTAGTGGTAGCCCTTGGCTTCTAAGGTGTCGATGATGGTGGGAATGAGAAAGCCGGTCAGGGTGAAGGTGCTGTCGTGCTTGGGATCGCAGCCGATCTGCAAGACTTTCTTGCCCCGCTTGGCCAAGGCTACGGAAATGTTGCAACTCGTGGTGGATTTGCCAATGCCACCTTTTCCATAAACTGCCAGTTTCACAGCGCGTTCCTCAATGGGGCTTCCAAGGGTCATTATCTGCAGCCAATCCACCGCTTGAGAACTGTTGCGAAGGATGAAGCCAGATGTTGGAGAGGGCAAGAAAATTCCCAAGAAATCAAATGAAGCAAATCAATAGCCCCATCAACTCTAGAGGCGTTTCCTAGAACCATGAGAGAATTTGTTTTTAGATTTACTCATAGATCTGATCAAAAGCAAGTGAGATGGTGCAAGAGCTTGTCCTGGTAGACAAGGGATCCCGTCTACTACACTGAACGTGGCAAAGGGTACCGCGGTCCCAAGAGGGGATCCTGCTTTTACCTCAGCACTTCTGAAAAGGGGTAGTATCAAGAATTATCTCAGTTGCTCCGGCGATTCGGCAGGGTCCCTGAGGAGGAGCCTCGACAAGATGACCGAAGCTAGGGGTGCGGATTAGCCGGTGAAAAATAAGTACTTAATAAAGCCTGAGGCGACCCCGACAACTAAGGCAAGAATGGCCCCGCGACTGACAAACTCCTGTTGATCCAAGCGTTTGCCATAGCCATCCATTTTGGCACTAAGCTCGGCGATCTTGACCTCTAGCTCACTGCGGCTAAGGTCAATTTTGGCTTCCAGTTCTCTGCGGCTGAGGTCGATCTTGGCTTCTAGCTCACTGCGGCTGAGGTCAATTTTGGCTTCCAGTTCTCTGCGGCTGAGGTCAATCTTGGCTTCTAGCTCACTGCGGCTGAGGTCGATCTTGGCTTCTAGCTCGGTTCTCACCAGCCGCACCTCGTTTCTGAGGTCGGTAATTTGAGTCTCGAATTTGCGATCGAAACCATCTAGCTTTTTGTCCAAAGCCAAGATTAACTCTTTGAGCTCTTGATTGGGATCCGACATCTGCTGCAGCGTTTAGGAGAGATAACTTGAGTATAGCCTCGGGGTACATCCGCCTCAGAAACTAAAACCAAGGCTACCGCTGCTGTTGGATCCCGGATTCTGAGACTCAAGTGATACTCAAGAAGAACAACCCTTTCTCTAGGTATCTCTCAGGAGATTAGTAAAGTATAACTCTCCTTTCACATAAGTGGGAGGAAGTTCTTTGCGGTACAAGGAACATAGGGATCAAATACAAAAATCACCCGTACATCCCCGCTGGCATCCACCTCAATGCTGCGTAGAAATTCCCGCAAATAGGCACGTCGTTCGGTTTCCGTGAGATCTTCCCAGAAGGGCTGAATGGAGAGGGTTTGAGCAATCTGGGGTAGGTTGGGCGGCGGCAGTTGCTCCAGCTTCTGAGCTAGGAGGGCATTTTCTGCCCGCAACTGGTAGCGGCGCTGGGCCAAGCACTGCTCATCCATCAACCCGGATTGCTGCAATTGTTCTAGGTGCTGCAAAAGGTCAGTATTGGCTTGCAGTTGGGATTGGATCTCTTGGCGAGACCGGGTGAGCGCATCCGTATCCAGTTGCTGAGCCCGTTGAGGTAACTGTTCACAGACTTGCTGAATCACTGCTTCCAGAACTTCGGCGTAGCGAAGGCTGTAGTGGCAAGTTTGACAGCGCAGATAAAGGTAGGAAGGACTGTTGTGCTTGCCCTGGCGAGGGGTGGTTTGCACAATGCGCAGGGATCCCCCGCAGACGCGGCATTGGACCAAACCGGCCAGAGCGCGGGGAGCACTGGCGCTGCGGCGCGGGATCCCTCGGTTGCGTTTCAGCCAGCGATCGATCTGGGCTGCTTCGGTGCGGCTGAGCAGAGCCGGGTGGGTATCTCGCAGGGTGGTACCATCGGCGTAGGCCAGATCCCCCCGGTAGACTGGGTTGATCAACCAGTTGCGCCCGGTGGCCACCGAGATGTATTTGTGGTGTTTCTCCGCAATGAAGCGCACCGCCTGTCGCAGGGATCCGTAAAGCAAAAAGTGCTGAAAAAAATCCTTAACAACACCGGCTTGCTTACGATCCGGCAAGTAGCGCTCCCCTTCTCGGCGGTAGCCAAAGGGGGCAGGACCAGGGGGTGGTTTACCGGCAAGGCGGTTTTTGGCTTGGCGGCAGCAGAGGCGACGGCTTTGCAACTGATGGGGAATTTCCGCCAACAGAGGGAGCCAGGCTTCTGGGTCGGTGGGGGTTTGGATCCCCGATTCGCTCACCAAGCTGATCCGGATGCCAGCCTGCTGTATCTTCAGAAGGCACTCATGAATCTCATCGCTGCTATCCCCCAAGTCGGATAGATGCAGCAGCAGCAACTCCTGCACCGATCCTGCCGTAATCTGTTGCAGCAATTGCTCCAAGTAGACACGGGAGCCCCAATCTTGGAAAACGGGGTTAGCCCCCCGCCGTTGCAGACATGCCGCACCCTGGATATCCAAAGGTGCATAGGAAGGCGTGTAGAGATAGCCACAAGTGCTCATGAGCCAGCCAGATCACAGGTACTGGGGTAAAGCTGAATCTAGCACTTGACGTATCCTACCGTTTGCCTGTTGCAAGTGTTGGCGAGCCTCCTGGGCAGAATACCCCAGCAAAGCAACGAGGATGGCGGTTTTCACCTCTCCGTCACAGTCCTGCAACAGTTGAGCTGCCGTTGCTGGATCCAGATCACAAGCCAGGGCTACCATCCGTTCCGCCCGTTGTCTCAGCTTGGCATTGCTAGCTTGCAGATCCACCATCAGGTTGCCGTAGGTTTTACCTAGGCGCACCATCACACCGGTTGAGATTGTGTTTAGGACCAACTTTTGCGCCGTGCCTGCCTTCATACGGGTTGAGCCGAGGATTACCTCCGGCCCTACCAAGGGGGCAATGGCAATATCCACCTGCTCAGTCAGGGGTGAAGGGTGATTGCAGGCAAGGCCAATGGTCAGAGCTCCTACCTGTCGGGCAGCTTGGATCCCACCCAAAACAAAGGGGGTGCGGCCACTAGCAGCAATTCCCACTACACTGTCACGGCTTTGAAGGTCAAGATCTTGTAAGGCAAGGGCACCCGCTTCCCCATCATCCTCCGCTCCCTCTACCGCCTGAGTTAGGGCTTTTTCCCCGCCGGCAATCAAACCAATCACCTCCCCAGGCCGGGTGCTAAAGGTAGGCGGACACTCGGCGGCATCCAAAACCCCCAAGCGGCCTGAGGTGCCGGCCCCGATGTAGATCAACCGCCCTCCCCGGTCCATCCGTTCGGCAATGGCGTCAATCGCTGCTGCTATCGACTGCGCTTGTCCGGCCACCGCTTCCGGCACACGGCGATCCTCGGCGTTGATCCGCAGCACCAACTCAAGAGTACTGAGGGTATCTAGATCTGCTGTGGCAGGGTTGAGACTTTCGGTCAGGGATCCCGGATCCCAGTTGTGCTCTTCCATAGCAAGTACCAGTTAATCAGCCTATACATCCATCCTCGAGAACTCCAGATGAGTTATCAGCTGTTTTGCTTTTACCCCTCCCATTTCGCTTGGACTTGCGCTGTTGAGTTCTGAAGGAATCTCTTGGTGCTGGGATCCCTGTCAGCCAAAGTCGGCAGACTCCGCAGACGCAGCGAAAATAACTCAGGTGTTAGACCAACTTCTTGGTTGATGACTTCCTGGGTCGTTCCATCCCTCTGGGTCGTAAAACCCAACCGTCAGGGATCTAGGCGGAACGGCTAGACTGAATCTGTGCCTCCTCAACAAGTTATGTCAGAGTTTCAACTGGTTTCTCCTTATCAACCCACCGGAGATCAACCCAAGGCCATTGCCGGGTTGGTGGAATCGATTGCAGCAGGCCACCGTTTCCAAACCTTACTTGGAGCGACAGGCACCGGCAAAACCTTCACCATTGCCCACACCATTCAACAGGTGGGCAAACCCACCTTGGTGATGGCCCACAACAAAACCTTGGCGGCACAGTTGTGTAACGAATTGCGAGAATTATTCCCCCACAATGCTGTGGAATACTTCATCAGCTATTACGACTATTATCAACCCGAGGCTTACGTCCCCAGCACAGATACTTATATTGCCAAATCCTCTTCCATTAACGACGAAATTGATATGCTGCGGCACTCTGCCACCCGTTCTTTATTTGAACGGCGGGATGTAATTGTTGTCGCGTCCGTGAGTTGTATCTATGGCTTGGGTATGCCAGAAGAGTACCTGAAAGCCTCCATTCCCTTCAAGGTAGGACAAGAACTCAACCAGCGGGATCTGTTGCGAGACCTAGCCAGCATACAGTACGAGCGCAACGACTTAGAGCTGAGCCGGGGGCGCTTCCGTCTGAAGGGAGATGTGCTAGAAATTGTTCCGGCTTACGAGGATCGGGTAATTCGTATTGAATTTTTCGGAGATGAGATCGATGCCATTCGTTTACTTGATCCGGTCACTGGTGAAATCTTGAACAGCCTCAGTGCCCTCAGGCTTTATCCGGCTCGACACTTTGTCACACCGGAAGCACAGCTGGAACAGGCGTTGATCAACATCGAGCAAGAATTGGAAGAGCAACTAGCTCTTTTTCGCAGAGAAGGCAAACTTCTAGAAGCGCAACGTCTAGAGCAACGTACCCGCTACGACTTAGAAATGCTGCGGGAAGTTGGTTACTGCAACGGCGTAGAAAATTATTCTCGACACCTGACAGGGCGTAAGCCGGGGGAGCCCCCTGCCTGTTTGGTGGATTATTTTAAAGCCAAGGATTGGCTATTGGTGGTTGATGAATCTCATGTCACGGTGCCCCAAATTCGGGGTATGTACAACGGCGACCGGGCCCGTAAACAGGTGCTGGTGGATCACGGCTTTCGTTTGCCTAGTGCCCTAGATAATCGTCCCCTTAAGGCAGAAGAGTTTTGGGCAAAGGTGGATCAATGCATTTTTGTTTCTGCCACTCCTGGCAATTGGGAACTGCAACAAAGTGGAGCTGAGTTTGAAAGCTTGATCGAACAGGGCAAAGAAGTGTTCCTTTACCGAGCCGGTACAGGACGAGTGGTAGAACAGGTGATTCGACCAACAGGGGTGGTGGATCCCCAGATTTATGTGCGCCCCACTGCCGGACAGGTGGATGACTTAATGGGAGAAATTTACGAACGTTTAGAACGCTCCCAACAGGGTCCTGCTGAACGGGTGATTATAACCACTCTCACCAAGCGCATGGCAGAGGATCTCACGGAATACCTACAGGAACGTGGGATCCGTGTCCGTTATTTGCATTCCGAGATCACCTCAATTGAGCGGATTGAGATTCTACAAGATTTTCGTGAAGGCGCTTTTGATGTACTGGTGGGTGTAAACCTGCTGCGGGAAGGGTTGGATTTGCCGGAGGTTTCCTTAGTGGCAATTCTGGATGCGGATAAGGAAGGGTTTTTGCGGGCAGAACGCTCTTTGATCCAGATGATTGGCCGGGCTGCCCGAAATGTGCGCGGAACTGTGATCATGTATGCTGACAACATGACCGCTAGTATGGCTCGAGCTATTGCAGAAACAGATCGCCGTCGGGAAATTCAATTGCAATACAACCTTGAAAATAACATTACCCCCAAGCCGATCATCAAAAAAAATAGCAATGCCATCCTATCCTTCTTAGCTATCTCTCGAAAACTCAGCGATCAAGATCTGGAAAAAGTCTTTCAAGACTCAGAAGAGATCCCACTCTCGGAGATTCCGGAGTTGATCAGCCAACTGGAACTCAAGATGAAAACAGCTGCCAAAAACCTGGAATTTGAAGAAGCAGCTGAGCTGCGGGATAAGATCAAAAAGTTGCGCCAACGCCTTTTGGGTAACCATCAAGGCACTTAAAATTTCCCTCAAACCCACGAATAGGAGGAGTTGCATGTGCCACCATGAGTTTGCAGATTAGCATCCCAGGAATTCCCAATGACGGGTGGTCGTGTTAAGCCAGCCATTGCAGCACTGATCGTAGGGCTAATGGTTGCGATTAGCCTCTGGCTTATCCCTGCTGTTGCCGCTGCTGCTTTACCTCCTGTGGCCCAAGCTCTGGATTTCCGGGATCCCAACTTTCTTCTGACGGACCCCAGTCCCTCCCCCACCGAAACACCCGCTCCCGAGGCCTCTCCCTCCCTTAGAGGGATCCCTTTGACCGGGCAAGAGGGCACAGAAGTGTTGGTGGGAAATATCCCTGTGTTTCGCTTGCAGACGGCGGAATACCCTAGCGATGTGCGGGCCGATAACGTGCGGGCGGTGATCGAGCGCTTCTTGGAGGAGGGGCAGTTACCCGAGCCGGAGGTGCGGGTAGCCCAAGATCCGAATGGCCAATACATTTTGCGGCTGGGAGAAAGAGGCCGCTTTGAACGCACCCAGCGGTATCTATTCACCGTCACCTATGCTGATGCGGCTGCTGAACGACGGTTGCCTCTTAGCCAAGTAGGCCTGAATGAAGTGCGTTTGGTGGCCAACAGCTGGGCCCGGCGACTGGAGCAGGCCATTGGCGAATACCGGCAGGATCTACTGGCGCTACAACGGGCTCGGGATCCACGTGTACTGATTTTAACAATCCTGGCTGGGATCGCCACCTTGGTGGTGGGGTTCTTTCTTTGGCGGTTGTTCGACCGCAGCTTAACCCGCTTGCAGAAATTCTTAGAGCTCAAGGCTGGGGAACCTTGGCGTACCTGGATTGATATCGGTGGGGTGCTGTTGCGGGGCGCAGGGGCGCTTTTGATCGTCGGGCTATCGGTGGATCGGGGTATCAGCCTTGTGCCGGCTCTGCGGCCTTTTCAACGCTCTTTTTACCTGGGGCTGAGCCGCCTGCTGAACACAGCCTTTGGGGTGTTAACCCAGCCCCTGCCCAATTCCAGCTTATCCATTGCCAGCTTGCTGGTCTTTATCGCCCTCTCCATCTTGGTTTTTACGATTTCCCACTATATCAGTGTCGGTTTTAAGGAGCGGTTTTTGACGCGCCTAGGGCTGGACTTGGGTACCCAGGAATCCTCAGCAGCCATCTTCAAATACACCCTGACACTGCTGGGGATCCTGTTGGTTTTGCCCTTCAGTGGCCTCAACCTCAGCTCGCTGACGGTGATTGCCGGGGCAGTGGGTTTGGGGATTGGCTTTGGCTTGCAGAACCTTTCCAACAACTACATCAGCTATGTAGCTATTTTGCTGGAGCGCCCCATCCAAATCGGCGATCTGGTGGAAGTGGATGATTTGTTGGGGACAGTGGAGCGAATCGGGCCACGGGCCACTGTCTTGCGCACACTGGATCGCATTTTTGTAATAGTGCCCAATTCTCGCTTCACAGAATCCAAGGTGGTGAACTGGAGCTACCGGGATCCCCGTTGTCGCATTCACATTCCGGTGGGAGTAGCCTATGGAACAGACACGGCCTTGGTTACAGAGGCTCTGCTCAGTGCTGCCAAAGAAAATGCCCGGGTGCTCAGTAGTCCGGCACCCCAGGTATGGTTGAAGTCCTTTGGTCCCTCTGCTCTCAATTTTGAGCTGCTGGTGTGGATCAACCGTCCGCAAGATCAATTCGTCTTAATCAGCGAGTTAAACTTCTTGATTGAGGCAGAGTTTCGACGGCGTGGCATTCGTATCCCCTTCCCCCAGCAAGATATCCACATCCGCAGCCTGGAAGGCCTCACCTCCCTCAACCCAAATGGCGGATCCCCCCCCCTGCCAGATACCGATTCCATCCAGTCGGCCCTCAAAGAGGCGGCGCAATTACCGGCACAAAAGGGCAGCGCCTCCTGAGTTCTGGCATCGGGGTAGACTGGGATCCTTTCGCCCCCAATCTCATGGCAGAGAGAAGCTTAACAACCCTCCTCTCCTGTTCACGGAGGGTATCTCTACCCAGGGATCCCTCGATTCAAGCGATCCAACACCTGCAACTGCTGATAGAGCATCTCAATGCGGGGTAGGTGGATCCCGGCCTGTTGGGCATAGCGCAGGGGATTGGCAAAAATCACCTGCAGCTCCAGGGGGCGCTTGCGTTCGTAATCAATCTTCATGCTAGTCCGGTAAGGTGCCATCTTTTGGGTGTTGTCCAACATCTGTTCAATCAGCGAATCAGGAATCAAGCGCTGACAGGCGGCGGCTCCCTCCACCACCTCTCTCATCAAGGTTTTGGCTAAAGTACAGGTCTCCGGATCCCGGATCATCTGCTGGGTGTCGGCATTGAACACCACCGATAGGCCATTGAAGGGAATGTTCCAAACCAACTTCTGCCAGCGGGCCATCATCAGATCAGGTGAGAGGGATGTCGGTATCCCGGCCCGTTGAAAATCCGCTTGTAGCTGTTCTAGCTGAGGTGGGATCCCTTGGGCAGCATAGTCAGGGCCGTACTGGGCCAGCAGGATGGAGCCATAGTCGAGGTGGTGAATATGACCGGGGCCAACCTTATTGGAGCTGATGAAACACAAGCCCCCCATCACCCGCTCTGGGCTAACATACTCAGCAATTTCAGGCTCCACTCCCAGACCATTTTGGAGCAGAACCACCACCCCATCCTTAGCCAACACCGGTGGGATCAGCCGTGGCAAAAGAGCATTCTGGGTTCCTTTCAAAGCAACCATCACCACTTCACAAGGGGGCATCTCCTCCACCGCTGCATAGGCATTGACCTGCGGCAGATGAAAATCCCCCCAGCAGGACTGCACCCGCAACCCCTGTTGGCGAACATGCTCGTAATCACTGTGGAGCAAGAAATGGACCTCAAAGCCGGCCTGTTGCAGCTTCGCCCCGTAAAACCCCCCCAAAGCACCTGTACCCAAGACAGCATAACGACGGGTTTCCGGCAGCAAGAACATGGTGAAGCACAGTTAACAGGTCATCCCCAAAATACCCCACCCCGGAGCCTGATTTTGCCTAGCCAGCGGGATCTAAAGCACAGAGCAACACTCGTTCTTCTCCATCCGTTTCCAGCAGATGTACCCGCACAATTTGCTCCGGCTGTGTTGGCAATTGCCGGCCACAGTAGTCCGGTTGAATGGGAAACTGCCGATGCCCACGGTCGATCAGTACCGCCAGTCGTACCCGTTCCGGTCGTCCGAAATGGTTGAGGGCCTCCAAAGCTGCCCGAATCGTCCGTCCGCGAAAAATAACATCATCCACCAGCACCACCTCTTTGCCGGTCAGATCCCGCGGCATCTCACTCCGGTCTGGAGTGCGCAGGCCGCCACGGCCCAAATCATCCCGAAAGAAGGTAATGTCCAATTCCCCCACCTGGGGTGAGGTCCCAAAGCGAGCGGCCATCTGCTCCCGCAACCGATAAGCCAAGGGAACCCCACGGGTGCGAATTCCAATTAAAGCCAACCGTTCCAAGTCAGGGTGATCCACCCCAATCTCACCGGCTAGCCGTTCGATTAACTGCCCCAATTGTTCTGCATCAAGGATCTCAACGGTGGACATGGATCCCTATCCCCTCCTCACCGGATTCAGTCGGCAAAAGGTTAAGATAGCCCAACCAGCAGACGGGATCCCCATCCGTTAGGATAAGAATAATTCCCACATTGATTCGGTTAGGGATCCATGATATCTGCTCTCCTGCCCGCTTCTTTTCTTAAGTCTCTCAAGAGAGGGGCTGTGTGGGCCCATTTGACCTGGGGTATCTTGATTTTTCTACTGATGATTGCCCTGTGGATGACCTTGTTGGGATCCCCGGCCCAAGCCGAAGACTACACCAAACGCGATCTGCAGGGGATGAGCTTTGCCGGGCAAGACCTGACCGGCGCCAAATTTCTCAAAGCCAATCTACGCCAAAGCGATCTCAACCACGTCAAAGCGGTGGGGGTGAATTTATTTGGAGCCAACTTGAGCAAAGCCAACCTGCAGGGAGCAGATCTGCGCGGCGCCACTTTGGATATGGCCAACTTACAGGGGGCAGATTTGCGAGAAGCCCAGCTGCAAGACAGCATGATGTGGCTAGCGCGGGTGGATGGAGCCCAAATCGAAGGGGCCGACTTTACCAATGCACTGATCCGTCAGGATGCTCTCTCCATCCTCTGCGAACGGGCGGCAGGCGTTAACCCCGTAACGGGTAGAGCCACCCGCGATACCCTTGAATGTGAGTAATCCCCTACCTAAACCAGTCCCAAAAATAGGGATCCCCTAGAGGGATCCCGGTCAGGCCAGAGACCTTGTCAATCTCTCTTTAAGTTAAGCAAAGCCGATCCCAGGAATCAGTCGAGACCAATACAACAAGATCAATACAACAAAATCAATCAAGAGCTAGGGGCCGCTGCCTCAGAGCGATCCACCCGGCGTTGAAACTGGCTTTTCAAGGAGTTCCAGGTCAGACGAGCCATGGACAACAGCCAGTTTCCTTCCAATTCCCTAAACAAGTCCATGTTCATCTTAAAAGCATAGTTAGCCTCCGCCACGATGCGGTCAATAGTGACTTGATCCAAATCCAAAGCATCCATCTGGGCCCGGTAACGTTGCTTGAACTTCCCTTCATGGGGGATCTGCTCAAAGTCGTAAAAAGCCGTCCCTTCTCCTTCCGGTAAGCCCATGGCCCGTCGGGCAATCTTCTTGAGAATTTGACCACCGGAAAGATCACCAATGTAGCGGGTGTAAGCATGGGCCACCAGCAACACAGGGTCCTTTTGGGCAACCTCTCGAATCCGATCCACATACACCTGGCAAGCAGGCGAAGGCTGCACCATTGCCCGCCAATCAGGGCCAAGAAAATAGGTCAAATCTCGCTCAATACTGGACTTGCGCCACAGCTCCGGGTAGTAAAGCTTACCCACCACCGGGTGCTGCCGTAGCTGTGTAAAGCTCTCCTCCAAAGCACCGTAAACAAAATAAAAATTGCCCACATAACGGCTGTAGGCGCGCTTATCCACCACCCCTTTCAGGAAGCACTTAATAAACCCAACATTCTCCGCCATTGTGTGGGATTGCTTCGTCCCTTCCCGCAGTTGTACTGACAAACGGGTATCCAAGCTCTGACTCACAAAACCCTCCTAGCAAGTTAGACAAACAACCCAAAAAACACTGCTGCTTCTACCCATCCGCAACGGTTCCTCCGCCTGAGACACTGTGTGAAAACCAGCCTCTGCTCCCTTCTCGAGCAGCCTACACGTCGCCAGTGTGGGCCATATCGACACCCCACACGCAAAAGCAACAAGGTCAAAACCACAGGCTACTCTACCGACAAGCTCAGACTGCGGCCCAACCTGCCAGGCAGCCATTCACCCCGGAGCCCTTGAACCTCTCCACAGCAACCCAAGAGCAACCAGAGGAATCCAGGACAAAGTCAGCAGATGGTTAATGATTAGAATAGTTCGCCTGAGTGTGAATGGATATTAACAATCCTTAAGGCCTCAGAGAAAAAGGAGCGCTCTGGTGCAAGGGCAGAGGGCAAGTCAGTTCTGCCCCCATACCGGCGGCAAGAGTAGCGGAGCCGGGCTCTGATTCCGTAACGTTCGTTGACGATCTTTGGAGAAGGTCTCTATAATTAAAGACCTGACTGCAGCGCGATCCCTCCTAAGCAACGCATGACACAATTAGCGCAACTTCCTTCCGCTCCTACCTTTCCTGATCTGGTAGAGATTCAGCGGGAGAGTTTTTTATGGTTTTTGAGAGAAGGGTTTGAAGAGGAGCTCCTCAGCTTTTCCCCTATTGTTGACTATACCGGCAAACTGGAACTACACTTCCTACCGGATTTTCGCTTGGGGGACACCTCCAAAGGCTACAAGATCAACCAGCCCCGCTACGACCCTGATGAAGCCAAGCGCCGCGATGCCACGTATCAGGCGCAGCTGCGTGTGCCCACCCGTTTGATCAACAAAGAGACGGGTGAAATCAAGGACATGGACGTCTTCATCGGCGAACTACCCTTGATGACAGATCGGGGTACCTTCATCATCAACGGCGCCGAGCGGGTAATTGTTAATCAGATCGTCCGTAGCCCTGGTGTCTACTACAAGTCTGATTTGGACAAAAATGGTCGGCGCACCTACAGTGCCAGCCTTATCCCCAACCGAGGTGCTTGGCTGAAGTTCGAGACCGACAAAAACGGCTTGGTTTGGGTTCGCATTGACAAAACCCGTAAGCTCTCGGCGGCTGTCCTGCTCAAAGCCCTTGGCCTGAGTGATTCCGAGATCTACGATGGCCTGCGCCACCCCGAATTTTTCCAAAAGACCATGGAAAAAGAGGGGCACTACAGCGAAGAAGAAGCTCTGATGGAGCTCTATCGCAAGCTGCGGCCCGGTGAACCGCCCACCGTCTCTGGGGGTCAGCAACTGCTGGAGTCCCGCTTCTTTGACCCCAAACGCTACGATCTCGGGCGAGTCGGTCGCTACAAGCTGAACAAAAAGCTGAATTTAGCGGTGCCGGAAAATGTACGGGTGCTCACCATCCCCGACATTCTGGCGGTTATCGACTATCTGATTAACTTGGAGTACGACATCGGCCACGTAGATGACATCGACCACTTGGGTAACCGCCGTGTGCGCTCGGTGGGTGAGCTGCTGCAAAACCAAGTGCGGGTAGGTCTCAACCGTCTGGAGCGAATTATTCGGGAGCGGATGACGGTATCCGAGTCGGAAAATCTCACGCCGGCTTCCTTGGTCAATCCCAAGCCTTTGGTGGCGGCAATCAAGGAGTTTTTTGGCTCCAGCCAGCTTTCCCAGTTCATGGATCAAACCAATCCTCTGGCGGAGCTGACCCATAAACGGCGGCTCTCGGCGCTTGGCCCTGGCGGTTTGAGTCGGGAACGGGCCGGTTTTGCGGTGCGGGATATTCACCCCAGCCACTACGGTCGCATTTGTCCGATTGAAACTCCAGAAGGTCCCAATGCTGGGTTGATCGGATCCCTGGCCACCCATGCCCGTGTCAACCGCTACGGCTTTGTGGAAAGCCCCTACTACCGCGTCGAGAATGGCTTGGTGCGCAAGGACTTGGGCATGGTCTACCTCACCGCCGATGAGGAAGATGAATATCGGGTGGCTCCAGGGGATGTTCCTGTAGATGCGGAGGGACGTATTCTCGGTGAATTAGTCCCCGTGCGCTATCGCCAGGAGTTCGCCACAGCCCATCCGACCGAAGTGCATTACGTGCAAGTGGCACCGGTACAGGTGATCTCGGTGGCGACTTCCTTGATCCCCTTCTTGGAACACGACGATGCCAACCGGGCCCTCATGGGAGCCAACATGCAGCGGCAAGCGGTGCCTTTACTCAAGCCGGATCGGCCCTACGTGGGTACCGGCTTAGAGGCCCAAGCAGCCCGAGATTCCGGCATGGTGGTGGTGTCCCGCACCAATGGTGTGGTGGTGGATGTTTGTGCCGACCAGGTGGTGGTTCGCCCTGAGGATGGTGGGGATCCGATTGTTTACCGTTTACAGAAGTACCAGCGCTCCAACCAAGATACCTGTTTGAATCAGCGTCCTTTGGTTAAAACCGGGGAGCGTGTGGTGGCTGGTCAGGTTCTGGCAGATGGCCCTGCCACTGAAGGGGGTGAGCTGGCGCTGGGGCAAAATGTCCTAGTGGCCTACATGCCCTGGGAGGGTTACAACTACGAAGATGCCATCCTGATCAGCGAGCGATTGGTGTACGACGATGTCTTTACCTCCGTACACATCGAGAAGCACGAGATCGAAGCCCGGCAAACCAAGCTAGGCCCAGAGGAGATCACCCGTGAAATCCCCAACGTTGGGGAAGATGCCCTGCGCAACTTGGATGAAAACGGGATTGTGCGCATCGGGGCCTGGGTGGAATCTGGGGACATTCTGGTGGGTAAGGTGACCCCGAAAGGGGAATCGGATCAACCGCCGGAAGAGCGTCTGCTGCGGGCCATCTTCGGGGAAAAAGCCCGTGATGTGCGGGACAACTCTCTGCGGGTGCCCAACGGGGAACGGGGGCGGGTGGTGGATGTGCGTATCTTTACCCGTGAACAGGGGGATGAGCTGCCGCCCGGTGCCAACATGGTGGTACGGGTGTATATTGCCCTAAAGCGCAAGATTCAGGTGGGAGACAAGATTGCCGGTCGTCACGGCAACAAAGGTATTATCTCCCGTATCCTGCCTTGTGAGGATATGCCCTACTTACCGGATGGCACGCCAGTGGATGTGGTGCTCAATCCCTTGGGGGTGCCCTCCCGCATGAATGTGGGTCAGGTATTTGAATGTCTGCTCGGCTGGGCAGCAGAGCACTTAGGGGTGCGCTTTAAGTTGATGCCCTTCGATGAGATGCATGGCCTGGAAGCCTCGCGCCTGACTGTAGAAGCCAAGCTCATGGAGGCGCGGGAAAAAACCGGTCGGGATTGGATTTTTAACCCAGAAGGTAAGCACCGCGGCAAGGTGCAGGTGTTCGATGGCCGTACGGGTGAACCTTTCGATCAGCCGGTCACAGTGGGTCGTGCCTACATGTTGAAGTTGGTGCACTTGGTGGATGACAAGATTCACGCCCGCTCCACCGGTCCCTACTCTTTGGTGACGCAGCAGCCCTTGGGAGGCAAAGCGCAGCAGGGTGGACAGCGCTTTGGGGAAATGGAAGTGTGGGCTTTGGAGGCTTTTGGGGCCGCCTACATCCTGCAGGAGTTGCTCACGGTTAAGTCCGATGACATGGTCGGTCGCAACGAGGCGTTGAACGCGATTGTCAAGGGCAAACCGATCCCCCGCCCCGGTACGCCGGAATCCTTCAAGGTGTTGGTGCGGGAATTGCAGTCCCTCTGCCTAGATGTGTCGGTGCACAAGGTTGAGGTGGACAGCGATGGGCAAACCCGCGATGTGGAGGTAGATCTCATGGCGGATGCATCCAGTCGCCATACCCCATCGCGGCCTACCTATGAATCCGTCACATCAGAGGATCTCTCCTCCACGCCGGGGGCCTATGCCTTTGCCAGTCGCAGCCATGCAGAGGACGAAGATGGAGAGGATGAAGACGACTTCTAAGCTTCTAAATTCCAGGCTTCTACTTTTGGATCACATCATTTTGAACCCCAGGTAATCATCCAGTAACTATCCCAAAGAGCCGGTTGGGATCCCGGCCAGGGGTGGTATTGGTCATCCCTAAAGTCCATCGGATTCAGTAAAAGGGCAGCAGCAAGTTAGGAGCAAACCGCCATGGCGAAAACAGAGCAACGTTTTGATTACGTCAAAATTGGGTTAGCCTCCCCCGAGCGGATCATGCAGTGGGGACAGCGCACGCTACCCAATGGCCAGGTGGTGGGGGAAGTAACCAAACCGGAAACCATCAACTACCGTACCCTCAAGCCGGAAATGGACGGCCTCTTTTGCGAACGCATCTTTGGGCCGGCCAAAGACTGGGAATGCCACTGCGGTAAGTACAAGCGGGTACGGCACCGCGGCATTGTCTGCGAGCGCTGTGGGGTGGAGGTGACCGAGTCACGGGTGCGGCGCCACCGCATGGGTTATATCAAGTTGGCGGCTCCGGTTACCCATGTTTGGTACTTGAAAGGGATCCCTAGCCACATTGCCACTCTGCTGGATATGCCGCTGCGGGATGTGGAGCAGGTGGTTTATTTTAACGCCTACGTGGTGGTAGACCCGGGCAACGCCCAAAACCTCTTCTATAAGCAACTGCTGACGGAGGATCAATTCCTCGAGATCGAGGACCAGATGTACGAGGAGGGATCCGAGCTACAACTGCCGGAGCACTGGGCCATGATCGGGGCGGAGGCGATTGAGCGCCTGCTGATGGATATTGACCTGGAAAAAGAAGCCGAGCAACTGCGGGAGGAAATTGCCACTGCCCGCGGCCAAAAACGGTCCCGTCTGATCAAGCGGTTGCGGGTGATCGACAACTTCATTGCCACCGGATCCCGACCGGAGTGGATGGTGCTACGGGTGATCCCGGTGATCCCACCGGATTTGCGCCCGATGGTGCAGTTGGATGGGGGCCGCTTTGCCACCAGTGACCTGAATGATCTCTATCGCCGTGTGATCAACCGCAACAACCGTTTGGCCCGCTTGCAGGAGATCCTGGCCCCTGAGATTATTGTGCGCAACGAAAAACGCATGCTGCAGGAGGCGGTAGATGCCCTGATCGACAATGGTCGACGGGGACGCACGGTGGTGGGTGCCAACAACCGCGCTCTCAAATCCCTCTCGGATATTATCGAAGGCAAACAAGGTCGTTTCCGGCAAAACCTGCTAGGCAAACGGGTGGACTACTCCGGGCGATCGGTAATCGTGGTCGGCCCTAGTTTGCGCATGAACCAATGCGGCTTGCCCAAGGAGATGGCCATTGAGCTGTTTCAGCCCTTTGTCATTCATAAGCTGATCAAGCGGGGTATTGTCAACAACATCAAAGCGGCCAAAAAGTTGATCCAAAGCAACGATCCCCAGATCTGGGACGTGCTAGAGGAAGTGATCGACGGCCACCCTGTGTTGCTCAACCGTGCTCCCACATTGCACCGTCTTGGTATCCAAGCTTTTGAGCCGATTTTGGTAGAAGGTCGAGCCATCCAGTTGCATCCCTTGGTGTGTCCGGCTTTCAACGCTGACTTTGATGGCGACCAAATGGCGGTTCATGTTCCCCTCTCTCTGGAGGCGCAGGCGGAGGCTCGCCTCTTGATGTTGGCCACCAATAACATCCTTTCCCCGGCCACGGGTACCCCGATTATCACCCCCAGCCAAGACATGGTTTTGGGATGTTACTACCTGACCGCCGAGAATCCGCAACAGCCGCAAACCGGGGAGCGCTATTTCTCCAGCCTAGAGGATGCTCTGGTTGCCTATGACCGCGGTGCCGTGGGGCTGCACACCAAAATTTGGGTACGTTACAACGGCCCGATGGAGCTAGGCAAAGGAGAAAAAGAGTCGGAGCCAGAAATTACGGAGGAACCGGGCGGCATTCGCGTTAAAGTCACCAACTACCGCCGTATCCGCGAAGATCAGGAGGGTAACGTTCTCAGCCAGTACATTCGCACCACCCCAGGTCGGATTATCTTCAACAAAATTGTGCAGGATGCTTTGTCTGCCTAGCCTGCCATCGCAGTTTCAAGTCTTTACCTGCCGTTAGTTACCTCAGAGGAATCATGAGCGTCATGAGCGAAAAAGGACGATCTGCTGCTGATCAGTCGCGCCACGCTGCCGATGGCAAGACCCCTTCTCCCCCTGTACCCTTTCGCAACTATCAAATTGGCAAAAAAGAGCTGCGCAACCTCATCGCCTGGTCCTTTGCCCGTTATGGTACTGCCCGCACCGCCCAGATGGCGGATGCTTTGAAGGCAATGGGCTTTAAGTATGCTACGCAGGCAGCGGTTTCCATTAGTATTGAAGATCTGCGTATTCCACCCAGCAAGCGGCAGTTGTTAGCCCAGGCAGAAGCGGAGATTGAGGCAGCCACAGAGCGCTTTACCCGCGGTGAAATTACCGAGGTAGAGCGCTATCAGAAAGTTATCGACACCTGGAATCAAACCAACGACCAGATCAAGGAGGAGTTGCTCAACAACTTTAAGCAAAACGATCCCCTCAATTCCGTTTACATGATGGCCAACTCTGGGGCACGGGGAAATGTGTCTCAGGTGCGGCAGTTGGTGGGTATGCGTGGCCTGATGGCCAATCCGCAGGGGGAAATCATCGACCTGCCGATTAAGACCAACTTCCGTGAGGGTCTGACGGTTACGGAGTACATTATCTCCTCCTACGGCGCCCGCAAGGGCTTGGTGGACACGGCTTTGCGCACTGCTGACTCCGGTTATCTTACCCGCCGTCTGGTGGATGTGTCTCAAGATGTCATTGTGCGGGAAGCTGACTGCGGCACCGAACAGGGCATCCTGCTGGAATATCTAATGGACGGGGACAAGGTGGTGGTGTCTCTGGAGGAGCGCCTAGTGGGGCGGGTGCTAGCGCGGGATGTCTTGCACCCTGAGACTCAAGCAGTGATTGCCCATCGCAATCAAGAGGTGGATCACGATCTGGCCAAGACAATTGTCGAGGCTGGCATTCGACAGGTCATGGTGCGTTCTCCCCTCACCTGTGAGGCCAATCGTTCTGTCTGCCGTCTTTGCTATGGCTGGAGCCTGGCCCACTCTCGCTTGGTGGATTTGGGAGAAGCGGTGGGTATCATTGCTGCCCAATCCATTGGCGAGCCGGGTACCCAATTGACAATGCGCACCTTCCATACTGGAGGGGTGTTTACGGGTGAGGTAGCCCGGCAAATTCGTGCCCCCTTTGCGGGCATAGTGCGCTTTCCCAAAAACCTGCGTACTCGTCCCTTCCGCACCCGCCACGGGGATGATGCCCTGCAGGTGGAGGTGAATAACCAAATCACCCTTGAGGGATCCGATGGGCGGCAGGAGCAGTTTGAGCTCACTCAGGGCTCCACTCTGCTGGTGCGGGATGGCACCCAGGTGGAGGCTGACCAGCTGATTGCAGAGGTATCGCTGGCCAAGGCTACCCGCAAGAGTACGGAAAAAGCTCAAAAAGAAGTGATTGCTGACTTGGCCGGGGAGATTCGCTTTGCCGATCTACCCATCGAAGAGAAGACCGACCGTCAAGGTAACGTCACCTACACCGCCCAGCGGCAGGGCTTGATTTGGGTATTGTCGGGCCAGGTGTACAATCTCCCCCCTGGTGCTGAGCCGGTGGTGAAGAACGGGGATACCGTACAGGTGGGGGATGTGATTGCGGAAACCTCCATCAAAACGGAGCACGGCGGTATTGTGCGACTGCCAGAGCGCAGCGATAGCAGGAGCGGACGGGAAGTGGAGATCATCAACGCTTCTGTGGTTTTGCACGAGGCGCGGGTACGGGTGGAGTCCCACCAAAGTCGGGAACAGTTTTTGCTCGACACAGCAGGGGGGCAAACCTTCGTTCTCAAGGCAACCCCTGGCACGAAGGTGGGCAACGATGAGGTGGTAGCAGAGCTCATTGAAAACAATTTTCGCACCCAAACCGGCGGCTTGGTCAAGTTCGCGGGCATTGAGGTGGCACGGCGGGGTAAGGCCAAGCAGGGCTATGAGGTGATTAAAGGAGGCACCCTGCTGTGGATCCCGGAAGAAACCCATGAGGTGAACAAAGATATCTCGCTGCTGAATGTGGAGGATGGTCAGTTTGTGGAAGCGGGCACTGAGGTGGTGAAGGATATCTTCTGCCAAAATGCCGGCATCGTCGAGGTGATCCAGAAAAACGACATTCTGCGAGAAATTATCATCAAGCCAGGGGACCTCCATTTGGTGGAAAACCCCGCCGATCTGGAAGTGAAAAGCGGCACTTTGATCCAGCCGGGGCAACAGGTGCTTAGTAGCCTTGTGCCAGACCGATTGGTTTATTTGGAACATGTGGAAACCCCGGAAGGGCCAGGGTTACTGCTGCGCCCGGTGCAGGAGTATGAAATTCCGGACCATCCTTCTGTTCCCAGTCAAGAGTCCACCAGCGAGTCAGGTCGCTCGATTCGCCTGCGGGCAGTACAGCGCATTCCCTTCAAGGATGGTGAGCGTGTGCGCTCGGTTGGGGGAGTGGAACTGTTGCGCACCCAACTGGTGCTAGAAATCGACACCGATGCTCCGCAACTGAAAGCAGATATTGAGCTGATTCAGGATGAAGCGGATCCCGCTATTCGTCGCTTGCAGCTGGTGATTCTAGAAACTCTACTGCTGCGCCGTGATGTGGAAGCAGATCTGACCCAGGGCAGTACCCACACCCGCCTGTTGGTGGGAGAAGGGGACAGCATTGGCAGTGGAGCTGTCATTGCCCGCACGGAAATTCAGGCCAAGAAAGCCGGAGTTGTGCAAGGGATCCGCCAAGGGGCGGAAGTGGTGCGCCGGGTGTTGGTGGTCACCGAAGAGGATCAGGTGACGGTGCCCTTCACAGGCAGTACTTCTCTAAAGGTAGGGGATCTGGTGCGGGCCAAAGATGAGATTGCGCCTGGGATCCTGTCGCCTGAGTCGGGTCAGGTGATGGAGATCAGCGAAGGGCGATTGGTCTTGCGCAGTGCACGGCCCTATCTGGTTTCCGGCGGAGCTATTTTACAGGTGGCGGATGGCGACCTAGTACAGCGGGGAGATGCTCTCGCTTTATTGGTGTTCGAGCGAGCCAAAACTGGGGATATCATCCAAGGTCTGCCGCGGATCGAAGAGCTGTTGGAGGCTCGCAAGCCGAAGGAAATGTGTGTTCTGGCCAAGCGACCCGGTACGGTTCAACTGAGCTGGCGGGGGGAAGAGCCGGACCTGAAGATTATCGAGAGCGATGGTACGGTTACCGACTATCCGCTCTTGCCTGGGCAAAACCTCATTGTGGTTGATGGACAGCAGATAGGAGTGGGCGAGCCCCTCACGGATGGCCCTGCCAATCCGCACGACATTCTAGAAAGCTACTACGAGTATTATCGCCAAACCCTTGGGGATGACCAAGCCGCTCGTTTGGCTCTGCGGGAAGTGCAGCGCTTCTTCGTTAACGAGGTGCAGAATGTGTACCGCTCCCAAGGGGTAGAGATCTCCGACAAACACATCGAGGTTGTGGTGCGGCAAATGACCTCGAAGGTGCGGGTAGACGACAGTGGTGATAGCATTCTGCTACCGGGTGAACTGGTGGAGCTGCGGGAGATTCAGCAAACCAATGCTACTTTGGCCATTAGCGGGGGAGCACCGGCCAAGTACACCCCTGTTCTGCTAGGGATCACCAAGGCCAGTTTGAACACCGACAGCTTTATCTCGGCAGCCAGCTTCCAGGAAACCACCCGCGTCCTGACTGAGGCTGCTATTGAAGGTAAGTCAGACTGGTTGCGCGGTCTTAAGGAGAATGTAATCATCGGGCGCTTGATTCCAGCCGGCACTGGATTTAGTACCTATGAAGAGAGCACCTCTGAGTCAGAACTCTATGAAGAAGAGGAGGAGCCGCCGGTGGTGCTCCCAGAACTGCCCCCTCGTTTGATTCTGGAGGATGACCAGCTCATCGATGACTCTACCCCTGCCTTTGATGAGTCGGAGGAGGATGACGAGGAGGAGTGAACCACAGGTAGCTTGGGCTACCCTGGAGGCAGAAATCATTGCCTGCCGTCACTGTCCCCGTTTGGTTCACTGGCGGGAAGCAGTTGCTTTTGAGAAGGTAGCTCGCTTTCGGGAGCAGTCCTATTGGGGTAAGCCTGTAGCAGGGTTTGGGGATCCCCAGGCCCGGTTATGGGTGATTGGCCTGGCCCCAGCGGCTCATGGAGGCAATCGAACAGGACGAGTATTTACCGGGGATCCAAGCGGCGACTGGTTATTTCGGGCTTTGCACCGAGCTGGCTTTGCCAATCAGCCCATCTCTACCCATCGACAGGATGGCCTTCAGCTCACGGATTGCTACATTTCGGCGGTGGTTCGTTGTGTTCCCCCGGCCAATCGCCCCACCGCCACAGAGGCCAAGACTTGTTTGCCCTACCTGAGGCAGGAGCTGAGTTTGCTCTCTCGGGTACAGGTCATCTTGGCCTTGGGCCACTTTGCCTTCCGGTACACTCTCCTTCTGCTCAACTTGCCCAAGCCTCGCCCCCATTTCGGCCATAACCAAGTTATCTCTCTTGCCCAGGGGCAGTATTTACTAACCTCCTACCATCCCAGCCAACGCAATACAGCCACCAAGTTGCTCACCGAAGACATGCTGGATGCCGTCTTTAGCCAGGCTAAGCAGTTACTGAGGAGAGCGCAACCATCACACTAACTGGGCAGCCAAGTCTCTAAACGATAGGCACTGTCCCAAAATAGCCATTCCAGACGGGAGGCAGTGACAAAGGCTGCTGTCATTCTGTCTTGCAGCATCACAGGGGTCTGCTGGGCAAGCGATTCAGTGATGTCGATGGCCTGCTGTACCACCTGGGCAAATTCTTCCCCAGCATAGGTATCGATCCACTGTTGATAGGGGTTGTTGGGTTGTGCCGTTCGGTAAATCTCGGATCCCACCTCTCGATAGATCCAAAAACAAGGCAGTACAGTAGCAATTGCTACCTCGTAAGGATCCAAAGCTGCCGCAGCCAACAGCGCTCGTGTATAAGCAAAACAAGCAGGGGCATAGGTGGTCTGGGGTTGGATTTCGTAGAGGCGAAAATAACTTTCGTGCAGACTACGTTCGGCCACAATCGCGCCGATGGCAAAATTCAAAAAACTCACCACCTGCTCTGCCCCCTCAGAGCGAGCGGCAATCAGCCCCAAAGCGCGGGCAAAATCTGTTAGATAGAGAGCATCCTGCTGCAAATAAAATTGAAACCGCTCTCGGGATAAGCTTCCGTTAGCCAATTCCTGGTTAAAGGGATGGGCTAAAATCTGCCGATAAATCGGTTGAATAGTTTGCCAAAGATGATCAGTAAAGGAATTGGACATGGTGAAAAAACTTCCACAAGGTTATGGACTAGCAAGGATCCCTCCTGGAGAAATGAGATTAACTTTCTTTTGATCGATAGCAAAACAAATACAACAGAAAACAAAAGAACTTCTAGAGGGATCCTAGTTTCTAAGCTTCCGGCATCAGCGGTCGAAATCCATGCTTACGGGAAAGCTGCCCAATTAAATCCAGTTTTTCTAGGGTAATCAGATTACGACCCCAACTGAAATTGGTATGCAGACCTTCAAATTCCAACAGCATGGACTCGGCAAAACAAGCAAAAAGCTGACGAGCCGGATTGGCTACATTGAGAAACTGCATGATGTTCCATTCAATATCCAAAGAGTGCTCCACCATGCCGCCATCGATCACATAAACCCCCTGTCGTTGCAGGGTAGAGGCAATGTTCTTAGGGTAACCGCCGTCGATGATCACACAGGGATCCCGCAACACCTGGGGATCCAGAACTACACCCTGACTCATACTGGCCACCCAAACAATAAAATCGGCACGCGGTAGGGCTGCTTCCAGTGAAGAGATCTCTCCCTGCTTGAGGTTAGCCTGCAATTCTTCCAAGCGCTGTCGATCCCGCGCCACCAACAGCAACTTACCCAGCTGGGTATGGGCTGCTAACCATTGACAGATGGCACTGCCAATATCCCCAGTTGCCCCTATCACTGCCACTGTGGCTGCCGCCAAGTCCATAACATAGCGTTGGGCCGCCAACTGCAACTGCTGACAGATGATGTAAGCAGTGTGGGTGTTGCCGGTGGTGAAGCGTCGCACTTCTAGGTCGATATTGCGAACCCGCCTCAGGCTATCAAGCCGAAAATTCTCAAAAATGATGCTGCTAAATCCTCCCAAAGCGGTAATACTCAGTCCACGTCGTTGGGCCAAAGCCATGGCATTGAGGATTTTCCGACAAGCCGCTTTGAACCGTCCGCCGGCCAGCATTTCTGGCAAGAAGCAGGATTCAACATATTGTCCGTGGATCTTTTGGCCGGTAATGCTGGTAACCGTGATCTCATCGACAACCTGCGGGGGAGCCATGCACCAAAATTCCAGGTCGCTGTCCGCGTATTCTGGATAGCCCAGCTTGTCTGCCACCCGTTTCGCATGGGCAAGACTGGTCAAGTGCCCGATCAAGCCGAACATAGAGGTTTACTCACTTGGATAAATCAACTCTTGGATCTCATCAGAACACAACCATACCCTAAGAGGGTATGTTTTTGGCCGGAATTTGGGCCGGTTACCCTACTTCTTTGCCTTACAGGACAACAGTCATGCTGCTCGCAACCCTTGAGCCGAGAGACGCATCACTTCGCGGGTGCTAAAGCCGATGTTGGCCAAAGCCTCACCGTAGGCAATCATAAAGTCTTCTACAATGGCTTCTCGATCCATGTAAATGCTCTCTACATCCTTATCCACTTGTTGGAGCATTTGCCAAACCAAGGGCAAGTTTTGGGCATTGGCCGCTTCAATTTGGGCCTTAACTTCACTGAAGTGCTCTCCTAGCCAGCGTTCCCCAAAGTTCAGATGGAGATACTCATCCTTGACTACCCCTTCGGTAATCTTGCGAGCAAACTCATCGGCAACCGGGATGTAGATATTGTAAGCGGCAATAGCAAAGCACTCGATGATCAAAGACTGAATCACAAAGCAGGTCACCAAATCCCCAACAGCTGCAGCTTTCTGGAAGTTGTTGCGCAATGGAGCAAAGAAGGCGCGGGCAAATTCCATGTCTGGCTCCACCTGCAAGTTTTTGCCGCAAGACTGGAAGCCTTTCATGTGACGTAACTCCATTTTGGCCAGTTTGCGCAACTCCTCTGCAGCTTCAGGGAGCATCTCTGCTAGCTTCAGGTAGTTGTCGTTGGCTTCCTGCTCCCCTTCGATAACAATGCCGTTGATGCGTGAGTAGGCCTGCCGGTAGACTGTACTGCTGTAGTCAAGGGCGGTGCGAGCTTCTCCCGCCAAGGATTGGGGGCTATTAGGCAGGACATTGGCTTGGGCCATACTGATGCATCTCCTCTGGTCTTTTAACGATCATATCGATTCCTTTCTATCAGGATAGCCCCAGCCGGAGCAGAATCTGTCGGATTTGTTGGGTGCTGAGGAGTAGCGGTTTGATAGGGTGGGGATCCAAATGCTGTTGTGAGGCTGCTGCATGTCTGCTCTTGGGGATGGCCTGAACCAGTTGCGTCAGTTACTCCTTCAATTGGAAGATCAATCCATCGATCAACCGATTGGCACTGCAGAAGAGGTGTTGCAAGCAATCGAGCTGGCAACTGCTTTTGAACTGTTCGAAACAGAAAGCAGCAACCTCTTGATGCAAATTGCTGCCAACCTCTGGGATCGGGTAAGACAACAGGATCTCTCAGCGGAGGAATTGCAGGTGGTCTCGGAAAAGCTGCGGGCTATAGGTTATGCCGATGTAGAGATTCAAGAGCTTCTGGATCTGGAAGGAGAAGAATAAATGGGGAGACACTTTAGGGATAGGGATCCCCTCAAGCAAACAAGGTTGATGTGTTGTCTACTACTCACAGACCATCCCCAATGCAACTGGGTCAACCTCTGCTTCCATTTGTGTGGCTGCATCGTAACGAGCCTCGCGCAGGTTGGCCAGCTTGAGCTTGCAGCCAGTTAAGATAGCCCCTTTCAGGTTGGCCCCGGTGAAGTTGGCCCCCACCAGATCTACCCCACTCAGATCAGCTCCGCTCAGATCCGCAGCGATGAGACTGGCCCCGCGCAAGTTGGCCCCTTGCAACCGGGATCCGTGGAGGCGGGTTTTTTCTAGGTTGGCCAGCCGCAGGTTGGACCCGGTCAAGTCAGCCTGGCTCAAATCCGCCCCACCCAGGTAAGCACGCTCTAAATTGGCAGCAGCGAACTTGGCTTGTTTGAGCACTGACCCCCCGAAGTCGATTCCGGTCAGCTCCGCTCCTGTCAGGTCAACTTCTGCCAGCTGGCTGTTGCTGAAGTCCCGCTCACCGCTGCCGTAGCGCTGCAACAGTTCTGCTGCTGTTTCCGTCATAGTGCACTTCCTTGTGCCTGTCAAATCGGATCCTACTGCGGAAGCAATTTCTCGCCAAGCCATGGGGGTTGCGAACCCTTTTTGCTCTTGACCATCCCTATTTTGGCTGCACTTCTAAGACCGAGTTTGGCCCCCTTTTGGCTAAGATATGCGCAAATCCTCTCCTCTTGCCGGGATCCCGATCATGAGCTTACCCCGTGTGCCCCGTTCTCGCCCCCGCCCAAAGCTGCGCTCGATCCCCCGCCGCAAAACCGAATCTGCCCTCTACGCCGAAATGCAGCAGCTCACCGTAGAAAAACAGCGGCTCAACCAAGAATTGGAAGCCATTCAAGAGCGCCAAGGACAAATCCATACACGGTTGCAGGAGATCGATCAAGCCATGCAGCAGTTGAGACAAGATGCAGAAACTTTTGCTACCACAGCCGGTGGGGATCCCGTCTCTCCCTCAAAGCCCAGACAGCACAAATCTCCACTTTCGCAGTTCTCCCCGATGACCATTGACTACTGAGTGGTAAGGCAGAAGAAGAAAATGAGTAGCAAACTTAACGGTTTGATGTTTCCATAAAGGAGAATCCTGAAAACTGAGTCTGTTCACAGTTGCTGCTCACTGGGTGTCAGGTTACCTGTTCTGTTGTTTGCTTTTCACCGCTTATGATTGCTTTACCCTGGCTTGCTCGTCGGCGCCCTGTTTTGTCTTGGCTAGTGGGGCTATTACCCACATTCTGGTTAGCGGGATCCCCTGCGGCCTTGCCTCAATTTTGAGGATCACCCACGACGTAGAAGAAGCTGTCTTTCTATCCCAGCGCATTTACGTACTCAGCGTCCATCCGGGTCGGGTGAAGCGGGAAATCTGGGTGGATTTACTTAATGGATTTACTTAGCCAGCGAGACTACGGCCTCAAGCGTACCGCTGCGTTTCTAGATATCAAAGATGAGATCATAGCCCTCCTGCGGGATCGACAAGGGATCCCTTTGAGCAACGCTGCAGATGCCGGTTGAGAGACTGAGAAATCTCCACACGCTTTGGTTAGCCGCGGGAGTCTTGTTACCCGTTATGCCTAGGGGGCACCAGGCGACCAGCGACCTCACTTACTACTTCAGGTGTAGCAGCGGTGAAAGTCTCCACAGTTGTTCTCTAGCAGTTCTCCCCTCGCAATAGTAGCCCGGAATCCTTATGCCCCCGGTACTATCTTGTCACTCAGTCTCCAACATCTCCACTGGTCTGCTACCTTTCGATTTGCGCAAACTCTTCCCAGAATGAGCCCGAGCCTGCTTGTAAAGTAAGGACTGAACAGCAATCTGGTTAGTCAGTTTCTCAGGGGTGTTTTGGTTTAGATACTCACCGGATTTGGCGAAGGCATTTAGCGCCGCATATCGTTTCAAGGTATCTTGCAAAAAGTACTGCACCGTCTGTAAATCGCGGCGGTCATTTGCTCAGAAGGAGCAGAGATTTCTCGACTCACCTCCAGACTCTGTCGCCTCTGCCGCACCTGCAATGAGCGCAAATAAATGTGCTTTTTAACCAACTGAGTTGCCAACAGTTCTCGCAGCTGTTGACAGGCATTAGCCTGCAACAGTCAGTTACGCAGCGAAATCCCCAACGGGAGCCCGACCCACGTCATAACCCTACCTACAAAGGCAATCCCCCCATGGGCCTGTTGTCAGGATCCAGAGCTCTGTCAGAGAAAGGTGAGGATACCCCCGGAAAGAATGCTTGCCAAATTGGTGATAAGAAAGCGCCTGCAAACGTTTCCGTATCCGTAATCCTATCCCCATCACACTCAAGGGCAGAATTAAGGTTACCGCTATCGCTACCCCTGGAAAAGCATCCGCCACTGACTTGTGAGATAACGAACTAAGTCTCTCCAGATCAGCCGATTCCAGCTGGCTACAGGCATCGGTTTTTCTCCTAGCCAACGCCAATCTCCACTGCTGCCCCACCAGAATCGCCGTACCCGCCTGCGACACTCTACCCATCTGCGCAACCCATGTCGACGCCTGGAGATGAAAAGTTTTACTAACTGCACACCCTCTAGTGAGACAAAACAAAATGGGGTTTTTCTAGCCCAGTTGCTTGCACTCTACCGAGGCTATCCTACAATCTTGCGGCTCCTAGGGATTTAACTCAAGGGGTTAAGCCGCTTACTGGTTTTGGGCGTGGAGTACTCCTGTTGTAGCCGCCGCAATTTTCGTAAAGCCCGCCGCTCGATCTGCCGTACCCGCTCCCGCGAAAGACCAATGTGCTCACCAATCTCCCGTAGCGTCAGGCCATTGGATCCATCTAGGCCGTAGCGGGCCACAATCACCTGTTGTTCCCGCTCGCTCAGTTGACCGACTAGGGCACGCACTTCCTCCTGATGGGCAACTCGATTTAGGTGCTCAACTGGATCGTTGTCTTCATCGGGAATAAAATGTTGCAGCTCAGTGCCCTCTTCATCCCCGACCCCCATGTTCAGAGAGCGCATCTCTGCCATGTGACGGGTAATCAAGTCCCGGTAATTCTCCCCAATCTCCAGGGATTCAAACACCTCTTCTGCTTGCGGACGGGATCCCCTTTCCGCAGATAGCTCTCGGTAACGCCGCTTCACCTGCGAGACCTTTTCGTACATGTGGGCAGGTAGGCGGATCATGCGCCCCTTATTCTGGAGACCACGATTCACGCTTTGGCGGATCCACCAGGTGGCATAGGTAGAGAACTTGTAGCCGCGGGTGGGATCAAACTTTTCCACGGCACGGGTAAGGCCGATAGTCCCCTCCTGGATTAGATCCAGAAAGGGTAAGCCGCGATTGCGGTAGCGCTTGGCAATGGACACCACCAGCCGTAAGTTACATTCCACCATCCGCTTCTTGGCCGCTTCCCCCTGTTTCAAGATCTGCTGTAAATCGTCCAAAGGGATCCCCACGCGCCTAGCCCAGTCCTCAAGGGGTTCGCAGCTCTGCCGTTGTTCCAGCAGCCTCATCATCTGTTGAACCTGGTGGGCCAAACGCAATTCCTCTTCCGCAGTCAGCAACGAGTAACGCCCGATGGTCTTTAAGAAACGTCCCACCGCGTCTTGCAGGTCAAGATTTTCCGACATATCCAACCCCACACCATAAATTCATGCCTTGCCAGGACTTCCAGTTCTCCCGCTGTACGAGGCCCTCTTCTCTTTGACGAAGATGACTTTTCGGCAAAGAGTATCTTATTCATATCAATAGATAAGGGTTTCCGTAAAGGTTTTAGTCCTAAAAACTAGAACTAACAGCGAGGATTTGATTCACTAAATATGTTGAATCTAGAGTCTAGGTACACTACCAGCAGTGTTTTTAGTAAATTTTCACAGGCTTTCTACACTACCGGAGAAAGAGCCAAAAATTATAGCTTTTACTAGAAGAGATAATTTTATATTCATTAGAGTCAGGAAAAATAATCTTGAGTTGAAGTATTTTCCTGCAGGAATTTTCCGGTTTATTCTGATATTCAAAATCTTGGCCTACACAAAACTTTCTGTTGCAGCTTACTTCTTAAAAACTACTCAAACCTTGCGCTATAAGGAGCGTAGGGATCCCTGAGAGTCATTTCCATCGACTGTTCGAGGGCTGACTTGTGTCGACACCAAGCAACCCAAAGATGGGATCCCTATAGAACCCCTCTCCTAGACACTACTAAGTTTAGTGCCCACATTAACTGTAGACACTACTGGTAGTGTTCATCATGGATATATCAGGCTGCTAACCGCTAGAGAGCATCTGCCGGGCTGTGGAGGCCAGGGGGGAAAAGCCGCAAGCCCTGCTGCTTAACCTGTTGCCGTGCTTCTAAAGGCAGGGGAGTAACTCGTGGTAGCGGAGTGGGCGGAGCTTCTGAGGGAGTCGGAACAGGTGTGGGAGTAGGCGGTGAGATTTCAGGAGTAGCGACTACCGGTGGTGGAGTTGGGATAGGAGTGAGCGGTTCCAGCGGCATCGGCTGTGGGCTCGGACGAGGCCGCCCCAATTGAAAACGAGGCTGCCGACGCGGCACTGAGGCGGGGGTAGGACTGGGCTCTGGCGTGGGAGTAGGGGTGGGGGTCGGTGTCGGTGTGGGCGTGGGAGTAGGCTCTGGCGTGGGAGTAGGCTCTGGCGTGGGAGTAGGGGTGGGGGTCGGAGTGGCTTCCGGCTTAGGCTGCACAATGGACAGGGCCTCTTCGGCCAGCAATTCTCCCCGAATCAAGCGGGAGAGGGTGTCTTGACCACCGGGGGTATAGGTGATCTCGCGGGCGGCACTGTTGAACACATTGCGGATGGGATCCCCCTTGCTATCCACCAGTTCCACCACCATGACATTGTGGCCAGGCTTGAGGCCCTTGAGATAAAAAGATTCCCAGCGATCCAGTAAGCCTGATTGTCCATTTAAGGTGTAGCGGATCCGCCAATCCCGCGGTAAATCGCTGAGCAGGCTTTCCCGAACAGGGGCATTGGCCAGCCAAAAATCCACCAGAATCGGCTCAGCTCCGTAGTTGCCCTTGGGTCGGTTGTAGGTGAGTAAGGGCAGTTGCGGCTGCGGCACATATTCTGGGGTTGGGGCCAGCACATGAAAACTCACCTGGGCGTAGGCTTCTGCATTCTTGAAGCTCTCGTGCCACGGTTTACCGGCAAAAACCCGCAGAGTGTGGGATCCCGGCTCCAACTCTCTAAAAACAAGAGGCGTATCGAGGTCGTAGTAGGCTACGTAGGGCTGGTTGTCCAGCACCACATGCAGATGAGGACCAAGCCCTAGCTGGGGATCCTGAAAGATGGGGTACCCCTCCACCGCAAAACGAACCGTCACCTGACGCTCGGGTAGTACCTCCCCTGGCTTGGGACTAAGGATTTGCACCCGTGGATGGCAGTACTGAAGATAAGCATCCAGCTTGGCAATCTCAGCAGGAACCGGAACGCGTTCCAGTTGGGGCAGCTGTTCCTCCGGTTCAGGTGGGGATCCCCCACAAGCGACTAAAACCAGGGCGGCTAACAGACACATCCACCATGCCAGCCCCCATGTTCTAAATTTGGCACTTCCTGCGTGTTCTTGCATGAGCCTCACATCCAACAATACGGTCGCATTGACAGAGGGTTGTTCTGTCGCGTTAGAGGAACTTCCCCCTAGCCGATTCAAAGGTTCAGGATTAGCAAAAAGGGACTCCGTCCTGCAAAGGCGAACGGTATCCTGTTGAGCCCTACACAAGCCATCCCCACATTACCAGCATGTGTCTTTGGGGAGGATCCCTTCTTGCGCCCCTAGAATGGAATCAATAGGCTCCTCCGATGAAGGATGAGGAATTCTTTGAGGTTGCACATGGTGGTACTAGCGTTCACGGGGGGGATGGATCTCACCCAGTTGCAAGGTCTGCTGAACAATGCGGCATTTGCCATCTGTTTTGCAGCGATGTTGCTCTACTGGGCCGGAGCAGCTTTCCCCCAGGTGAAGCTCTTGGCGGAATTGGGCTTGGCGGGGATGATCGGGGCTAACTTGACCATGGCGGCACTGCTGACAGCCCGCTGGATAGATGCCGGTTATTTCCCCTTAAGTAACCTATATGAGTCTTTGTTTTTCTTGGCTTGGGGCATCACTGCATTGCATCTGCTGGCCCTCTACTGGAGCCGTAGCCGCTGGGTTGGGGTGATGACAGCCCCCGTTGTTACGGGGATCGTTGCTTTTGCAGCCCTGGTTCTGCCGGAAGACATGCAGGCGGCTCAACCGCTGGTACCGGCGCTGCAATCCAACTGGTTGATGATGCATGTCACTGTCATGCTGCTTAGCTACGCGGCGCTGCTGGTGGGATCCCTACTTTCGGTGAGCTTTTTGATTGTCACCCGTGGCCAACCCGTGCAGCTCAAAGGTAATTCTCTGGGTCTGCAATTTCGGGCCCCGCAGCGCTCGACTCATCCCGAATGGGCAGAATCCCCCACCCCTGTCTCAGAGTTGGCCTATGCCAGCGCCGGGATCCGCACCTCTCCTGCTGCTACCTCTCCTTTGCCTGATCGCGTTAGCGAGACGAAGTCCTTGCCCACTCCTGCCCTTGAACCCCTTCCCCTGCAGCAGCTCACCCTGGCAGAAATCTTAGATAACACCAGCTATCGGTTGATCGGCTTGGGGTTCCCGTTGCTCACCATCGGCATTATTGCAGGCGCCGTTTGGGCCAACGAAGCCTGGGGTACTTACTGGAGCTGGGATCCGAAAGAAACCTGGGCCTTAATCACCTGGTTGGTGTTTGCCGCCTATCTACACGCCCGCATCACCAAAGGTTGGCAGGGCAGGCGCCCCGCTCTGCTGGCCAGCCTTGGCTTTGTAGTGGTCTGGGTTTGTTATCTGGGAGTGAACCTCTTGGGTAAAGGCTTACACAGCTATGGCTGGTTTTTCTGAGGAGAGTTTTGACTGGAGTTTCTCCTATCAACTGACCCACGTTTCTCGGTATTCTGGTGCTGGCAAGCCGTAGTGGATCCTTATAGAGGAGAAAAGCGATGCGACTGTTCAACTACCTGATCTTGTTTACGGCCCTTCTGGGCATTGCCCTCTTTGCTATGCAAAATGCTACCCCCGTTACTGTCACTTTTGCCCCTGGTGTCAGCATCGAAAGCCCTCTGGTCATGGAGCTACTGGCTGCTTCCGGCATTGGAGCGGCCCTTGCTTGGCTCTACAGCCTCTGGATGCGGGTGCAATTCACCCTTGAGGCCCGCGAGAAAAACCGGCAACTGCAAGAAAAAGAGGTGGCCATCACCGAATTGAAGGAAATGGTGGTGGAGCTAGAAGCCAAGGTTAAGCAACTGCCGCCAAGCAAACGAGCCGAACCCCAAGAGGACATCCAGGAGGTGAAAGAGGTAGCGGCCGAGGGATCCCCAGCTTAAGGGGATATTCTCAAGAAAAGGGCGACCGTGGGTTAGGATGACCTACCGGTTGTTGAGGTATCATTAAGCCTCTGTCCGCACATCTTACCTAGCGAATAACTCCCTATGCAGGTCATACAAGAAAAACGTCCTGGCAGCCGAGTTGGCCTCAAAATCACCATAGAAGCCGAACGGGTCAAGCGCTCCTACGAAAAAACCTTGCGCCAACTGGTGCAGAACGTCCAAATTCAAGGGTTTCGCAAGGGGAAGGCCCCCCGCAACATAGTCATGCGGCAGGTAGGCCGGGAGCGGGTCATGGCCAGTGCAGTAGATGACCTGATCAACGACGCTATCAAGCAAGCTTTCCAGGAAATCAAGCTTACCCCCCTTGGCCAATTTGAGCTGGATGATCAGGTGACCGACTTGCTGGCTCAGTTTAACCCAGAAACAGAGTTCAGCTTCTCAGGGTACATCGAAGTCTATCCCGAAGCCAAGGTCGGCCAGTACAAAGGCCTGACAGTCACCGTCACCCGTGCCGAAGCCAAGCCAGAGCAAATTGATGCGGCCATTAACCGTTGGCGAGAGCAAAGGGCAACGTTGCTGCCGGTGGAAGATCGGCCTGCTCAACTGGGGGATGTGGTAATGATTGACTTTAGTGCCTGTGATGCAGAAGGGAAGCTCCTAGAAGAGGTCACTGCCCAAGACTTCCAATTGGAGCTGAAAGAAGACAACTTTATTCCGGGTTTTGTGGCCGGTGTCGTTGGTATGCATCTAGACGAAACCAAGAAAATCGAGGCCACTTTCCCTCAAGATTACTTCAAAAAAGAATTGGCCGGGAAAACTGCAACTTTTACCGTCACCCTCAACGAGATCAAAACCAAAGAGTTACCGGAGCTAGACGATGCCTTTGTCCAGGAGATCAGCAGCTTGCAAACGGTGGCCGAACTGCGGGAACACCTAAGACAGCACCTAGAGCAGGAGGCCCTTGCTCAATCGGAGAAAAACCTGGAAAATGCCATTCTCGACGCCATTCTGCAAACCACCGAAGTGGAATTGCCAGAGACCCTGGTGCATCAGGAAACCACCCAGCTATTGGCCCAAAGCTTGAATACTCTGCAACGGCAAGGTATGAAGGTGGGGGATATTCGCAAATTTTTGTCGCAGTTGCCCCCCGAAGACCTAAACAATCTTATGGATCGCTACCGTCCGGAGGCGATAGATCGGCTGCGGCGCACCCTGGCTCTAGGAGCCATCATCCGCCAGGAGCAGATCGCTGTCGGATCCACTGAGTTGGCTGTAGAAGTGCAGGAGGTGATGTCTGCCTATGCCCAGCAGGGGCAGCGCTTGGATCCAGAACGGGTACGGCAGGCAGTTCATGAGGAATTGCTCACCAACAAAGTCATGGCCTGGTTAAAGGCTCAAACCACCGTTCATTGGGTAGATAGCGAGGGCAACCCCACGGAAGCACCTCTTTTCTCTCAGGCCGTTGAAGAGAGCGCCGTTGAAGCTGGTGTTAAATCCGGGATCGTGCCAGAGGCCGAGTTGGGTCATGATGAGCCAGAAACCCGAGAAGAAACAACAGCAGCAGAGGTGGCTACCTCTCCAGAAACGGTTGCTGCTGCCACGGATACTGATGAAGGGGAGCACTCCTCAGAGATAGAGCCGCCAGAGCCAGCAGGTTCAGCATCTAACCTGGCTACTCTCACAGAGCAAGAGAATACAACACAAGAGAATACAACAAGTGCAACCGAACCACGCGAACAGACCCAGCCGGAGAACTGACTCTCTTCTCCAACTCTCTTCTCCATTGAGGTAAACCCGAAAACTGCCCTCATGCGGTGCAGCAGCTGCAGAGGGGAGGCGGGAGATTCTCTTCAGCCCAAATCCTCCCTAGAGGGTAAAGGGCTAGGTTAGATGCTCACCAAACACCGCCAACAGAAGGGTCAAGATCACCAAATCTGACAAGAGGATTCCTAAGGGGAGCTTTGGATTCAGTAACTTAGCCACACATAACCGGTGACCCCACCGCCGGCTCTGGTGTTACGTCCGCTCAGGTAGTGAAACCCTCCCAAGCCGAGCGTCGGGCCGCCACCCAAGCGCCAATTTAACTGGCCAGAAAGTTTCAGGCTGTCATAATCCGGATCCTGCACAGGCTCACCCTCAAACAGGAGGGCAGCACCGTTGCCCAGGGTAAAATCTCCATCCAAAGCCAGGATAATCTGCAGATCCCGTAGCAGGTCTGCTCCGGCAGTGAGGTTGGCTTTGATGCGATCACCCGGGTAGCCCAAGTAGTCCCGAAAAGTGAGGCAGGAGTCGAAAAAGGTGGGCAGGGATCCCATGCGTCCATAGACCGCCACACCTCCACTTAGGTCGTAGCCAAAAATACCGTATCCCAGAGGCAAGGGAGTGGTTTGGGTATCGTAGCCGGGTGGGATTAAAGCGGTGAGCTGCGCCGAAAAGAAGGGATCCCCATCCCCCCAAGAGTAGCGCAGGCCTAGCTCCACATCTCGTAGGCCTTGGTTGCGCTGGGTAATGGTTTCTGGGCCACTGGCAAAACGGTTTTCTAGAAAAGCATAGGCTGTATTCAGGCTAACGGTCAGGCGATCCGTCAGGCCGGCTTCGGCAAAGAGGCTCAGTTTACTTTCATCAAACTCCGAGGGTGCCGGCACTACTTCTCCCCCTTGATCGAATTGGGTACGTGGTCGAAAGATCTCTGGCTGTAGGGAAAAAAACAGTTTCCCTGCCCCGCGAGGAAACCCACACCCTGCCCAGCTGGGTTGTGCCCAGAAGGGGATCCCTAAGAAGAGACAACCTATTGGCAAAAGCTTCCGCATCCTCATCACTCACTTCTCCTGTTCTGGGCAAGCCACGGCCTAAAGCCAGTCTGACCTAAGTAATCGTACACAACGCAGACCAAGTTGGGCCACCTTGCCAGAGATTGCCAGCAGGATTGAGTTTATTCAGCCCCTGCCAACCCATCAGCTCACTCGGGTGCGAAACTGACGGGCTGCTGTCAGTGCACCAAAGGGATCCCCTTTGTAAAGTCCGTAGTGCATCAGAGACATGCGCCGCAGACCCAGGCGCGAGACCTCAGCCAGCCAATCCGGTTGGCTCATGATTTGAAAATCCTCTTGCACGGTGTCGGCTCGTCCACCACTGGGGTGTTTGTCTTTAATGGCCGGCTCGTAGTGGGCCAACATCAGGTTGCTGTGGATGGGGGAAAACAACTGGCAACAAAGACGGATCTGTTCCGGGTTACCGGGATCCGGTGCGTTTAACTCCGGGTTAAATTCCCCCGTTCGCCGCTGGCGCATCGATTGGAAGGCGATCCCATCCATTTGGCTCATCATCTCAGCAAAGGGATCCACCATGCTGCGTCCGCTGCCCCGTTCCGGTTGATCAAAGGTGGCGATCCAGCCGCCCCAGCAGAGGGCCACCTGCGCTTCCGGCAACCGCTCCTTGATCACCTGCCGTGCCTTGAGAAGATTCTGCATCAAAGCCTGGTAGTAGGGAGCCGTCTCGCTGTTGTAGGTATCGGCAGGTACACGCCAGTAGGAAAACTCCGTAGCCAAGCTCCAGTCGGTGCGGCGGCCCTGGGGATTGGCTTGAGCCATGTAACCAGCCAGTTCCCCGACATCCTCCAGAAATTGCTCCGAGAGGTGGTACTCCCCGCAAGGGCGGGTGGTGTCATCTTCCCAGGTGATGATGTGCAGGCTGTAACCCCGCTCAAACCAGTCCGCCAGCCACCCGGCTTGGTGCCAATCCCGCCAGAAAGATAGATCCCCCCTCTTGTGGTCAAAGCTGTTCAGCCAACCACTCAAAAAGTGGGGATCCCAGGCTTGGGCCACGGCTGCCACCTGCGGATCAGACTCTATTTCCCAAATGAACCGACCGGGATCCTCCCCAATACCCACCTGCCAGCCCAAGCCGCTCATTCTCTTACCCATGTCTAAACAAGCACTAGCCATCGCCATCGGTCCCAGAGCAGCCGCCCCCAGCTGTAAAAAGCGCCGCCGACTGTGTCTGATTCGCATGGCACCCATTCCCTTGCCGCATCAACAACCTTAAAGACCAAGACGGTGATCCCGGCAACGCAAAAGTAGATTCACCCTCCACCAACCCGTAAACCTCAAGAAACCCAGGTAGTGAGCCAAAGGTTAGCTCCGGCCAAAATTGTAGCAGTCGATCCGACTGTCCTAAGGGATCCCCTAGCCCCGACAACAGCAGGTAATCGGTCCAGTCTTGGGGCTGTTGTAGGGCGAGGGCAAATTCGTACTGATGGGGCGTAATAAACAAACGTGGATCCCTGGCCCAGAAGATGGCCTCAAAATGCAGAGCATCATCCACAAGAACCCGCTCTTTGGGGAGTAGATGCTGGAATAGGTACTGCCCCACCTGTCGATGGGCTTGCCGTTGGGCCCGCCACGAGACCAGAAGCTCCTGCTGCCCTGGAGGCTGGGTGTCAAGCTCCGCCTGCGGTCGTAACCGTTGCCACAGCTCCTGTTCTTCTGGCACCAAAAAACCTTGGTCAAGAACATAACCACCGCTAAACAAGCTGAGGAGCAGCACAACCGTAATCCCTAGCTTCTGCAAGCTGCTGACTCGGCTCCTGAGTCTTAAATAGGATCCCAACAGGAGCGGCATCAGCACCCAAAAGATCCCGAAGCGGCTCAGCTCCGGTACAAAAAGCCCCTGCCAGAAGGAAGCCAGAACCATCACCAACGGCAATGCCCAACACAGAAGCCAGACCCAGCGCCCCCGACCGTAAGCAAGAAACGTCACCAACCCCAGCAGCACATAGGCAGGCACCACCGCCAACAGCCAGCGTCCCGTCTCCAATAGGCTATCCCACCCCCCTGCGGAGCGTAGCCAAGCTTGCCATTGGGGCAACCGCAACCCACTCCCGGGTTCGTAGGTAAAAGTCCAGGGATCCCCCTTGGCCAACCAGTTTATATACAGCCAGCCCAGGATCAGCACCACACTCATGAAGCTGACCACCAACACCGCTGTAGCCCGGAAACCCCAAGCTTCTCGCCATAGGGCCACCACCACCAGCAAGATCATCCACGGCAGCAGCCACCAACTTTCCCAACGCAGCAGCATCAAAGGGGATAACCCCAGACCCAGGAGCACCAGTCGTAGGTTTAGGGGCAAAGATCCGCCGAGGAATGCCTGCTGAGGGTTCTGGTAGCTCAGAGGTAGAAGCAGGAGCATATTGAAGCTGAGCAATCCCGCCGTTGCGGCCCAACTGGGGCTGCGCAACAGCATCAAACCCAAGCTGGGCTGTACAACCATGAGCATTCCCCATAGCCAGCGCCACCCTACTCCCACCGGCAGCTGAGCCAACAGTTGCCACCACCACACCACTACCACCGTTCCCAGCAGCAGTTGCAACAGCAGCGGCGATCCGAGAATAGCTGTCCCCAACACCAATAGAGGCGGAAAACTCACCCCCACAGTCGTTAAACGGGGATCCGGACCCATTGCTGCTACGGATCCCTTGTAGCCTAGAAATTGCAGCTCCAGACTCACCCACCCCCAGCCCCAGAGCAGTCCCAGCAAAACCAGTCCCAGGAGTACAAACGGAATAGCAGTAGAACGCAAAAATCGAAAGGAGCTCTTAAGTGGTGTTGCCGGAAACATTTTATCCTGAAATAGGGATAGGGAAGTATCTCGATAGAATATCCCTAATCAACCCGAGCGCCAACCCTCAGAGATTGGCTGCTGTAGCAGAGATTAGCCCTTCACCCTATTGCTGCAAGTCTGCAAGGATTGCTGCCTCTAAATCTTTATTCTCCATGCGAATCGTCAAACGAGGTAGGCGTAGGGAGGCCGTAATCCGACCCCCAGGAAAATCCAGCCACACTAGCTGATAAAACTGGCGACAGCGACCGCCATATCGCTCCGCAAGAGCTGCAAGTTCACCGTAGGTGAGCAACCGGCTCAAACTTACATCCGTTACCCAGCTACCGCCGCATTCCCGCCGCCGAGAAATTTGAATGGGCATTCTTAATTGGGACTTAATAATTAGGACTTAATTAAGTTAATCAAGTAATCAAGTAATCAAGACTTACGACCGCTGGGCATAAAATTCACACCACGGATCCCCTTTTTCTCGGGCTTTCACCTCCGCCCCTCCGAAAAGACCGTTCCGCTGGAATAGCCGATGGTAAAGCGCCTCATCCAAGACAGGCTTTTGCTGGATGTGCCCGTTATAAACAACATTCATGATGGCCGGCACAGCCCCCTGGGCAAAGTAACAGCTGGGTTGGTCAGCAGAGGGGTAAGAAGCCAGGAAGTAGCTGGTCTCATAATTACCGTCAATGGCCACACGACAAGATGTATTACTGATTACCTCTAACGCTTGCCACCGCCCCCATCCCAAACTACTGGCAACAGCATAGGCACCGTGAACCCAATCCGTATCGGTATTTAGCATTGGGCCAACTACCGTCTCCCATTCCAGAGATTCCATGATGTTGCCAAAGGTGTAGAAGACACAAACATGGCCGGACTCGCGGATTAAGTCCTGGCCAATCCCCAAAAGCTGAGGATCCAGCTTTTGCAGTTCATCCAGGAAGCGATATTGAATGCGGTTGTAGTAATTGGCCGGCATCCGTGTCAGCAGCACGTTGAAGGCACGAATTTGACCTTTGTCATCCCCCTCTAGAGGCAAACTCCAGAGCGCCTCATTGACGACATCGTAATTAACACTGGTTTGGGGCAGGGGCAAAGGAGCAGGTTGCTCGATGAGCTTGCCCATTTGTGGACTAGGCGTGAGCTGGCGACGTACCGGTGCTCGCGTTACCTGAATGCGGCAGGACCCTTGACGGGTTACCGCCACACAGCGGGTTTCCTCAGCTACATAGGTCCCTAACTCGGCAAATGTGGCATCTAAGGCAGCGGCTACATAGCCCACCGCCATGTGATCAATGGGCTTAGTGCGGTTCACCTGCTCGCCATACTTCCCTAGCCAGCCTGTGGCGTAGTGGGAGTTGGCCAATTCCACCTCCCCCCCTCCCTCAGTGACTTCGAAGTTAAGCTGACCAAAGCCCAAAAAGCTAAACATCCGGGCCGCTGTGGCCAGTCGCTCTGCTGCTGTCTCTATCCCAAGGGTAACAAAGGCATTTTTCAGCAGACTGTAGAAGATTTCCTGCGCGGAGGTCTGCAGAATACTCACACCATCAATCCAATCCGGATCTTCAATGGTTTGCTGCAAGAACAGATTGTAGTGGTGACAGTGAAAGATCACTGGCTCGTTAAACAAGCCAACCAGCTTGCGGAGGCGATCGATCTGTAGGTGCGAAAACATTTTTTCCTCCCCTACCCGGGTGAGTCAACCATGGATGAATCAATATGGATCAATCGATAAGGATCAAAAAGATCTGCCATAGGGATGACGAAAAAGAAACCTAGGGAAGGGCAATGGGGAGACGCTCGGTCCCTAGTATGTCCGCCACAGCCTTGTAGAGAATGCGCACCTCCTGTTCATTTAACTCCCCTTTCTCCAGCCGCTCCCGGTGTAGACCTGTTTTCAAAGACAGCCGCAATGTAACAAAGTTGGGATCCGGAGCATAGCGGCGAGCATAGTTCAACAAAAGTTTTGCCGTCGAGACAGCCTGATCTTGCACAGGGGGCAGTAGCGGCTTCCCATCCACCAAAATGGCATTGATGCGCTCAAGCACCAGCTTGAGGTTGGTACTACTCTTGGTGAGGAGCAAGACAAAGTAAGGGGTTTTACTGAAAGCTTTGATTACTAGCCGCACTTCCGCTGAGCCTGCTAGCAGATAGTCTGCCTCTGAGGCAGAACCCACCACTTGGCAAACCCGATTGTTCGCTCGCAATAGGTCACTGGCATAGGTCCCTAGAGAATCGAGAGCAGCCTTCTCCAAACTGTCGCTACTCAAGTGTTCTTACCGGCATTTGACTCCTCCTGGTACAATCACCTGACAATTCTTAATCTTATTTTTGTTGTCTATATCAGGCAAGATTTTATTTATAGAATAAAACAGAATGAATACTTCTGTTTCCTGAATCCAAGACAAGTTGTTCAGGGTAATCTATGTTGATTGGGTTTCAGCTCACAGATACAGTCCTTCCTCACTTGATACAAGCTCGTGCACCTAATCCTTTTGCTAAGAAGAAAGCAGGATCCTGTCTGAACACTCTCAGAACACGACTGCAGCTATTCTTCCTGTTCTGTAGTGCTTTAGGAAAGGTCTAGATAGATAATTAGCTTAATGAGGATAATACTGGAAAGAGAGGCTGAAACTCCTGTAAGTCTCCTATTATTTACATAGTAATCCAAGGTCTGTTCTGTAATATAAACTTGTCCTGCTCGCAACTCTTGAAAGATTCTTAAGAGGAAGAGGGTTAGTCCGTATGTTTACAGAGACCCTCGAGAAAATTAGGGTACGATTCCCTTGCAATGAGGGTCCTACGTCTTTTCGCTTATGCTCATTCAGCACAATCCCCGATGGAGTCTTCTTGTCTAAGTTGAGATCATAGGGAAGTCTTCAAGAAGGATCCCTAGATGTTGCAGGCTATGAACAAGGTCGAAGTTGTCTCCCCGGTCCTAGAGCTATTGCCTTCTCCTTCCTGTGATGCTCCTACCGTTCGCCCCTGGGGGATGTTTTGCGTTCTGGAGGAGGGGCCGACGTACAAGATTAAGCGCCTTGAGGTTCAACCAGGCCACCGTCTTAGCTTGCAGATGCACCATCACCGCAGTGAACATTGGATTGTTGTCCGAGGCACGGCCCGAGTTACCCGCGGCGATGAAGTGGTATTGCTAACCGCCAACCAGTCTACCTATATCCCTCCTTGTACTCCCCATCGGCTGGAAAACCCTGGCAGGATCCCGCTGGTGGTCATTGAGGTGCAAAACGGGCAATATCTAGGGGAAGATGATATCGTCCGCTTTCAGGATGATTATAATCGCTAAATGGGATCCCACTGCAGCAGCCGAGGATACTTAAGGTTGTTGGTGTTAAGTGTTGTTGGTGTTAAGTAAAGAGGGCGAGGATGCGCAACTCACGGCTGTACTGGGGTCTGCTGGCTACTGGTTTATTTTGGGGAGGAGGAGCTGAAGCAGCAGAAATTGTCCTGCTCCAGTCTCTTGGCTATACTCGTCCGATTGTCCTGGAGGGAGTCACTCCAGAGTTGAATCTGGCCATTCCTGCTCCTAACGGTGGAGTTGATCCTGCCACCAGCTTTGTGCGGCTGCGCCTTGAGCCTTCGCCGGTGCTGGGTCCGTCCTCTAGCGTGCGGGTGTCCATCAATCAAGAGCCGGTGGCGGTACTGCCGGCTGAGCAGCTGCAGAGCAACCCAGTAGTACAGGTACCTATCCCCGCTTTGCCCCCTGGTGAGCGTTTTATTAACCTATCCCTGCAGCCTTTTTTGACCATTAGCGGTGATGTCTGCCAAGATACCCGCACCAACAACCTGTTTCTCAAGGTAGGGCAGGACAGTTTTTTTCAGGTGGTACCCCGGGTTGCCGATAGCACTGTGGCCGATTTCTTTCGCCCACTTTACCCGCAACTCAGTCTGGTAGTCCCTGCTACTTTCAGCCCTGAGTCTGCGCAAGCAGCCCTCTGGCTTTACAGCCTACTGGCCCATCAGTTTCCGCAAACTCCGATCTTCTGGACCAAGGGCTCTGCCAAGGGTGCACAGGTGGTTCTGGAGCCGGCGGACTTTACCCCCCAGCTGCAGTACGGGTCCACTCAGGAGGGCCCTCGCCTGCGGGTGGCTGCTCGTCCAGAGGCTATCCGTGCTCTCATGGCCGAGTGGCAGCGCCCAGGTCTTTTGAGCCGTTCTGTCCAAGTAAACGTAGCACCTGCTGAGGAAGCAGTACCCCTGGAGAATCGCCTTAGCCTGCACCAGTTGGGATTTAGGGATCCCATTTTGCGGGGGGTGGGCACACAATCTTTGATTTTGAACGTTGATCTGGCGCAGTTTGGGGGGCGGCCACAGGATCTCAGTTTTCACCTGGATGCAGTGATGACCCCTGTGGAGAGTGCAACTGGGGATCGGCTGAATGGTCAGGTGTTTTGGAATGGAGCTTTGGTGCAAGCTTACCATTTGACGGGACGTAGCCGACTGCAGGAATCGCTACTTCTGCCTACCGATTTGCTGCGTCGCACCAATACCTTGGAGTTGCGCTTTGACTATGCCCTTAGCCAGGGCAACTGCCGGGGAACCGTGCCCTCTTTTATGATGCAGGTGAGGTCAGAAAACTCCGGCTTTCTTTGGAGTAGATACACAGCTCCCACCGGAGAATTGCAGGAGATCCCTGCCCTTCTGCAGGGATCCGGTCAGTTGCTTTTAGAGGACCTGGAGCTGCTGCCCAGTGCTGCCTATCTGTTGGGATCCTTGAGTCGGCTCTCAGCTCAGCCCCTCTTGCCCACCCTAAAACTGCTTTCTGGAGAAGTTGTCTCTCCCGCTTCGTTAGGGCAAGCCCGTTGGTCGGTAATTGTGGCAGCACCGGATCAGGTGCAACTCAATACCCCGATCCGTTTGGGATCCCAGTTTGAGATTCTCAATCCTCTCAATCAACAGGCAGTGCTGGCTGTTCAGCCCCAAGATGAACTGGGCCTGTTGCAGTATGTTTTGGTGAATAGTAGGCCTACCCTTTGGCTTTCTTGGTGGGGTGCTAACCCGGCGATTGCAGAGCGCTTGAGCCGTTCCCTTGCCGATCCCCGTACCCTAGCTGCTAGGCAGATGCAAGGAAATGTGGTGACTGCCTATGCAGCAGCTGTAGATCTCACTCGGCTACAAAGCTGGGATCTGACCGGCCAGACCTACCGCGTGCGCTACCTAGGGCAATGGAACTGGCGGCTGCTCCTGTGGCGATATCGGTTTCTGCTGGTGATTGCCGTGGCGCTCGCGGGGGCAAGCTTAGCTTGGGGGCTGTATCGCCGGCTGGGGCAATCGCCGCAAGTCCCTCTTCCTCCAACTGGACAGTAAGGGCTGTGGGATCGGCTGGTAGCCTGTTGCTTTTTCCCACAACTCCAGTGTCAGGTGAGCAAAACGATACCTGATAGTGACCTCAAAATTATGAAGTCTGCTGCCTTCTCTAATTTTGCTGCCCTGTTTTTGGAATCCTGGCTGATTCGCGCCGGTTATCTCACCCCTGAGCAACTGGCACAAGCCCGTGAGTATCAACAGAAGGCTTACTGCTCCTTGCCGCGTGCCCTTTGGAGCTTGCAGCAGATGCACCCCTCTAAGTTTGTTCGCTTATGGTCGGGTTTTGCCAACCGACCTACCCTATGGCAATGGCTAAAACAGCATCCCCTTGACCCCGAGCTGATCTGGCTGGTTGAGTCAACGGATCTGTTACCGGTGCGCTTCTTACCCTGTGGGTGGGCTGATATCAGAACCCGCACTTTGGTGGTTGCGGCTGAAGAACCCGGACATCCCGAAGTGCGACGCAATGTACAGCGCCTCTTTCCCGAAGTCAAGGTTTGGGAAATCCCAGCTACCGAGCAGCAGATCCTTTCAGTACTTGTGGAATACAAACTGACAGTCGACTTGCTAGGCAGCAAGCTAACCCTGGAAGAATGGCAGCGGGTGCAATTAACACGCAGGCGTACCGGTTCCAGCTTGGGGCAGGTTTTAACCCGCTTGAACTACGTGCCCTCAGGGGAGTACCTGAATATCCTCACCCAGCTGTTGGGCTACCCGATATTTTCAGATCTGATCGGTACCGGCTTGCTTTACCTGGATCCCGCCCTGAGCGAAGGCTTCGATTCAAACGTGATGATGCGGCACCTTTTTTACCCTCTTGCTTGGGTAAAAGAAGACACCCTCATGGTGATGGTGGAGGATCCCCTAGATCCGGTGGTGGACGAATCCATTTATGCCTTACGCCCCGGCTTGTGTATTGAAAAGGTCTTAGGAACGGAGAGGGACTTAACCCATCTGTTGGCTGAAAGCCATGGAGCCAAATTCAGCCAAGATGCGGTGTACCGTCTGCTAGGGCGATTGCCGGAAGAATCTGCTTCACGAGTGTTTACCCTACCCCAAATCCTTGTCGGCTACGGCCTACTGGTTTTTCTAGCCTGGGGTTTGGCAGCGGCTCCCTGGACTACCCTCACCCTCTTGGTGTCGCTGGTGAATCTCTTCTACATCAGCTCTATTGCTTACAAATTTCTTCTCAGTTTAGTGGGATCCAACGACCAAGCCCATTACATCACCGACGCAGAGGTGGCAGCCCTAGATGATCGCAGTCTTCCCATTTACACCATTCTGGTGCCGGTGTACAACGAGCCGGAGGTGATGCCGATTTTGATTGGATCCCTAGCGAAGCTGGATTACCCCCACGAAAAGTTAGATGTCCTGATCCTGTTGGAGGAAAAGGATCAAGTGACCATTGATGCAGCGCGGGCTGCCAAGCCCCCCAACTTTGTTCGCTTGATTCGTGTGCCGGAAAGCCATCCCAAAACCAAACCCAAAGCCTGTAACTATGGTCTTGCCTTTGCCCGCGGTGATTATCTCACCATTTATGATGCTGAGGATATTCCAGAGCCGGATCAACTGAAAAAAGCCATCATTGCCTTCCGCAAGGGGGATCCCAGTCTGATGTGTGTTCAGGCGGCTCTCAACTACTTCAACCGCAGTGAGAACTTCCTCACCCGCATGTTTACCTTGGAATACTCCTATTGGTTTGACTATCTGTTGCCGGGGTTACAGGCTCTGAAAATGCCCATTCCTCTAGGGGGAACCAGTAACCACTTTCGCACCGACCGCCTGCGAGAGTTGGAAGGATGGGATCCCTTTAATGTAACCGAAGATGCGGATCTGGGAATTCGGGCTAGCCAACACGGCTACACGGTTGGTGTAATCAACTCTACCACCTACGAAGAGGCCAACTGTGCTCTCAAAAATTGGATTCGTCAGCGTTCTCGCTGGATCAAGGGCTATATGCAAACGTGGTTGGTGCACAACCGGCGCCCTTTGAAATCTTTGCGCAAATTGGGCTTGAAAAACTGGCTTTCCTATCAATTTTTTATTGGGGGTACAGTTTTAACCTTTCTAACCAGCCCTATTATGTGGCTTATCTTTTTCTTTTGGTTGTTTACCCGTGCTACCTGGCTACAAAATCTCTTCCCCAGTTGGTTAATTTATGTTGGGCTCTTCAACCTAATCATAGGCAATGGAATTGGCATCTACCTGAACTTGACTGCTGTTTTCCGGCGCGGGTACTACGATCTGACTCTCTATGCTCTTCTTAACCCTATCTACTGGCAGCTCCACTCCATTGCCGCCTATATGGCCCTCTGGCAGCTGTTTACCAAACCCTTTTACTGGGAAAAAACTATCCATGGCTTGAGTAAATTCACCCAAGCCAAGGTCCATGCTGCCACTCACTCCATTGACTCGGCTGGAGCCACAGCTGAGAAACCCTAGTTGGCATGTTGGCATCCATCCTGACCCAAGCAGAGGGTACTGCAGTTGGATGGGATCCTGACAATAATTGCACTGACAATAATTGCAATAGTTGCGAGAACCATCTGCAGAGGGGGAGAGGGTTGTCTTTCCACCTCCACCACCCCTAACCCCCCTGTGCTCCATAGGATCATGAGCAGAACCCTATGCTAGGCCTGAGTAGCCGGCCAGACAACTAAGGGGCCCTCCCTTTGCCCTCGGATGGATAAGATGCAAAAAATAGAGGTTGGGCTGGGGCTCTGTCTAGGTAACCGCAACCTTTTGCCAGCTTGGCACCACCTAGGAAGCTGGGTTAGCAAGACTTGTGGCCTCTCCGGTTCCCATCTCGACACGCTGCATTGGGGAAAACATCATGAAAAAGTGGATTGCCTCGGTGACGACACTGCTCTGCTGCCTGCTCACCCTAGTGGCTTTCTGGCCCAACACCACCTCAGCCCAAGGGCAAACCCTCAACCTCTACATTTGGTCAGAGTACATTGACCCTGATATTCTCACCGCCTTTGAGCAAGAGACCAACAGCCGCGTTGTAGTCAGTCTGTACGAATCCAACGAAGACATGGTGGCCAAGCTGCGGGGGGGCGGCGTTAGTCAGTACGACATTGTGGTGCCGACAGACTACATTGTGCCTACCATGCTGGAGCTGGGCCTGCTGCAACCCCTGAACAAAGACCTGATCCCCAACTTCAGCAACCTCGGCGAAAAATTTGTCAGCCTACCCTTTGATCCTGAGGATACATACACCGTTGCTTACCAATGGGGCACCACAGGGATTGGCTACCGTAAGGATCGCCTGCCGGAGGATTTTGAGCGCTCCTGGGGCTTGATCTTTGATCCTGCCCAGCAACAGGGCCCCTTTGTCATGATCGATGAGATGCGTACCCTGATTGGCTCTGCTGCTCTCTACCTAGGCTTTGATATGAATACCACCCTACCTGCGGAGCTACGGCAGATCCAACAGCTCTTGATCGAGAGCAAACGTCGTAGTGCCGGGTTGATCGGCGGCGTGGGTGGCAAAAATCAGCTGGTTTCCGGCACTGCCAATGTAGCTATGGTATACAGCGGCGATGCCCTGCAAGCTGCTGAAGAAAACCCCGAGATCGGCTACTTCATTCCAAAAGAAGGGGCCAGCATTTGGCTGGATACCTTGGCCATTCCGGCGCAAGCCCCCCATCCAGAACTGGCTAACCGCTTTATCAACTTTATTTTGGATGCCGAGGTAGGTGCCCAACTGAGCAACTACAACCGCTTCGCTACCCCCAACGCGGCAGCTTTGCTGGGGATCAATCCAGAGGACCGGCAAAACCCTGCTATCTACCCCGATGAAGCGACCCTCGCCAAGCTCACCTACTTCAGACCGCTCTCCGGGCAAGAAATGCGCTTGCTCGATGCCCTCTGGACAGGGGTGAAGAGCAGCTAAACCCAGACTCGGTACCCCAACAGCTCGGCTCTCAGAGGCCAGGATCGAGAAGGGTAAAATGCCAAGGAAATGCCTTAAGGTCCTTTGCTGATGCTCAACTTGTGCGCTTAGCCTACCCCCAATGGCTACAAGATTTCCATCATGCTCGAGGAAGTGGGGATCCCTTACCATGTCATTCCCATCAACATTGCTGAAGGGGATTCGGTTTGACCCTGAGTTTCTTAAGATCAGCCCCAATAACAAAATACCCGTTATTGTGGATCCCGATGGACCAGATGGCAAGCCCTACTCGCTATTTGAGTCCGGGGCAATTTTGATGTACCTAGCGGAGAAAACAGTACTACGCCCTGGAAAAGATTCGCTATGCCATCGAGCGCTACGTGAGAGAACGTGAGAGAAACTGAGCGCCTGTTTGCGGTGGTAGATCGGGTGCTAGCGGAGTCGGAATACTTGGCAGAGGACTACTTGATTGCCAACCAGCTTCCCTTGGATGCGCGGTTACGAACACCTGAATATCCAGGCCTTTCCCCACGTCAAACGCTGGTTGGCAGCGATTGAGGCCCGTCCTGCCGTACAAAAGGGCTTACAGCTACTAGCAGAGGTACGCCGCTCCCCTGAGCAAGGCCTGAGCGACCAAGAGCGACAGATTCCGTTTGCAGACAGGCAGTACCAAAAGCACTAGTGTCAAGGAGTCGTGACGACATGACTGGCTCTCGAAATAAAACTTGACACTTTTTAACACTTAGGCCACATTGGAGGTAACACCCACAAATGGAGTTGAAACTATGGAAAACCAAGAAGCTAAGTTTGGATTTACTGCCTTCGCCGAGAAGTGGAATGGCCGTTTGGCGATGCTGGGCTTTGTGATTGGCGTGGCTACTGAGTTGCTCACCGGCCAAGGGATCCTCTCCCAAATCGGCCTGCTGTGACTTACGGCTTAGAAGGTCCTTAAAACTTAGAGCCTAGTAACGTCTCATAGCAGATATCTAACAATCCTAAGCTGGATCAGAAGCTGAGCTAGGTCAAGTGCTCTTTCTGATCCGGTTTTTTTTGGAGTAGAACATGACTTGGGCTGGCATAGGCTCAGAGGTTTTGGCGCTGTCTCCTCAACCCAAGGCTACACAGACCGTAAACCCAAGCGGCTGAGTCTTGGCAGGCATTTGATTGATCGGAACTCATCCATCCTCAGGGTGCTGTTCTTCTCGGACTGGGCCTGCAATGAGCGGCTCTCTGGGGTAGAAAACCGGAATGAATCTCGGTAAAAATTGCAAGTGGCCTCCTCATGGTATCGGACTATCCTGTCAGGATGTCTGTTGGTTCTGAGCCTAGCCTGGATAGCCGTTGGACCCACCCCTGGTTGCTGCAGTTGTGGCAGCACCCCTTAATCGGAGTGATTCGGGCCCGCGAGAGTTTGGCACAAGCGACCCAACAGGCAACAGTAGCCATCCGAGCTGGGATCCGACATCTTGAAATCACCACCCAGGTGCCCCAGTATTTGCAGTTGATTGCTTGGTTACGGCAACACTATCCCCACTGCTGGATTGGGGTAGGCACCGTTTTGCATCAACAAATGGCCGAGGAGGCTTGGCAAGCAGGAGCCCAGTTTTGTGTATCCCCTTTTGCCAACGAGCAGATCATCCGCTGGAGCTGGGAAGTTGGCTTACCCGTTGTTCCGGGGGCTCTTACCCCGACGGAAATTTGGTCTGTTTGGCAGGCGGGAGCAACAGCGGTGAAGGTCTTCCCGGTAGAAAGTCTGGGCGGATCCCGCTACATTCGCCATCTGCGGCAACCCTTGGGATCCCTACCCCTCATTCCAACTGGGGGAGTAACCCTGGCCAATAGCTTGGAGTACCTACGAGTCGGGGCCTGGGCCGTGGGCATTGCCGGGGATTTATTTCCACCAGAAGCGCGTACAGGGGGGCAAAGCCCGGAGCATCGCATTCATCAAGCTCTCGCGCCGTTGGTCAAAATGCGCCAATTTGTGCCGAAACCTGGCCTAATCTGACCTACCCACTAGAATAGGGGGCATGTTGGTGTGGAGTGAGGCCCGCATGGATGGATTCCTGGATCTGTATCTGCAGTTCAACGTCCCTAGCCCAATTGAAGAGACCACCTGGTGCGATTGGTTTAAGACTTGGTTGCGGGAGCTGGGGGTGACGATCCCGTGTGAACTGAGCCTGTGCTTAACCTCTGACGATCACATTCGCGAGCTAAACCGTGAATTTCGCCAAATTGATGAGCCCACCGATGTGTTGGCCTTTGCCGCACAAGAAATGCCGGCTCCGGTTGCAATCCGTGAAGTGTCGGGGGTACGGCTGCTAGGGGATATTGTCATCTCGGTACCAACGGCCCGTCTGCAGGCAAGGGCGCAGGGGCACCGTCTCTCGGATGAGCTAGCTTGGTTAGCCACCCATGGATTGCTTCACCTCCTGGGGTGGGATCACCCGGATGAACTTTCCCTGCAGCGTATGTTGCAACAACAGCGGCAACTGTTATCGGCAATCCAGTTAGGCTTGGAGGTGACCCATGGCCAGTAGTTCTAGCCGGTTCCCTCAGGGTCCGCGGTTGCTGGAGCGCTCTCAATGGGTGGCCTTTCGACGGCGCAGACCCGATTCTAGTCCCCCCCCTCATCCATCCGCTTCAGCAGAGGAACCTCAGCAGACGGATCCCTGGCAACGCCCTCCCTCCTGGCGAGTGGCAACCAACCTGAGCAAAAGCTTCTACTATGCCGGCAAGGGCTTGGTGTATGCGGTCCGCACTCAACGGAACTTCCGCATTCATATTGCCGTGGCAGTGGTGGCTTTTGGTCTGGGTTTTGGCCTGAGGTTGAGTGCAGTGGAAATGGCCCTGATCAGTTTGGCCACCGGATTGGTGATGGCCCTTGAGCTGGTGAATACCGCCCTAGAAGCAGTGGTGGATCTGACCTTGGGCAGCGAATATCATCTGCTGGCGGCAATTGCTAAAGATTGTGCGGCAGGGGCAGTGTTAATTGCCGCAGGGGTAGCGCTCTTGGTGGCGGCTTGGTTGTTTTTACCTCCTTTGCTGCTGCTGCAGAACGTCAGAGGGGTGGCGGGGTAGCTCTGTGATTTCATATCTCCTTTGTTTTTTGAGGGGGCAAGTTGGGATCCTCTGAAGCGGCACCTTGCAGCACCCGTCCCCCCTGTCGATCCAGGTTGAGTAGTTTGGCCTCCGATTCAATATCCAGTTGTCTCCAGGCATTGACCATGGCGGATCCCACCCGTTCCCGGTCATCAGGGGCACAAAGGGCCAAAAGGGTGGGGCCGGCTCCACTAATCACCACCCCATAGGCACCGGCCGCCTGGGCAGCAGCCTGGACGGTTTTGAAGCCGGTAATCAACTCCAAACGAGCTGGCTGATGCAGACGATCCTGCAGAGCTACCTTCAGCCAGTCCACCCGGCCCAGCTGCAAGCTGCGGATCAGCAGACCCAGATGACTGCTGGAAAAGACCGCATCCGCTAGGCTGACGGATTTGGGTAGAATCTCGCGGGCAGCCTGGGTGGAGAGCTTAAAGTTGGGCACCACCGCCACGATGCCAATGCTCTCGTGCCACTCCAGCGGACAAAACACCCACTGCCCCTGCTGCCCTTGTACGCACAACTGACAACTGCCCTGCAAAGCAGGTACTACATTGTCCGGATGACCCTCAAGAGCAATGGCCAATTGCAGGAGGGTTTCTGGGGCTAGGTTGAGCCCCCCGATAGCATTGGCCCCCAGCAATCCCCCGACAATAGCAGTGGCAGAGCTACCTAAGCCACGGGAGAGGGGCACATTTAGGGTAATTTCAATTTCTACCCCCGGCACAGGTTTGCTCAGTAACTCAAAAGCACGGCTGAAGGCCCGGTAGACAAGGTTGTCTTTGCTCTGGCTCACGTGGTCGCTGCCGCGATAGTGAATGTTGAGGCCAGAAGGGATCTCACGAAATTGAAAGTGATTGTAAAGATCCAAAGCTGCACCAATGCAATCGAAGCCCGGCCCCAAGTTAGCCGTGGTAGCCGGGACGATTACCTGCACTTGCTCTTTTGCCAAAGGACCAACTCCTTGAAAGACAGCGGGCACCCCAGTTGCTCACAAGCTGGAGAATTTGGGATCCCTTGCGGGGATAGCTTACGAGTCAAGGCAACCAGGCCAGAATAGCCAACGAGGCCGAGAGGATCCCAATCAATACCCAAACAAGTTTAGTATCAAAGTGCTCAGCTGCGCCGGGGCGAGAGGGATCCACAGATTGGGCGGCAGAGCTTGAGGTAGTGCTTTCCCCTTGAAGTCGGCGATAGGCTAAGCGGCGTTCCGGTGGCTCTGCCTCCTCTAGTTGGCTAAGATCAGGGATTTCGCTCAGCCACTCCGATGGACGGCGCAAGCGGGGAGCCTGCCAGATACCCAGGACATAACGAGCCTGCTGGGCTACCTCTGGGTCAGGGTTGCCTACTAGGGTTTGCACCAGTAGGATGGCCTCCTGGGTTTGCCCCAGAGCTTCTTGGGCCAGTGCTTGCCAAAGCCGTAGTTTGCCCGACTGTGGATAACAGCTCTGGGCCTGTCGGATCTGATCTAGCACTTGCCGGTACTGGCCTTGCTCAAACTGCAACTGGATCAAGGTCAAGTACTGGGGTAGTCTCAGGTCTGAAGACTTCGTCCCACTGACGCGAACGGAAGGACTCATGGTAGGGATCCACAGGTTAGGTCAGCTTCTGTTCTACCCCAAACCCCACCAGCAACAGCTCCTGTAGCGGTTGGCCGGCCGGAGGACGCTCATAGGTGAGAATCTGCCGCAGGCGTAGGCGGGGATTGAGCAATGTGATGGAGTCGATGGCAACCACATGAGTATAGGTGGTGGTCATGACCAATTGCAGGGATCCAGGATCAAAGCGAAAGGTAGCTACAATCGGTCGGTCTTCCTCGTAAGCCCGATCCCGTAGATAGTCTCCCTCCAGGCTGGTTGGGCTTTCCTGCTGTGGCACAAAGAGCATATTGAGTTCCTGGGCCACCTCTTCTCCGGTTTCAGAAACCGTCTCAAAAGCAAGGTGAAAGCCCAAAAAACCATCCACACCGTGGTTGGGGTAATGGTTATCGGCCAGAACCTTGTGCTTCAGCTCAGGGGTCAGGGTGCGGATGGTAAATTCGGTGCGGGAGCGCTCCACTTCGCCACGAGTGAGGTAATGGTAGGTTCGCTCTGTGCTCCAAGCACCAATACAGCAGTTAAAAAAATGGTGAAACCGATCCAGGGACTTCATGCGAGGTTCATCTGCAGGGCGGGGTCAGGGTTTAGACAGAGCTGTTGCCAAAGGGGTGCGAAACCAGTGCTTCTGATCCTAAAACAATCCCTAACGCTGAGATCGAAATCCTTCAGGTTGTTTGTCCTATCAGTTTCCCTTTAGCCACCAGCATCTGTTGCTCCAGCAACTGCAAAGCCCGCTGCAACTGCACATCCTCTGGCCCGGCTAAAGTCTCTACCGTCAGGGGTACGGCTCCCTCCGGTACCACCACATCCGGCTGGATTCCCTGTCGATGGATGTCGTGGCCGCTAGGGGTCAGGTACTTGGCAGTGGTCACTGCCAGCCCCGAACCATCCGCCAATTCCAAAAGCGATTGAATTAGCCCCTTGCCAAAGGTACGGGTACCCACTAACCGGGCCCGTCCACTATCTTGGAGTGCTCCTGCCAACACTTCGCTGGCACTGGCACTACCTTGATTCACCAGCACCACCAGGGGAGCTGCCGTCAGAACCTCTCCTGTGGCGGGAATGCTCTCTTGAATGCCGTGCCGATCGGTCACTCGCACAATGTCTCCCTTCGGGATCCAAAACCGGCCAATCTCAATCGCTGCCTGCAACAGGCCACCCGGATTGTTGCGCAGATCCAAAATGTAGCCCCGGACTCCTCTAGCCTCAGCCGCTTGGATAGCCTGCTTGACCTCGGCGGCAGCTTTGCCGTTGAACTGGCTAAGGCGAATGTAAGCAATGGATCCCTGCGGTTGCTCAAAAAAATGGGTGCGGACCGGGTTGATACTAATCGATTCCCGGATCAGTTCCACCTCCCAGATGTGATCCTGTCGTTTCAGCTGCAGGCGTACCGGCGTGCCACTCGGGCCCCGCATCCGCTCTGCTACTTCATCCAGGCTGAGCCCGGCCACCGTCACACCATCCACTGCCAATACCTCATCCTGACTCTGGATCCCAGCCTGTTCTGCCGGGGTTCCTTCCATGGGAGCAATCACCCGTACCGACCCCTGATCGTCAATAGCAATCTGCAAACCAATGCCGCTCAGTTCCCCAGCAGTGGAGGTTTGTAGGCTTAGGTAGTGCTCCTTATCCAAAAAGCGGGTGAAGGGATCCCCCAGGGTTGCCAACATCTCTTCAATGGCCTGGTAGGCTTGCTGCCTCCCCTGCAAGGGCCGAGAGAGCACCCGTTGCCGCACTTGCCACCAGTTTTGCCCGTTAAAAGCCGGATCCACATAGGCTCGATCCACGTAGGCCCAGGCCTGAGCCACCAGTTGCTGCTCTTCTCCCCAGCGGCCGGCCTGCACCTGACAGGCACCAATACCCAAGCTGACCCACAGCAAACACCCCAGCAGCAGAACCTGGATCCCCCGGCATACCCCCGCTAGGATCCCTCCTCTCCTTCGACCCATGCCCACCCATCTTGACCTCAGCACAGCATCCCAATGAAGAAAAATATGAAGAAACATGAAGAAAGTAGACATGACAGGATTGCTTTTAAGCGGTTGGAGCCAGAACTTGCTCCTCTGAAGCTGAGCCTAGCTCAATGAACGTGTTACATTGCTGAATGGAGAGCTCAGCTGAGCCCAATCCATCGTTTCAAAACCCACAGGCATTATGAGCAAAGTTTACGACTGGTTAGACGAGCGGCTGGAGATTACGCCTTTCGTCGATGATGCAACTGGGAAATTCATTCCGCCTCACGTTAACATCTTTTATTGCCTAGGCGGCATAACCTTGGTGTGCTTCTTGATTCAGTTTGCCACAGGCTTCGCCATGACCTTCTACTACCGCCCAACGGTAGCTGAGGCCTTCGAGTCGGTGAACTACATCATGACCCAGGTCAACTTTGGTTGGCTGTTACGTTCCATCCACCGCTGGAGCGCCTCCATGATGGTGTTGATGATGATCCTGCACACTTTCCGGGTTTACTTGACCGGTGGCTTTAAGAAGCCCCGCGAGCTGACCTGGGTAACCGGTGTAATCTTGGCGGTGCTAACCGTTTCTTTTGGTGTTACGGGCTACTCTCTGCCCTGGGATCAAGTGGGATACTGGGCCGTTAAGATCGTATCCGGTGTACCCAGTGCTATCCCAGTAGTGGGGGATCTGTTGGTGCAGCTGATCCGGGGTGGTGAAGCGGTTGGCCAGGCCACCTTGACTCGCTTCTACAGCTTGCATACCTTTGTGCTGCCCTGGCTGATTGCCGTCTTTATGACCATGCACTTTTTAATGATCCGCCGCCAAGGTATTTCCGGGCCTTTGTGATCTGTCCATGGGTTTGGTTATGGGGGTCTCTAGCTCCTTACTGTAACCAAGCCCATTCCTGACTTAGTAACTTTTGCACCTCGACAAGGAGAACTTCTATGGCTGTCTCGAAGCAGGTTATTGCTACCGAGGCGATTACCCGTAAGGTTGACCTCGACAACCCTAAGGTAGTTGCCAAGCTCAAGAAAAATATGGGCCACATGACCTATGGTGAGCCGGCTTGGCCCAATGATTTGCTCTACATGTTTCCGGTGGTCATTTTGGGCACCATCGGCTTGATTGTGGCCCTCTCAGTGATGGATCCGGCGGGCGTGGGTGAGCCTGCCGATCCCTTTGCTACTCCCCTGGAGATTTTGCCCGAATGGTACCTTTATCCGGCTTTCCACCTGTTGCGCATTGCACCCAACAAGCTCCTGGGGATCGCCCTGATGTCGGCCATTCCCGTCGGTCTGCTGTTTGTACCTTTCATCGAAAACGTCAACAAGTTTCAGAATCCGCTGCGTCGCCCTGTGGCCACCACGGTGTTTCTGATCGGTACTCTGGTTACCCTCTACCTGGGCATCGGCGCCACCCTGCCTTTGGACAAGTGGGTTACCCTGGGCCTGTTCTAGAGTAACTTGTCCCTAGGCGGGATACCTGTTTATTTGTTCATCCTTCGGAAGTGCAGTTGGGAAACACCCGGCTGCACTTTTGCCTTGGATCTGGATTAGAAAGGAGGGGGGGATCCAGGCATCCAAAATGGTAATATCTCTAAGCCCTTGCTTGCGTTCAGATGGCTATGACTGCACCTACCTATCGGATCACCGCCCTGGCCGGGGATGGTATTGGCCCCGAAATTATGCAGGTAGGGCGGGCAGTTTTGGATGCAGTGGCCAAGCAGTCGGGGTTTGACATCCAGTGGCAGGAGGGCCTTATCGGCGGTATTGCCTATGAGCAAACAGGGGATCCCTTGCCGGCAGAAACCCTGAAAATGGCCCAAAATAGCGATGCCATTTACTTGGCTGCTGTTGGGGACTTTAAGTACGATACCTTACCTCGCAACAAACGACCGGAACAGGCTTTGCTCGGTCTAAGAGCCGGTCTAGGGCTGTTTGCCAATTTGCGCCCGGTGAAAATTTTGCCTCAACTGGTTAATTCTTCCTCCCTAAAGCCAGAGGTCATCGAGGGAATCGATCTAATGGTGGTACGGGAATTAACCGGCGGCATCTACTTTGGCCAGCCCAAGGGTATCTTTACCGATGCTTCCGGATCCCGCCGTGGTGTCAATACCATGGTCTATAGCGAGGCGGAAGTGGATCGCATTGCCCACGTAGCCTTTGACCTAGCCCGTAAGCGAAGGCGCAAGCTTTGCTCGGTGGATAAAGCTAATGTTTTGGAGGTCTCCCAACTGTGGCGGGAGCGGGTAACCGCTATTGCAGCAGCCTACCCCGAGGTTGAGCTCTCCCATATGTACGTCGACAATGCAGCGATGCAGCTGGTGCGCTGGCCAAAGCAATTTGATGTCATTCTCACCGGCAACCTCTTTGGGGATATCCTCTCCGATGAAGCCGCGATGCTCACCGGCTCGATTGGCATGTTACCTTCTGCTTCTTTGGGCTCCACCGGACCTGGAGTCTATGAACCGGTACACGGCTCTGCCCCCGATATTGCCGGTCAAGACAAAGCTAACCCGATTGCTCAGGTGCTCTCCGGAGCCATGATGTTGCGCTACTCCTTGAATCAACCGGAAGCAGCCACCCGGATTGAGCAAGCTGTGGAAACAGTTCTAGCCCAAGGCTACCGCACCGGAGATATCTACTCTGAGGGAATGACCTTAGTCGGGTGCCAGCAGATGGGAGAAAAAATCTTAGCTGCCTTGTCGGTTTGATTTTGATCTAGTTGATTGAGGAACCTGCTGCTTGACGAGCGCAAATGTGCCGGCCAATCTGCTTGTCAACTTTCATAATGTGGTTTACTAGCCAGTCAGCTAACTTTTTATGGATTATCTCCGGCAAAGATTCATTAGCCGGATCCTGGCGATACTGCTGCTGTAGCTCCTCGAAAAGGCGTACAAACTCCGCATGAGCTTTGCAGTTCATCTCTGCAGCAGGGCATTGGTGAGCAGCAGCACAGCTTTCTTCTTGCTCAAAGTGCCACTCTGCATAGTATTTCATAAAAGTCAGGAGCTTTTTGAGAAAGGAACTGCCCTTTCCTTCTTCAATAGAGACTGCTAAGTCATTTACCGTAGCAACCAACTCCTTGTGTTGAACATCAATAGTGGGTACCCCCACTTTTAGCTCATCAGTCCAGATGAAACGCTGCAACATAGTATCTTGCCTTTTCCCTGCTAGGAGTTTGAGAATCAAAAAACTCAGACATGGATAGTTGTTCTCAAAAAGGTCAAAACCCCTTGTAAAAAGGATGAACTAATTTCTGTTGTTTCTGATTTAGTTTCTGATTTAGAACTATTAGCTTTAGCATTGTCAGTCTTGACTTCTGCGATCGAAGCAATTTCTTCAACAAGACCAGCAACCATCAGGCGAAAACAAACCTTCTGCACTTCCAGTACCGGTAGCTGAAGAGCAGTGGCAATATCCTTGAGCTTAATGGCACTGTTCACATGCTCCCACACCTGCCACTCTCGACTGTTGAGGTGGTAGGGGGGTTGCCCTGAGACGGCACTCACAATCGTAGAATCCGGTAGAGGGAGCTTGTCCATGAGGGCCGTCCAATCTTTCAGGAGACGTAAACCGGCCACGGCAATTTCCATAGGTGAGGCACTGAGGCCGGTCATTTCCTCATAGGGCAGCGGATGATGAGCATCAAACTTAAACCAGCCCTCATCAAGGCTAAACAATTGGGGGATTGGGGTCAGAACCTGCTGCTTGAAGAGTAGCTGTAGCTGCGCCGGATCAAGGGCACCCTGTGCCTTAAGACAGACTCCTGAGGGGAGATCCCTGGGGCATAGAGACAGTAGCCGCTGAATGGTGATTTTGCGCAGCCAGCCCCGTCGCTCAATTAGATCTTGCAACCCTTGGTGATCAAGGCTTGGGCTGGCAGCTACAATTTGACCAAGGCGAAAAAAGATATAGTACTCTTGGTTTTCATAGGTTGAAGATAGGTCCTCTTGTGTCTGTATCGGCTTGATAGAAAGACAGCCGGTCTTCTGACCTTGTTCCAGGAAACGAAAAATCTCACCCAACGAGAATTCAGATAAGTAACCGGTGATTTTCATTGCTTCCCCCTTTGAGTATTCATTCCAAACCTGATGAGTATTCATTCCAAACCTGACCAGATTGGGTATCAGCCAGATTATTTATTTATCCTGGATTTATTGGGTGGTTGAACTAATTGGCCAAGGCATTACAGTTTAGCTGTGAGGCCTGATGGCGAGCATAGGCTTCAACCAGGGCTACCATCGCTGCTGCAACCGAAGCAGGATCCAGAGCGTTGATAGGTACCATCGGCGGGCGGCCGTAAGGACTCAGATATCCCAAAGCAATGGCTATCTCCTCCGCAGGCCAAGCATTCGGATTGTCCGCATGACTGAGCCCTATCACCATCGGAATCTTGGCGCGATAGCGCATGAAGGCTGAAATTCGACGCGCTGCTCGAAAATCTTGGGGACGATGGGAACTCACCAGCAGAATAAAAGCATGAGCCCTACGGATGAGAATGTCCCACATAAAATCAAAGCGCTCCTGACCCGGTGTGCCATACAAATGTAAGGCTACATTGGGGCCAAACTGCAGCCGCCCAAAATCCATGGCCACGGTTGTTTTCTGCTTCAGAGTAGCCACCTCATCCGTAGCTTTGCAATCGGTATCCACAGCTTCAATCTCACTGATGGTGCGGATAAACGTGGATTTACCGGATCCCACAGGTCCCGTAACCACGATTCGCATGATTTCCATGAACAATTCCCTCGTCTGTAGAGATAAAAACCTTGAGCTAAACACGCACCGGTTGACTCAAAGCGGTCAACTGAGGCTGCAGCTCGGCCAGGAGAGTCTTGATTTCAAGGTTGATAATCCCCAATTTGGCAGAAGCATCCGCCAGCACCAGCAGCA
>CALFBB010000003.1 GCA_937944885.1 uncultured cyanobacterium
CAGGTTCAGTTGTACCTTGCCAAGCAGGTCTCATGTTTGCCAAGGCCTCCAGAAGTCTTTTCTGGCGGGCAATAGTGCCATACTTGATTAGAAGAGTTGTGTCACATCCGCCCCTAACTAGCGAACGACGCTTCCCGTCCATTCGTAGGATGCGCGGCGGCGTTGCTCAAAGACACAAAAATCAATGACACAAAAAATCCTTGCCCTGTTTTCTCTAGCTTGATCTTCAGCGTAAATTGATTTAAGTAGAGGAATACCGGCAGGAACGAGTTGGGTCGCTGAAACCCCGCTTTATTGCCATCGAGTTGCTGCTGGGATCCCTGCCTGACAGGGTTGCCAAAGGCTGTAGCATTTCCGAAGAGGACAGAGATGCGATAAGATCAACTGGCCCAACATAGGGTGGGTCATCACTCCCAAGCTTCCTTGCCGATCAACCCATCGGGGCAATCCATGCTGATGTAGCTCAGTTGGTAGAGCAGCTCACTCGTAATGAGCAGGTCGTCGGTTCGAGTCCGATCATCAGCTTTCTGACCCTACGCCCTTGGGTATCTGAGAACTGGGCTTGACCACAGGGATCAGGATCAACCCAACCTACCCTGTCAGATGTTAGGCTAGGATTCTTCTGGATTGGGTGCTTGCTCTGCTGGCCCTATGACTGTCCCCCTACCTGTTGCAGGAGCTCCACACACCCTAACCCAGCCTGGCTGGCCGGAAGCGGTTTATCTACACATTCCCTTTTGTCGTCAGCGCTGTTACTACTGTGATTTTGCAACCGGTTTAGGCACCCAAGATCTGATCGAAACCTATGTGCAAATGCTTTGTCGGGAAATCAGCAACCCCGCCCGCTACTCGCATTTGTCTGGAGAGCCTAACCCTTTGACCAGCATTTTTTTCGGTGGTGGCACACCTTCTCTCCTGACAGTCGAGCAAGTGGAACGAATCTTACACACTTTGCAGGAGAGGCTCCCCTTTCATCCTCAGTGCGAGATTTCCTTGGAGGCCAATCCCGGCACCCTTACTCCAGCTCAATTGTCGGGTTATCGAGCTTTGGGCATTAACCGTATAAGCCTAGGGGTACAAGCTTTTCAAGCGGAGTTGCTGGCTGTTTGTGGTCGCTTACATGGGGTAGAAGAGGTCTATGAAGCTCTTCACGATCTGCGGGCTGCAGGGTTCAATAATTTTAATCTGGATTTAATTTTTGGTCTACCTCATCAAACATTGGAACATTGGCAGGAGTCCTTGCAAGCTCTGTTGGAAATTTACCCTACCCACGTCTCTCTCTATGACTTAACCCTTGAATCCGGCACTAGGTTTGGCAGGCTCTACCGACCGGGAGATGCACCTTTACCTTCTGAAGAAACTACGGTTGAAATGTACCTGATGGCACGAGAGCTGCTCACTCAAGCAGGTTATATTCACTATGAAATTTCTAACTTTGCCCACCCTAAATTTCAATGTCGCCACAATCGTGTCTATTGGGAAAATCGACCTTACTTCGGTTTTGGCATGGGATCGGTTGGTTATGAAGCGGGCCGGCGCATCCAACAGCCTAAAACCCTTTATGCTTACTTTGAGCAGGTGAAAGCCGGGATCCACCCTTTACCTCCTAAAACCACGCCAGAGGAAGCTTGGATGGATACTCTCATGTTGGGGTTAAGGCTTCAAGAAGGTCTGGATCTCGCCAGTTTACAAGCCAGCTTTGGTGAGGGGAAGGTCAAGCAAGCCTTGGATAGGCTGGATCCCTACTTTAAGAAGGGGTGGGCCAGTTGTGAAGGAGGTCAGCTACGACTGAACCCACCCGATGGATGGCTGTTTTCCAATGAGATTCTCAAGGATTTATTCGATTAGACCCGAAGTGATTCAGGTGGCTCACTCAATTGCTTGGCTCAAAGGGAATAAGCTTAGGCTCTGCCCCCTCCCAAAATCGGCGTCCCTCAGCGGTAATTCACAAATTGCAGCGCCACCGGGTAGTCCTGCTGTTTGAGCATCTGGATGACCGCTTGCAGATCATCTTTATCCTTGGCCGAGACCCGGATCAAATCCCCCTGAATGGAAGGCTGCACCTTTTTGAAAGTATCCCGGATTTGCTTGGAGATCTGTTTGGCGAGGGCGGCATCAATGCCTTTCTTGAGCCGCACAACTTGGCGAACTCGGTTGCCACTGGCGCTTTCCGGAGCCTGAAAATCAAAGATCTTGAGGGATAAACCCCGTTTGGCGGCTTTAGTGCAGAGAATATCTTGAATCGAGCTGAGGGCCATCTCGCTGGCAGTGGTAATGGTCAGGGATCCCTCGCCTAGCTCGATCTGTGTTTGCGTATCCTTCAGATCATAGCGCTGTTTGATCTCCCGCTGGGCTTGATCCACAGCGTTGACCAATTCCTGACGATCAAAATCGCTGACAATATCAAATGAATAGGTGGAGGCCATAAGACTGATTCTGACTGCCGTTCAGTATCATAAGCCCTAGCTCTGACAAAGGGATCCCTTGCTTCCTGAGAAGCTAGAACAGAGGGAAAGCCATCAGCAAACCTGCGGAGAAGAGTTATGGCCGATGTTGTTTTGATTACAGGAGCTTCCGAGGGTATTGGCAGAGCTACAGCCTTTACCTTTGCCCGCCAGGGTTATCGGTTATCCTTGGCTGCCCGCACCCCAGAAACCTTGAGGCAAACGGCCATTGACCTGGAGCAAAGCCTGAATGCAGAAGTGCTGGCCGTACCCACCGACGTTACCCAACCTGAGCAGGTGGAGAGCTGGGTGGCCAAAACCCTAGAGCGCTACGGCCGCATTGATTGCCTGATCAACAATGCAGGTATCTGCATGAGCGGCTCTTTCCTGCAAACCACCCCAGAGCATTGGCAGCAGCTGATGGCGGTTAACTTCTGGGGCTACATTCACACGATTCGGGCTGTGCTCCCCGATATGCTGAAGCGTAAGCGGGGACAGATTGTCAATGTCGGATCCATGGGTGGAAAAATGCCCTTGCCCAACATGAGTGCCTACTGTGCCAGCAAATACGCAGTTAGTGGATTGACAGAGGCACTACGTTTAGAACTCCAACCCCAAGGGATCCAGGTGATCGGTGTTCATCCAGGTATTGTCAACAGCAGTTTTCTCAAACGTGCCCTTTTTCTGGATGAGCTACACCCTGAAGCTGCTAGCCAGGATGCCCTCGCTGCTGATGGCTCAGCCAGAGAGCAAATGGAACAGGCGCTCCAAGGCTTCTGGGTCAGTCAGCCGGAGGAAGTTGCCACGGCTATCTGGGAGGCTGTTCGAGAGTCTAAGTCAGAGGTGGTGGTGGGTATGGCCCGCTGGGCGGTAGGAGCCTATACCCTTTTCCCTGGCTGGGTTGGCCCGATACTGCAAGGTGCACCCAGATAGACTCCAGGTAGCCCACTGTTTGGTAGGCTGCAGAAGCAGCGATGAGAAAAGAGAGGGTAAAGTTTAGGTATAGTGTGATGCATGGGTAGATAGCTCAGTCTAAAATTGTTTCCAGGCTCAGGGGAGCGCACTTGTTTTTGAGCTCCCTTTCTAACGGGTTGGGTTTTGGATACTGGCACCTACAGCGGAACTATGGTTGATCCTGTGCCTTCTTCCTCTAGCACCTATCAGCACATCTTGGTTGTGGAAGACCGGGATGGTCGCCGTAGCCAAGTCTTGAGCTCCGCGAAATACTTCATTGGTCGCGATTTGGCTAACGATATTTGCCTTAATTCCCAGTTTGCCTCCCGCTACCACGCCATGCTCCTGCGTGTTCCAGCTGATCGAGAGGGGGAGTATTGCTACCGCATCCTGGATGGAGATTTGGAGGGGAAACCTAGCACCAATGGTTTACTGATCAACGGACAAAAGATCACGACTCATCAGCTTAAGCCAGGAGATGTCATCACCTTTGGCCCTGATGCCAAAGCAATCTATCAGGTTACTCAGTCCTCCTAGGCTCCCCTTCCGGGCCAGAGGCGAGATGCCTGAGTATCAGCAGCAGCAAAGCCAGTACCAAGGCCACTTCTGACACCAAGGTGGCTGAAGCTGCCCCCCGCCAGTCCCAAATGGGGATCCAGAACCCATTCAACAGACCGTTTAGCCCCAGGGCCAGCAGTTGTAGATGACTACGGGGTTTCTGTAGGCCTGCCCCCGTCAGCACATGGGAAAGCAGCAGGTGGATCCCTTCTAGCAAAATCACCGGGCTGAGCCAGCGCAGGATCAAGGCCGTTTCTTGGTAAGCGGATCCCAAGACCCAAGGGATCCCGTAGGATGCCAGCGCTAATCCCAGGCTGGCTAAGCTGCCGTACCCCAGTACCCAAGGGGAAAGTTGCCAGGCGTAGTTGCAGCTGTGCTGCAGCCCTTTTTGTCCCTGCCGACAGATCTCGGCAAAGTGGCTGGTGAGCAGAGCAATCATCGGTGTCTGGGAAAAATTAATCAAACGATAGGCAGCGCCATAAAGACCTGCTGCTGTTGCCGAGGCCAGGCGGGGCAAGAGCAACTTATCCAAGTCAGTGAAGGTCTTAACCGCCGCCAACCCGACGGCAAAATCCCAACCTGCTATTAGCCGCTCCCGCAGATCTTGCCAGTTGAAGGGGCTAGCTGGGTTCACGACTGGCTGAGTCCAGCGCCTCGTACCCCAAGCGGTGAGCAGCAGCACAGCCAACACCATCAACCCGTACAACACAGACCATTGGTCCAGGGATCCCCACCCCAAGGCCACGGCTATCAACACAGCACTGACTCGGCCCATAGCCATACCGGTATCGATCAGGGCCACATCGGCAATTTGTTCCCGTGCGATTAGCAGACCCTTTTGCACCTCTTGCACACCGATAAAGAGCAGATCCGCCAGCAGGAGCAAACCAACCACCGGCGCCGGAGTCCCTGCCAGCCAAAAGCTCAAGAGCGGCCACAAGAACAGGGCGATGCCCCCACAACCCAAGCTGGCCAGCCACAGACTAGGACCAGCTGCATCTACAGCAGTAGAGAGCCTGGGGGATCCCGGCAGATCACCCTCCTGTCGGCTCAACCGCTGAATCAACAGCTCTGACTGCCCGAAATAGCCGAAGGGAGCAGCAAGGTTGCTGCAGGCCAAGATGGCAGAAAATACTCCAAAAGATTCCGGTCCCAATAGCCGTGCCAAAACAATGAAATAGGTGCCCGACAACCCCAGGCGCAACCCATTGCCCACCATGAGCCAGGCGGCCTGCCGGAGCCGCCGTTGTTGTTCAGCCTTGGCTTCTTCCCTTATCTTTGCAATCGGATCAGCTTGCCGAGCCATAGTGTCCCTGGAGAACCCTACCGAGAGCAACCCTGTTGAGACGGCCTGCCCAGGGATCCAGTACTGTTGGTGTATGGTTGTGCCCTTGACCAAGTCTCATGGCCAAACTTTACCCTGTCGACAACCGGAAAACCTTGTCTTCTCCCCATTCCAGCCCTCGTACCTCCCACCGGGTTATTCCTGCTTTACCCCGGCAGACTAGCACCCCCCATTGGCAGGGATCCCCGCCCGCCAAAACCGTCGGCCAGAGTTATCGAGCCATTGTGCTGCTGGTGTTGAGCAGCCTATTGATTTTGGCAGGTTTGGGATCCCGGTTGGCCTACATTCAGCTGGTGCAAACCCAGTATTACCGCCAGTTGGCCGATACCAACCGCATCCGACTGTTGCCGCAACCACCAGAACGAGGCCGCATCCTCGATCGCAATGGGGTGCTATTGGCAGGCAGCCAATTGTCCCACTCCGTCTTTCTCTGGCCCCTGGCCCAATCACAGCAACGTTGGCAGGAGATGATCCCAAAGCTGGCCCAGTACCTGCAAATTGCCCCAGAAGAGATCACCCAAAAGCTGGAACAAGCCGGCTATCGCTCTCCCTTTCCGGTTCGGGTTTTGCGCAACGCCAGCCCCCAGGTGATCACTCAACTGGAGGAAATGAGCCGCGAACTGCCGGGAGTAATGGTGGAAGCAGAAACAGTACGGCTTTATCCGCATGGGGATTTGGCGGCCCATTTGCTTGGCTACACCGGCGAGATCCCGCAAGAACAACTGCAAGCCAATCCCGACTATCGGCTGGGGGATATTGTCGGTTTGATGGGGGCAGAGGAATTGTTTGAAGCCCATCTGCGCGGCCAATGGGGGGGGCGGCAGATGGAGGTGGACGCCATGGGAGAAGTCCTGCGGGTGCTAGGAGAACAGGCCCCCCAACCAGGGAAAACGCTACAACTGACCCTGGATGTGCGCCTGCAGCAGGTAGCTGAGCAAGCGCTAGACAAGCGCAAAGGGGCGGTTATTGCCATGGATCCCCGCGATGGGTCGATCTTGGCTATGGCCAGTTATCCCACCTTTGATCCCAACCTGTTTTCCAGTCGCATCACCCAAGCTCAATGGGACGCTCTCCAGCAGCAGGACTTTCCCTTTCTCAATCGCGGTATGCGTGCTTATCCTCCCGCTAGCACCTACAAGATCATCACCACCGCTGCTGGTATTGAGTCGGGGATCTTTCCCCCGGATACCGTGCTGCAAACGGCTCCCTATATCCAGGTAGGGGGCTGGCGCTTCTGGGATTGGAACCGGGCCGGATTTGGACGGCTGAATTACCGACAGGCAATGGCCTACAGCAGTGACACCTTCTTCTATCAGATTGCCCTTGGCACCAAAGCCGCTCCCCTGCAGGAATGGTCGCGCCGATTTGGGCTGGGGCAACCGACCGGAATCGGGCTAAAGGGAGAGTCTCTAGGTTTGGTTCCCGATGCTGATTGGAAGCAGCGGCACTGGCGCGAACCCTGGTATGTAGGAGATACCGTGAACATGTCCATTGGTCAGGGATTTGTGACAACTACTCCCTTGCAAATGGCAGTGGTTACGGCGGCGGTGGCCAATGGCGGTTGGCGGGTACGCCCCCTACTCTCCCGGCAGGTGATCCCCGATAGTCCGGTACCCCTGCGGCAGTCGGTGGGCCTTTCTGCGGCAACACTGCAAATTTTGCAGCAGGGACTGCGGGACGTAGTGGTCTACGGCACCGGCGGCAATGCCAACTTAGGGTCAGGCTTTCCCCCAACGGCGGGCAAAACCGGCACGGCAGAAGACCCGCCGCGACGCTCCCATGCTTGGTATGTCGGCTATGCTCCCTATGACCAACCGGAGCTGGTAGTCGTGGTGTTCTTGGAAAATAGCGGTGGAGGTGGTGGGGCGCGGGCAGCACCGGTCTTTCGAGAGGTCATGCGGGCCTACTTCCAGCTGCAGTCCTGATTCTGCTGCTTTGCAGCTATCTGGGAAGGTGACTCAGTATAAAAGTTTTCCAAGACCGACTCTCTTTTGGTCAAAGGTACCTTAAAATCTCTCGAAAACCCGCTTCCCAAAGGGCTTCTGCCCTAAGCTTAGCTGTAGAATGTGTCAGTGATTTGGAGCCGAACTGCTACACTGCGTGCAGAGCAGGCTCCGTTCCCACCCACCGATAGCGCCAGCCTGCTGCAAGGCAAGGGGCTTTGCGTTGTCGGGAGGGCACTTCAACCCTATTGCCTAATCATGAGGAGATCAGGATGAACAAGGCAGAACTTGTTGATGCCGTCGCTCATCGCGCCAATGTGACCAAGAAAGAAGCTGATGCTGTCATTTCGGCGGCACTGGAGATTATCGTTGAAGAGGTTGCCTCCCGCGATGAAAGTGGTGAGCCAAAAGGGAAGGTGACCCTGGTGGGCTTCGGTTCCTTTGAGGCTCGTAAGCGCAAAGAACGGGAAGGCCGCAACCCAAAAACCAATCAGAAAATGGTGATCCCAGAAAGCATCGTCCCTGCTTTTACTGCAGGCAAGTCCTTCCGCGATGCAGTAGCAGGCATAAAGTCTTGAGCTGGCTACGCAAGCTGTGGCCCACCATTCAATTCGGCGTAACCTGGAGAGTCATCATTGGTGTTACTGGGCAGGTTAGATCCGCTTAGGGATCCCTTTGTCAGGCATGTTTTGGCCTCAGCATGGTGGCAATCGGGCTTGGGGAGCAGCCGTTGCTGGCTGTTCTCCTGCTGATATTCTTGATTTCTCAGCTAGTTTGAACCCACTTGGGCCACCCCAGTCGGTCTTACAGGCTCTGGGTAGGGCTTTATCTGAACCGGATCCGGTTGCTATCAGCCGCTATCCTGACCCTGAGTATTGGCGGCTACGTACCCGTCTGGCTCAGTATTGGGCTGTGGATCCGGAGTGGATTTTTGTGGGCAATGGAGCAGCAGAGTTGCTGACCTGGGCGGCGCGGGATGCGCAGGGGCGGGAGGTATGGCTGCCTAAGCCTGCTTTCGGTGAGTATGAGCGGGCGCTGCAGGCAGCGGGTGCAATCATTAAGCCGTTGGGTGGGGAGAATAGCGGGGGATCCCCTATGCCTTCGGTGGAACAGATACCGCCCTCCGGACGAGGCAACCGGATTCTCTGGCTGAACAATCCCCACAACCCCAGCGGCAGATTAATTCCACGCCAGGAGATTCTGGCACTGCTGCCCCAGTTTCAACAGGTAATGGTGGATGAAGCCTTTATGGATTTTCTACCTGGGGATGATCCTCAGGATCACTGCAAAGGTGAGATAGAAAAAGGTGAGATAGAAACAGAACCCTCCAGTAGCCAAACCCTGATCCCCCACTTGGCAGCCCATCCCAACACAGTCGTGATTCGTTCCTTAACCAAGTTTTATACATTGCCAGGGCTGCGTATCGGCTTTGCGGTAGGACACCCCGACCACTGGCGGCGTTGGCAACGCTGGCGGGATCCCTGGAGTGTCAATGGCTTGGCAGCAGTAGCAGCGGAGGCGGCCTTAGCGGATGAATCGTTTCGTCGGCGGACCTTGGCCTGGTTACCCGTAGCCCGAGAACACCTGCGCAAGGGTTTACAAGCGCTCCCAGGTTGGGATCCCTGGCCCAGTCAAGCCAATTTTGTGTTGGTTCGTTGTCCAGGTTCGGCAACCCAAATCCAACGGGCCCTTCTGCAACGGCATCGTATCCTGGTGCGGGACTGCCTCAGTTTCTCAGAGTTGGGGGATCATTACTTGCGCATTAGCCTACGTACCCTGCCCGAGCAAGAACAGTTGCTATCCGCCTGTCGGGAAATCCTGGACAATAGCGATTGAGTCCCAAACCTTCTCAGCAAGGCATGCCCATGAGTGAAGTGGTGGCCGCTTGGCCTGAATGTCGGGCCGCAATTGTGCGGGGGGTAGCCCATTACAACGATCTGGACTTGCTTAGGGCCTTTCAGCAGCAGCCGGAGGTGGCCCGCTATTTCATCAGCCTTTTTTGTCGTTACTGTAGTTGGGTGGATGGCGTGATTGCCCAGCAGGTGCCACCGGCGCAGCAAGCCGCTTGTCGAGAGCAGGTGTGGTTGCGGCTTTACTCACGGCTGCAACGCTTGGATGCCGACAGCCTCCTGGGTGGGGATCCGGAGCCTACTCTCAAGTTTTGGCTGGCAGAACAAACCCGCGAGCTGGTGCAATCTCTGGGGGGCACGGCTATGCAGGCAGTAGCCAAGCAGAGCCAACCCCATCTTTCCCCGGCCTTGGCCTGTTACCTGACCAGCGGGCTGGAAACCTTGCCGGGGGATATGCGCTTCATTTTGCTGTTGCGGGATTGCTTTGGCTGGTCACCTGCCCAGATTGCTGCCCAGCTCAAAGCAGACGGATATTTCTTGGCCCCAGAAGATGTGGATGCCATTGTGGTTTCGGCTCGCCAGATCCTGTTTCAGTACTTGCCGGCAGATGTCCGCACCCTCTACCTTGCGTCAAAGCCCTAGAGCAGAGAGGGGGTTCTGTGGCATGGTGATAGAGTAACCATTCACTGCTGCTCAGTTCTCCTGCTAAGCTAGTTGCGGTTGCATCCGAAGATTGAGTAGAGATCCGAGTACCGATTTTGCCGACCTCTGGATCGATCCATTTGCAATCTATTTGTCAAGCATGGGCCGTCTATGAGTCCTTCTCCTTCCGCAGGTACTACCCGCTCTCTTAGCCAACCAACTCCTCATCAGGATCAGCAGGTGCAACCGGTGCCTCACCTCACGCTTCAGCAAGCTCTTGCTCAGCTGCATCTGGATGTGTTGCAAGAGTTGGATCGGTTTCGCCTCTGGCAACGTCTGCAGCGAAGGGCAACTTCTTCTTCTTCTGTGAATGCCATGTCTTCTCAGCATACTCCTGAGTCAGCGGGACAGAGTTCTTATGGGTTACACCGCTCTGGACAATCCCAGCAGAAGGATACCTCGGTACAGCGTTCTGCACCTGTGTTGATTCAAGAGGTCGTCGAGGATCTAGAGGTTGAGGAAACCCAGAGATCTGGCAGGGTTTTCTCTCCTTGGCTGGTGCTGCTACTGTGGGCTTTCTCCTGTGCCGGCATCGGGTTTGGGGTGCGCTGGCTGATCTGGCCGGAAGAACTGTCTCTACCCCAGACCAGGAGCTTGCCTGCCCCGACCAAGCCGGAAATCCCCATCGAGATCAACTTGGCCGAATTGCCCTTGATCCCCTCACAGCCGTTGGCAACCCAAGTGGGAGAGGAGTTCTATTCAGGCGATTGGGATCCCGACCGGTTGGTTCTGGGGCTGGCCAGTACGCCCAATTGGCAGGACTTGCACATTGACCCCCTACAGAACACCCCCAACCTGTTGGACAGCTTGCAAAGGGATTTGCCCTCAGTTACCAGTGAAGCCTCTACTGCTGAACCAAGGCCAAGAACAGTTGAGCAGCTGGTTGCCACCTTGGAGCGCCCCTCCCAGGCGGCTGAGCCTGTGGTGGCCTCCTCTCTCCCCGTCACTGCCGGTGATCTGGACTCTCTCGGGCCGAATCAAGGTGAGGGAACCTTTTTGGTTTTAACCACGTACTCAGGTGATGAGAGCTTGGCGCGGGCTCGGCAAATTGCCGAGGACGCCTTTGTAAAAGATGTGAATGGCCAGAAGTTTGTCCAGTTGGCGGCTTTTGAGCAACTGGAATACGCCCGCTACCACGCCGAAACTCTGAAAAGTCAGGGCTTTAACGTCACCATTACCGAGCAGTAGCTCCCAGCTCCTGGGGCTCCTCCTAAACTAAACAGGACTTATGAATGAGACCTATAGACGGAGAAGACCCCTCTCAGGGAGCTAACTCACCGTCGCCTGGAGCAGCGCCGCAGCAACCAAGTGGCTGCTGCTCGGTCTCCTTCATCCCAAGCCAATCGCTCCACAGCCACCATCACCATGGAGGCAATGGTGGCCTCACTCAGATGCTGGGAACGCAAATTCTGCACGGCTAAAGTGGCGGCATTGAGGTCGCGGCTACGGATCGCACGGAGCAGAGCGTCAGACATGGGCGAGAGCCAACTAGCCTTCTTGAGATCTCTTTTGTCACAGCTCAACCTCAAGGGGCAGAAATTTCCCTTTTGCTTCCACTTCCTTTCAGATAGTGTAAGGGTTGGTCTTGCTTCCTTAGAATCCTTTGGGAAACGTTACACTTTTTGCTGCAGGATGTGGAGATTCTTTGTGTGCTCATCGGATCCCTACAAGCGGCGCAACACCACTATTGAGCGATCCCGTACCTGGATTGGTTTATCCCCTTCATAGTGGGATCCCACCTCGATGAAGCGGGCCTTGCAGGTATCGATCACCGGTGTCCATTGCCGATTTTGCAACCCTGGCGGCAGCACAAATTCTAAGGGTTCGTAATGGCCGTTGAACAGCAGCAGAAAACTATCGTCGAGGATGCGTTCTCCCCGCGGGCCGGGGGTCCTGATCCCTTCTCCGTTGAGGAAAATGCCAATGGCTTTGGCAAAACCTGCTTTCCACTGTTCTTCGGTCATTTCCCCTCCATCGGGGTTAAACCAGGTAATGTCTGCTACTCCGCGAATGGAGCGCCCCTGAAACCATTTGCGCCGCCGAAAAACCGGGTGTTGCCGGCGGAAGAAGATCAACTGCCGTGTGAAGTCCAGAAGGGAACTGTTCTCATCCGGCAGATCCCAGTTGATCCAGGAGATTTCATTGTCCTGGCAGTAGGCATTGTTGTTCCCCTGTTGGGAGCGGCCCATCTCATCCCCCGCCAACAGCATCGGCACCCCCTGGGAGAGGAAGAGGGTGACCAAAAAGTTGCGCTGTTGCCGTCTGCGCAGAGTCAACACCTCGGGATCCTGAGTCGGGCCCTCAACACCACAATTCCAGGAGCGGTTGTGGTTTTCCCCATCGCGGTTGTCTTCGCCGTTGGCTTGATTGTGTTTTTCGTTGTAGCTCACCAAATCATTGAGGGTGAAACCATCATGGGCGGTGATGAAGTTGATGCTGGCGTTGGGGGTGCGCCCGTTGGTTTGGTACAGGTCGGAGCTACCGGTGAAGCGATAGGCAAATTCCGCCAGAGTTTGATCTTCGCCCCGCCAAAAATCCCGCACTGTATCCCGATACTTGCCGTTCCATTCTGACCAGCGCAAAGGGAAGTTCCCCACCTGGTAGCCGCCCTCCCCTACATCCCAGGGTTCGGCAATCAGTTTCACATCGGAAAGGGTGGGATCCTGATGCACAATGTCGAAAAAAGCAGCCAGGCTATCTACTGCAAACAGTTCCCGCGCCAGCGCTGAGGCCAGATCAAAGCGGAACCCATCCACATGCATCTCGGTAACCCAGTAGCGCAGGCTATCCATGATCAGCTTCAATACCTGCGGATGCCGCACATTCAAAGAGTTGCCACAGCCGGTAAAGTCCATGTAGTAGCGGGGATCCCCATCCACCAGGCGGTAGTAGACAGCATTGTCAATACCCCGAAAGGACAAGGTCGGCCCGAGATGATTGCCTTCGCCGGTGTGGTTGTAGACCACATCCAGAATCACCTCAATGCCGCCTTTATGGAGGGCCCGCACCATTTCCTTGAACTCCCGCACCTGCTGGCCACAGGAACCACTGGCGCTGTAGCCGCTGAAGGGGGCAAAGTAATTGATTGAGTCATAGCCCCAGTAATTCACCAGCCCTTTCTGCACCAGGTGGCCGGGGTGGGAAAGAAAGTGGTGAACCGGCAACAGCTCCACCGCTGTAATCCCCAGCCGTTGCAGATGGGAGATGGCCGCCGGATGGGCCAAGCCTGCATAGGTGCCGCGCAGGTGAGGGGGAATCTCCGGGTGCAGCTTGGTGAAACCCTTGACATGCAGCTCGTAAATAATCGTCTCGTGGGCCGGGATCCGCAAGGGTTCATCCCCCTGCCAGTCAAAGCTGGTGTCAACAACCACCCCCTTGGGCACTAGCGGTGCGCTGTCAGTTTCTGAGAAGCTGAGGTCCGCCTGCGAATCCTGCCAGTCATAACCGAAAATCTCAGGGCCAAAGCCGATCAGCCCATCCAGGGCTTTGGCGTAGGGGTCGATGAGCAACTTATTGGGGTTGAAGCGGTGGCCATTCTGAGGATCATAGGGGCCATGCACGCGGAAGCCGTAGCGCTGCCCGGGAGCAATACCGGGAATGTAGCCATGCCAAACAAAGATATCGCACTCCGTCAGCGGGACGCGAGTTTCCTGGCCCTGCTCATCGAAGAGGCACAGCTCCACAGCCGTGGCATTCTCAGAGTAAAGGGCAAAGTTGGTGCCTCGGCTATCCCAGTGGGCACCAAGAGGATATACCTCACCTGGCCAGAGGGGAACATACATGAACGAAGATCCTCTCGGCTAAACTACAGGCCTTGAACTGTTAGGGGGAAGTTTTAGACGAGATGGCAATCGGATCCCGACAGCCCTTGGCTCTGTCATTGTTGCACACTTTCTGAGAGAGGATGGCTCCTACCTCTACCTGTCGCCGCGGCTGCCCCTTAAACCCCGCTTAGGCTTCTGCTCAGTACCATCCCTGCGCATAAACTCGTTGCACCAGGTAAAACACCAGTAGGTTGACATCCACCCGCCGCTCATCAATCATGAAGGATTCAACAGTGCTGGCCGGGGCTCCCTCGGTGGCACAGCGAAAGAACTTACGACCGTTGAGGGATCCCTCGGCAAACAACACACTAAATTGCTTTTTTCCACCTTCTAGGGAACCGATCAGCGTCTTCCCCTGCAAGCGCAGTTGCAGATCCTCAACCCCCCGTTTGCGAAAGGCAGCTAGCGCCGCCGGAATGACATCCTCGGTGATTTCCTGTTCAAAGGGTTTCTCTTCTTTGGCTTTAGCAGCTTTCTTTGCAGTTGCTTTTGGCTCTGCTTCAGCAGCCTCTGATGCAGAGGCAGATGGATTGGCAGCTTTGGCCTGAGGGGACTTTTGGGCAGCAACCTCTTCGGGCACAGAGGTTTCGGGGGTGGGTTCTCCAGACATGGGAAACAGTCTCCAGCAGTAGGGAAAAACGGGATCCAGTTCAGCAGGCAATGGACGAGCTCTCAGCCTTTAGGAATGTATTGGCCAACAATTTCTTCTGCAGGAATCTGGGGAAAGCCCATGCTGAAATTGGGGGTACGCCCCTGTAGGTTGTAGGCAATCTCTCCATTTTTAAGTAAAGAGCGGATGAAGTGTTCCAGGTCTGAGCCAATACGGCGCATGTTGTACTCCGTCAAATCCCGCCCTTCGTAAGCAGCCACCAGCTCCTCAAAGCGGCTGTACACCTTCTGCAGGGCAGCTTCATTCCAAACCAGCTCATTATCTGGGTCGACATCCAAAGTAAAGAGGTCTTCCCGGGGCACAAAGTTGTTGTTGGCAGTAACCTCACCAGCAAAGATGTGAACATGACGAGTGGTGCATTTCAACATTTCAACTGCTCCGGTCAGGATCCCAGCCTTCATCGTAATTCATAATAAGGTACCACGCCTCTTGCCCCTTAGGGGATCCCCTGCCGCCAAGATTCCCGCTATGGTGTAGACAGGCCAGATAGCCGAGCGAGGTCAGTACTCCTGAAAATTGGGCTGCCCCGTTTTTAGTCTCTTGTTCATTCTCGCTATCGCTGATCCGACCGGCACCGGTAGAGCCCATACCCAACAAGAGGACGGGGAGCTGAGGGATTCACGAGGTTCTGGCGATTGCTTGAGCAAGTTCAGGTTGCACTCCTTCTGGTTACCCTCCTGAGTTGAGTCAGCTATGAAAGTTTATATCAGTGCCGATATCGAGGGGATCACTGCCATCGCTCACTGGGATGAAGCCACCATCGGACGACCAGGTTATGAGCTGTTACGGGAACAAATGACCCGTGAAGTGATTGCGGCTTGCCAGGGATCCCTGGCTGCCGGAGCCACCCACATCACCGTCAAAGATGCTCACGATTCTGGACGGAATCTCATCCCTGACCGACTCCCCGAGCTGGTGGAGCTGATCCGGGGCTGGAGTGGGCACCCCTACTGTATGGTGCAGGAGTTGGATCGCAGTTACGATGCCTTAATCCTGATTGGCTACCATTCCCCTGCTGGCTCCGGTGCCAACCCCCTTGCCCACACCTACACCACCGAAGTCAACCAAATCCGATTAAACGGTCAACGCATTTCTGAGTTCCATCTGGTCAGCTTCACCGCTGCCTACGAAGGGGTCCCGGTTGTTTTTTTGTCTGGAGATGCAGAGCTGTGTGCCGAAGCCAAAACTTACGATCCGGCCATACAAACGGTGAACACCCACAAAGGAAGGGGGCGATCCGTGATTGCCCGACATCCGCAGCAGATTGTAGCGGCCATCCGACAAGGGGTAGAAGGATCCCTGAGGCGGTTAGCTGAGTATCAACCGCGCCGGCTACCGGATCATTTTCGCCTGGAGGTGGACTACAAAGAACCTGCCCGCGCCTATCGACAGTCTTTTTATCCCGGTTGCCGACTGGTTTCTGATTCTACGGTTTGCCTGGAGGTTAGCGATTGGTTCGAGGTATTGCGCGCTCTGGAGTTCATTGTGCTCAGCTAGCTAGGGATAAGTTGGTGGCCAAAGATTTAGCCGCTCGTATGGGTGCTCTCAGGTGTTGACTGGGATGGCTCCCCTTCCTTTGGAAACGGGTATTGTTGCAGAAATTGTTTGACCCCACCCAGGGGAGTGGGTTGCCATGAGAAGCTTGAGCCTAGCGGGTGATAAAAGCCCTATCCCTTCCATTTTGCTTGCTAGACTGACTCAGCAACTCTAGAGTGAGAGTACGCAAAGGTTAGTAGCCAAATGGTTCATTCTCTATCCTTCTTTGCTTTCGCCACAGATACCATGGGATCCTAAGTTGCGACAGAGCCTATCCTTCCCCCTACAACGGTGACTTACGGCCCGAGAACATTGTCCTATCACTTGCCTTTAACCGCAGGTCACTCTCAAACCGAGAGATGAGAGCGAACTTTTTCCTCATCCATTTGACCGGTCAGGCCTTCCATAATCAAGGACCCATTTTCCATCAAATAAAAATAGTCGGCTAAACTCTGGGCAAACTCGAAATACTGCTCCACCAGCAGTACAGAAACTCCCCATTCTTTCTGAATGCGGCTGATGGCTTCTTCGATCTCGATAATGATGGAGGGTTGGATCCCTTCTGTGGGTTCATCTAACAATAACAGTTTTGGCCCTGCAACCAAGGCCCTAGCAATGGCCAGTTGCTGCTGTTGGCCCCCACTTAAATCTCCCCCAAGTCGCTTCAGAAAGGGACGCAGAGCTGGGAACAGCTCATAAACAAACTCTGGTATAACTCGTTCTTTTGTGGGAACGGATTCTAAGCCGATCAAAAGGTTTTCTTCTACAGTTAGGTGAGGAAAGATTTCTCGACCCTGAGGTACATAACCAATCCCGGCACATGCTCTTAGATGAGGAGGATAGTGGGTGATAGGGATCCCATCAAAAGTAATGTTACCTGTACAGTCTCTTAGCAGTCCCATCAGGGCTTTTAAGGTGGTGGTTTTACCCATGCCGTTGCGACCAAGAAGGCAAACTGCCTGACCAGGAAAGATCTTAAAAGAGAGACCCCTTACAATTAAGCTTTGCCCGTAGTAAACATTAAGATCGGAAACCTCCAGTAGAGGTTTGGATCCATCCTGGGATTTATTTTGAGTTGCAGTGGCCGCTTCTGTATTCATTTTCTGTTTACTCTCATCTGGAACTCATTAAGGATTGATCGTCATCCCCTCTTATGGGATCCGAGATAGACCTCAATCACCCGCGGATCATTCTTCACCTCCTCAAAGCTCCCCTCACACAGCAGCGCCCCTTGATGTAAGACAGTAACCTTGCGGGCAATTTGCCGGACAAACACCATATCATGCTCGATTACCAAAATGGTATGATTTTTAGCCAGGGATTGGATCAGTTCTCCTGTGGCTTCTGTTTCTTTATCCGTCATGCCAGCTACACATTCATCTAGCAATAGCAAATCTGGATCCTGAGCAATGACCATACCGATTTCTAGCCATTGTTTTTCCCCGTGGGAGAGCAAACCTGCCGGGATCCGATCCTTATGGACAAGATGAATTGTTTCTAGTAAAGCATCGACTTTATCCCTCAAATCCCGCCTGCCAAACAATGTGGGGAATACCTCTTTATGAGGATTGAGGGACAACTCTAGGTTCTCACGGGGGTTGAGGTTTTGATAAATACGCGGAGTTTGAAACTTACGACCAATCCCCAAAACCGAGATTTGATGTTCCTTGAGCTTGGTCAAATCCTTACCCTTAAACAGGACACACCCTTTGGTGGGCCTAACTTTACCTGTCAACACATCCAAGAGAGTGGTTTTACCGGCTCCATTTGGGCCAATGACCACTCGCAATTCCCCTTCATCCAAGGAAAAGTTAAGTCCATTGAGAGCCTTAAACCCATCAAAACTGACGGTGAGATCCTGGATTTGTAAAATCTGCCGGGTAGCAATAGGAGCTGCAGTGAGCATAGGGCTTATATCCTAAAGATAGAGGTTAGACCTTGACCTGCAAGCAACCCAACACTGGATTGCAGCTGATAGATCTGTCCAAGAAAACCGGCAATGGCCGGCCCCCTGCCAGGAACTTCTCCAGAAAGGGGACAAGTGAGGGTAGTGGCCATCCATTGTGATTTTTCCCATCAGTTTGGATCCCTTTTACCTGCAGCTGTCCATTAAGCAAGGGAGGTCTTAGCTAAGCGCCGACGCCAAAGTTGAAAGATAATCCACAGCTGCCGCCCTTGGGTACGCACCCAGCCTACCAATCCATCCGGTAGCACCATGACCACCAGCAGGAATAACCCGCCCTGAAAGAAGAGCCAAATTTCTGGGAAACTCTCACTGAGAAGACTCTTGGCAAAGTTGACCAGTACCGCTCCGATCACAGCCCCAATCAAGCTGGATCGGCCACCTACAGCAACCCAAATCACCATTTCAATAGAAAAGGGGACGGACATGGCATTGGGGGAAATGATCCCTGTTTGTAATGTAAACAAAGCGCCGGCAATCCCTGCTAAGCCTGCCGCAACCGCAAATACTAACACTTTAAATCCGGTTGGATCATAACCTGAGAAGCGCACCCGCGGTTCATCATCTCGAATGGCCACCAGGATCCGTCCAAATAGGCCACTAGTCAGATAGCGGCAGAGTACATAGGCCAAAGCCACAAACAAAATCGTTGCTACATAAATTGCAAATCGCATTTCTGCAGAATTGATGTTGAGGTCAAACAGAGTTGTAAAAGATGTCAATCCATTGGTGCCGTTGATCAATCGCTGTTGGCCATTGAAGAAGTTAAAGAAAATAATGGTGGTAGCTTGAGTTAAAATTGAGAAATAGACTCCTCGAATCCGATTCCTAACCACCAAATACCCAAGAGCTGATGCTACCAAAGCTGGGATCAGGAAAATAGCAATAGCCGTGAATGAAAATGAATAAAAGGGTCGCCAAAACCAGGGTAGTTCTGTTACCCCATACAAACTAAAAAACTCCGGGATCCGGCCATCCGGCAGTTGCAAACTTAGGTGCATACCCAGGGCATAGCCCCCAAGGGCAAAAAAGACCCCCTGCCCTAAGCTAAGCATTCCTGTATAACCCCAAATCAGGTCAATTCCCAAAGCAACAATGCTGAGAGCTAGAAACCGCCCTAACAGGTTAAGACGAAAACCCGACAACACTGCTGGAAACACGAAGATCAGCAGGAGCAGCACACCCATCAGGACTCCAGCTTCTAACAGCAGTTTGTTGCGAGGGCTGAGATCCAACCCTTGAGCAGGAGTGGTTATTCCATCAGGAGTATGGGGAGAGTGAAGCACTTTCATCCTTCTATCCTAGGCATCTACCGTTCGACCTTTTTCCGGAAAGAGGCCGCGAGGGCGAAATTGTAAGAACACCACAATCAGGGCAAATACCATCACCTTGGCCATGCTGGTGGTGGCAAAAAAGTTGAGGGTATCGGTCAAAATGGGAACGCCCGGAAAGATCAAGGCCAAGGTACCAGAACCGATTAAAAAGTTGGCAATGCCGATACCCAAAGCGGCCACAATGCTGCCCAAAAGCTTGCCGACACCCCCCACCACCACCACCATGAAGGTGTCCACGATGTAGTTTTGACCGGTATTGGGCCCCACGGATCCCAGTAAGCTAACCGCAACCCCTGCTACACCCGCCAGACCTGAGCCAATGGCAAAGGTGAGGGCATCTACCGTTTGGGTCGGGATCCCGACACAGGCACTCATGGCGCGATTTTGGGTCACTGCCCGGATCCGCAGCCCCCAGCGGGTATGCTGCAGAAAAATGTACAGCCCAAGGATGCAGACAAGGGTGAGACTGATAATAAACAGGCGCGTATTGGGCAAGAAGAGCTGACCCACCGGGATCCCGCCCCGCAGCCAACGGGGTGCTGTTACATCTCTGTTTTGCGCCCCAAACCAGGGCTGTGTAACCGCCAGGGCATAGGTTTGCGCCAGCAGCCGCCCACCCACGGTTCCAATCGCTGTGGAAAGCACCAGTAACAGGGTGAGAACCCATCCTTTGATACGTGGCCAATCCACCCGTTTAGCCAGCAACCACCAACCCCCAAAAAACAGCAACCCAAATACCCCCAACCGTAAAGCCAGCACCCAATTGACGCTGCGGACAAACTGCTGCAGGATTAGGCTTACTCCCCAGGTAGCCAATAGGGTTTCCAGTGGACGACCGTAGAGGAAGCGAATCACTGCCCGCTCGAGGATTAACCCCACCAGCGCTGCCACCCCAAAAGCAGCCACTAGAGCTGGAAAGATATAGAAATCCCGCCAGGGATCCCCCCATTGCCGGAAGACATTTTGCACCACAAAGGTGGTATAGGCTCCCAGCATCATCAGCTCCCCATGGGCCATGTTGATGACGCCCATAAGGCCAAAGACAATCGCCAGCCCTAAAGCCGCCATCAGCAGCACGGTGCCGATACTGATGCCGTTAAATAAACTGTCAAACAACAGGGTCATAAGTCGGGGATCCTCATCCAAGCATTTCTTGATGGAGGGAAAGTCAACTCTTTTCCCAAAAATACTTATTCAGAACATTCAGAACAATTCCAGAACAATCCTGAGAACGATCCTGAGAACAATCCTGAGAACGATCCTGAACGGTGAGGCGGGATTGGCAGCCGAAAAGGGATCTCGACATTCATAGGCTGAGATTACACCTGGTAACGCCCCCCCTTGGTCGGATCTGACCAGTCACAGGCATAGCCTTTGGTTTCGGCCACAAACTGGTTCCAGGGCAAGGGATCCACCGCATCGGTGGCCGAAATCACCTCGAACAGGCCATCAGAACGCACTTGCCCAATCCGCACGTACTTGGTTAAGTGGTGGTTGCTGTTCATGGTTACCAATCCCTCTGGTGCGTCGAAGGTTTGGCCGTAGGCTGCCTGCCGAACGGCATCAATTTCCACTGTTCCGGCTTTTTCCACCGCCTGCTTCCAGAGGTAAACCATGATGTAGGCGGCTTCCATCGGGTCGTTGGTAACACGGTTTTGGCCGTACTCTGCCCGAAAAGCCTCCACAAACTTCTTGTTGGCAGGTGTATCCACCGTCATAAAGTAGTTCCAGGCAGCGTAGTGACCCTCCAGAAACTCAGGGCCGATTGCCTGCACCTCTTCTTCAGCAATACTGACGGACATAGAGGGGTAGCGATCTGGCCCTAGCCCTGCCCCTTGTAATTGGGTAAAGAAGGCCACGTTGCTGTCGCCGTTCAAGCTGTTGTAGATGATGCCACCCTTGGGAAGGGCAGCGCGGATCTTGCTGATGATCGGGGTTACTTCTGTATTGCCCAAGGGCAGGTAGTCTTCACCCACCACAGTGCCGCCCAGGGCTTCCAGTTGCGCTTTGATGATGGTATTGGCGGTGCGGGGGAACACGTAGTCGGATCCCACTAGGAAGAACTCTTTGCCTTTGTTTTTGAGCAGCCATTCTACGGAAGGCTCGATCTGCTGGTTGGGGGCAGCGCCGGTGTAGAAGATGTTTTTGGAGCATTCCTGCCCTTCGTACTGCACCGGATACCAGAGCATATGCTGCCTAGACTCAAACACCGGCAAAACGGCTTTCCGGCTAGCAGAAGTCCAGCAGCCAAACACCGTTGCTACTTTGTCAGAGTCGATCAGCTTGGTGGCTTTTTCAGCAAAGGTGGGCCAATCGGAGGCTCCATCCTCCACAATCGCCTCAATCTGCTTCCCCAACACCCCACCAGCAGCATTGATCTCTTTAATGGCTAGGCGCTCGGCATCCACCACACTGGTCTCTGAAATCGCCATGGTGCCACTGAGGGAGTGCAGGATCCCAACTCGAATGGTTTCCCCCTGAGCATAAGCGGGCAGAGAATGCTTGACCCAAAGCTGAGGACCTAGAGCTACCCCAGCTCCAGCTAGGGCACCCATTTTGATGAGTTGACGGCGATTAAGAGAATGAGCCATACCTTTGTCTCCGAGACGAAGCGGGTTCAACTGGGCAAAAACTGGTGTCACGATGAGCAGCTCGGCCTAGTCCTGGTTCTGGACTACATCACCATCAATCGGCTGCCAAAGCAATGCAGCCCACGAAAGGGGCCATTGGCAGGCAAGAGAAGTAGCTTTCGTTGCTGTTGACCGAGCTCTGTGGTATTAAACCGATTTGGCTGCCGATGAACTGTATTGCTAGCTACTTTTGTCGGTGGTATGGGTTTAACCCTCTGGGGATCCCTTGACTTGTCGGTATCTCAGAGAAGTCTGTTTTTCCGCTTTTTTTGGGTTTTTAACCAAAGCGGGATCCTGCTTCAGACCTGGCGGGAGCAGGGTCGATCCGACGGGCAGCTCCGGTATGCTTTTGGTGAGTAACCGGAACAGGAAGATCCTATCTGCCCTGAAAGGAGGCTTGGGTGGGAGCAGCCAGCCCAGAGAAAACCACTGCGTCCGCAACATGGATTCGGTCAGGTGCAGGAAGCTATCAGGCTCCTATGGTTGCAATGATATGGTTGCAATGATCTGTCGGGCGATGGGTATGGCGGCTTCGTAGGCTTTGCCTTGATGCAGATGCAAAACCAGGGCCCAATGAGGATCGGGCAGGGGCCAAAAGGCCAATAGCCAAGCTTGAAAATCTTCTGCCCAGAGGGTTGGCCGGCCCAGGCGACGAGAGTTGAGAATGGTTCCCGACTTAGCCGCCACCGGGATCCCTTGCGGAGCAATCCCTCGGCAGGTGCCAGAAAAAGCGGCTAGACGCAAGCCGGTGTGAAGGGAATCCCAAACAGGTTCAGCCAGAGAAATGGCCGGGATCCGCACTTCTCCCTCTAGGGGTAGGCCGCGTCGGGCAATAGCCGCTGTATAAGCCAGCAAGTCCCAGGGATCCACCCCCCAGCCGGGCAGCTGACCGGTGGCCAATAGAGGTGAGGGGGCTGTTTTTGTAGCCGGGCTATTTCCTAAGCCAAAGCGCTGCAGCCATTCCCAGAGAGCCACGCTTCCCAGCTCCCATCCCAACTGGTAAAAATGCACATTGCAGGAGTGGGCCAAGGCTTCAGATAAAGTCAGGGATCCATGACCACGGGGATCCCAGCAGGGCAGGCGACCCAACCCCAACTGCGCCGGCGGATCCCACCAGCCTGGGCAATGCAGGGTGCGTTCTGCATGGGTGATCCCAGTTGCCAGAGCTGCAGCAGCAACCGCACATTTGACTGTCGAGCCAGGAGCGGCCTGAATGTGGGAGGCCTGATCCGGTTGCCAAAGGGCAGCTTTACGACCTGTCCGCAGGTTGAGAACGACAGCAAAATCCCGCGGATGAGACAGGAGGGGTTGCCCAAAACTTGCCCACCCTGCCCCCCAAGCTAAGGCAGACCCAGACAACCCAGCCCCAAAAACTCGACGCTTCATGCCCACTCAGGGACCCCGATCCCTGTCACAAAAATTCAGAAATCGCAGCCACTTCACCAACTAGGGTAATCTGAGTTCAGGTCAATGGAGATAACCCTCATGGCGATTCAGCGTGGTGCCAAAGTGCGTGTGCTGCGGAAAGAATCCTACTGGTATCGGGATGTGGGAACTGTCGCAGCAGTAGATACCAGCGGTATTTTGTACCCGGTCATTGTCCGTTTTGACAAAATCAACTACTACAACATCAACACCAACAACTTTCGTGAAGATGAGTTAGAAGTGTTGGAAGTTCCCAAAGAAGCTAAGGCCAAAGCGACTCCTGCTACCTAAGCTGAACCTCCATCCAACAGAAGCTCCAAGCCGGGATCCCTTTGCCGGCGGGTGTGTTTAAGCCTGTTGTCCTGTGCCAGAGCTGCCGGAAGTTGAAACGGTTAGGCAAGATTTGCAAAGCCTTACCCTAGGGCAAGTTGTGCTAGGGGTAGAGGTGCTCTTGCCACGTACCATTGCCTACCCGACGCTGCGCGAGTTTCGACAAAGCTTGGTTGGTACTGGCTTTACCGGTTGGCAACGGCGGGGAAAGTATTTGCTGGGATCCCTGGATTCTGGGGCCTGTTTGGTTGTGCACCTGCGCATGACTGGACAGATGCTCCGGCTTAAAAGCTCCCTGCCCTTGTCAGCTCATACCCGTGTGCGTCTGCGCCTGGAGGGGGAATGGGATCTGCGCTTTGTGGATCAGCGCAGCTTTGGTCAGATGTGGTTAGTGCCTGCCGGCGTAGCCCCAGAGCAAGTGGTTACAACTCTGAAAACATTGGGACCCGAGCCCTTTGCCACGGCCTTTTCCGACAGTTATTTGCAAAAAGCCTTGCAACGGAGCAAGCGCTCCATCAAAGCTGCGCTGCTAGATCAATCTTTGGTAGCCGGGGTCGGCAACATTTACGCCGATGAAGCTCTATTTTTGAGTAGCATCCACCCGGCAACCCCTGCATTTCAGCTCTCCAGCCCTGCCATTGTCCGTCTACGGGAGATGTTGCTTCAAGTCTTGCAGACAGGTTTGGCGCAACGGGGAACCACCTTGCGGGATTACCGGGATCTCAATGGGCTGAATGGCAACTACCAGGGGCAAGCCTGGGTTTATGGTCGAGAAGGGGATCCCTGTCGGGTATGCGGCACACGGATTCAGCGACTAAAACTGGCAGGGCGCTCGGCCCACTTTTGTCCCTGCTGTCAACCGTCCCCCAACGATGGCTAAAGTTGTCATGTCCTCAGGATATGGTGGATCCGTGAGAAACTTTGCCAAAGCAGCTACCATCCCAGACATGAGGGCCGGTGCAGGGGATGGGCCGAAAACCGGCTGGCCAAGCTTCTTTTGGGGGGGGATCATTTTCTGGTGGCTAGGAGCTATGGCCTTGGCCCAGGTGGAGTTGGATGCTCAGTTGGGGCGCTCCCAAATAGTCTCCCCTACCAAAGATTGCCCAGCTTGTGACCTGACGGGGGCAGAACTACCGGGGGTGGATTTGCAAGGGGCCAACCTGAAGGAGGTAATTCTCAAACGAGCCAATTTGCAAGCAGCCGACCTTTCCCAGTCAATTTTGAATTTGGCCGATTTGAGGCAAGCCAACCTAAGCCAATCGGATCAATCGGGTGCTTTTTTGTGGGAAGCAGACCTCTCCCACGCCAATTTGCAACAGGCAGATCTAACAGGTGCCAATCTACAGGTGGCGGACCTGAGCAAAGCGGATCTGCGCCAAGCCATCCTATACCAAGCGGATTTAACCGGGGCCAAGTTACACAATGCCGATTTGCGGGGGGCTGACCTCCGGGGTGCCTTCTTGGCAGGGGCCGACCTCAGGGGCGCGCTTTACGATACCCGAACTCAACTGGATCCCAGCCTTAACCCCGCTGATCTGGGTATGGTGTTCCTCCCTTAGGGCCAACTCTTCCGTTGAGGTAAGAGCTGTAGACATTACAACTAAGTATTAACAACTAAGTATTACAACTAAATTAGTATCACAACTAAATTGTGTCCACTAAATTGTGTCCACGACCAGCAATCAACGGATACACAGCTTGATACTAGCTACACAGCCGGTACCAACTCTACCTCTACGAGGACAGGGCCAGGCTTATCGCTCTCTAATTAACAGCTAACTCAAGGCAACTGTAAAAAACTCTACAGCTTCTGCCAACACTTCTAGGAAGCGATCCACCTCCGCCAGCGTGTTGTAGAGGTAAACACTGGCGCGTGCTGTCGATTGTAGCTTCAGATATCGGTGCAACGGCTGTGTACAGTGGTGACCTGCCCGAATGGCGATGCCTTGCTCATCCAGCAAGGTGGAAAGATCGTGAGGGTGAATTGCCTCTACTGAAAAACTGACCAAGCCCGCCCGCTGCTTTGGATCGGTAGGGCCATAAACTGTAACACCTGGTATCTGTTGGATCCCGTCCAAAAGACGTGTGATCAGCTGCTGCTCATGGGTATGAATGCAATCTAGACCGATCTGACTCAAGTAATCAACGGCTGCTCCCAATCCTACCGCCTGAGCAATTGCCGGAGTACCAGCCTCAAACTTGTGGGGAATATCCGCATAGGTGGCGTGATCCAAATACACATCGGCGATCATCTCCCCGCCACCCAAAAAGGGCGGCATGGCTTGCAAGAGATCTCGCTTACCGTAGAGGACACCAATTCCGGTCGGGCCACACATTTTGTGCCCCGAAAAGGCTAACCAGTCACAATTCAAAGCCTGCACATCCACCGGCAAGTGGGGCACACTCTGACAGGCATCCAACAGGACCTTAGCGCCGTAGCGATGGGCTAATTCGATCACTTCCTGAACCGGGTTCAGGGATCCCAGCATATTGGAAACCTGAGCCACAGCCACCAAACGGGTACGATCACTGAGCAAAGATTGATAATGCTCCAGATCCAACTCCCCCTTGGGGGTGATGCGAATGAACTTCAGGTGAGCCCCCGTCTTCTGGGCCACCAACTGCCAAGGAATTAAATTGCTGTGGTGCTCCATCACTGAGAGAATGATCTCATCCCCCTGGGCAAGGGTGCTCAGCCCCCAGCTGTAGGCCACCAGATTGATGGCTTCACTGGCGTTGCGGGTATAGATAACTTGCTGAGGTGAGGGAGAATTGATGAAACGGGCAATTTTCTCCCGTGCTCCTTCATAGGCATCAGTGGCTTCATTGCTAAGCGTGTGCACGCCCCGATGCACATTGGCATTGGAATGCCGGTAGTACTGATCCACAGCTTGTAAAACCACTTGCGGCTTCTGGGAAGTGGCGGCGTTATCTAGGTAGATTAGCGGATGGCCATTCACCTGCCGCTGCAAAATTGGAAAATCAGCCCGCACCTGGAGGGCTAGATCGGCTGCGACATCAACCTTGGGACGGGAAAGAGGGGATACGGCCATAGTCTTTGCATAACACCCGTTTTCCTCAGTATGGCATCGCTCTTGACCAACACCTGCAGAGACGGTCACTCCATCCACACCCCAGTTCATCCCTGCACTTGTCAAAAGATGTAAATCGATGTTAAGTTTAATTAAGTAAAGTAACAGAGGTATTAACAATGCAAGCCTCCCCTCGGATCCCTTCTCGCATGGATTCTGCCGCCGTTGCCCAGTACTACGACACCACTAATGATTGGGTTCCGGGTTGGACTGAACAAGCGGAGCGTTGGAATGGCCGTTTGGCCATGCTCGGTTTTGTAATCAGCATCGCCACGGAAGCGGTATTGGGCCACAGCGTTTTCGCCAGCACCTTGGCACAGTGGTTGGGTCTGCAATAGTTCTAATAAATAGACTTAAGCAGGGCTTGACTTCTTTTTGGAAAAGCCCAAAACTATCCACCTTCATGCTTTGAGCTAATGATGACCGGTAACCCTTTGCTTCCTTACATCCTCGTCATGCTGGTCGGACTGGTGACAGCTGTGACGGTTGGCTCGATGGCCTTCTTTAACTCCAAGCGTCCTGCTGGTTGGGAAAGTGCTGGACGCCCCCGATATATTCCCCAGTATGGTCAAGACAGCGAAACTCCACCCGAGTGGGAAATTGGCTGGACCGAAAGGGCGGAGCGTTGGAATGGACGGTTGGCGATGCTAGGGTTTGTTATCAGCATTGCTGTTGAAGCTGTTGTTGGCCACAGTGTGCTTGCCGCTGCTTTTGGATTGCGCTAGCTAGCTGGCCAGCTAGCGGGTATGGTTGAGCAACCTAGGAGCCACCCCCTTCGCGGAGTGGCTTTTCTGCTCTGTTGAAAACTGATTAAGAGGGTTAGAACTAGAGCTTGAGGATCTGATCCACCACCGCCAAAGTTTCTTCGTAAAGGTGATCGGCGCCGAGCCGCTGTAACTCAGCTGCCAAAAGCACATCCAGATCATCCTGCTCGAGGGGAGCCACCTGGCGAATGGTACAGCTCTGAGCTCCACCCATCGCTTCCATACGCATACAGCCTGTAGTTTCCGAACACAGAACAGTACAGGCATTTGCATCAGTATCGGAAGACGTGAGGCGCACCCCGATCAAATCCCCTGGCTGAGTTGCTTCCGAAGCCAAGGGCACCGCCGCCAGTTCTGCTATAACCTCACCCCCTGTCTGGGTTTGGAAGCGAATGCGATCGATCAGATAATCATGTTCTTTGTTTTGTACCCGTTCTACAGGGATCCAACCGAGGCGGCTGGCCAGCCAACCCAGGAAAAGAAAGGCCTGACAGGGATTTCCTGCCTTATAGTCAAGGGTAACGCGATCCACCAGCTGTAGAGATTCTCGCCGATCCGGCGGATCGAAAGCTTGGGCCGTCAGCTCCTGCCAAGGGTTAAGCCGCTTCCAATTTAAATCGCCACACTGCCGACCTTCGGTCGTGAGCAGGTGCATTTCTCTCAAGTCTTCTTCCGGGTTGACAAAGCTGCGTGAATCGACAATGACACGGTTGCTCAAGGCAACCAACTTTTGAAACAGGAGACTGTTCAAGTCCAGATCCCCCTGCCACCACAAAAAGGTGGGTAAGCTGGGGATTAACAGCGAAGCAACGGCACTACAGGCTCGTACAAAATCAGATTCCGGCGCTTTTAGGGTGATGTACTCGCAACACACCAAAGAGCTACGCTGTTCAAGGGTAACAGGGCAATAGGCTGCCACTTGCGATTCAATCACATCATTTGCGGATCCCTCTCGTTTGGCACGCAAGTCGATCACGCGGCAGGGGTTTTGAGCGGCAATTGCTTCCACTGTAGGTGAAGGCAGCAGGAGAGCCTCGTCTAAGGATTCGTATACTACCAGGGTGAAGGTGGCAGCACGGGTGGCAACACTCTCTCCTTTAGAAGACCAAATCTTGTTCAGTTCCTGCTCAATATCCTCGATGGAGACATCTTTAGGGGGTTGTAACGGTAGGATGGCGGCAGGTTGCTCCATCATCTCCTCCTGGAGTGGGCTCTTGGGAGTGGGCTCTTGCTCGATTCTAGGCAAAAGGGACTCGCTTGTCAGAAGGGCTTAAGCTCAAGTACAGATTGGCAGGCTGAAGAAAGCTCTTATCAAAACAAAGAATTTGGTGTGTATACCTTTGTTATCGTTTGGGTCACGGCAGGTGGACACTGGCAAGCAAACATTAGGACATAAGACCGATACCGGTAGCCTTGAAGCTGCGGATGTCTGCTATGGGCGACTGATTCAAGAAAATTGATATCGCTGTTCTATTGGCTTACTGCCCCTTAGGGCCATCTATCAAGGGGGAGTTTCCGGATTCGAAGGAGGAAGCGGGCGATGAGACTCGAACTCACGACATCCAGCTTGGGAAGCTAGCGTTCTACCACTGAACTACGCCCGCAGCCTTCAATAATTCTATCAAAACCCCCTTGCCCCAGTCAGTAGAGCATCCGCCTTATGCTAGGGGACATACCAGAACCTTAACAGAATGGGTAACCTTATCATGTCAACCTTGTTCCCTTGGCCGTATCGCACCCCAGGGATCCCTGACTCTGCCTTCGAACGTATTCCAGGGATCCCTATGAGCCCCAGAGAGGTGCGGGTGTTGGTGCTGAGTCAGTTGCGTTTGGGTGAGAACCACTGTCTGTGGGATGTTGGTGCCGGTACTGGCACCATTGCCGTTGAAGCAGCCCTCTTGTGCCCAAAAGCCCAAGTCATCGCCATCGAACGGGATGCAGAGGTTATTAGCCTGATCGAGGGCAATCGCGAGAAATTTGGTCTAGGCAACATCCAGATCATCCAGGGTACTGCCCCAGACTGTCTGCGGGAACTGGCTCCAGCGCCAGATCGCATCTGTATTGAGGGGGGGCATCCTTTGCAGGAGATCTTGGAGGCCTGCTGGCAATACCTCAGCCCACAAGGTCGGATTGTGGCCACCACCAATTCTTTGGATGGTCTATACGGCCTTTCTGCCGGATTAGCAGCTGTGCAAGCTCGTCATGTGGAGGTCATTCAATCTGCAGTCAATCGCCTAGAACACCGCGGGCGGGCACACATGCTGGTGGCACTGGATCCCACCTTTATTTTGAGTGGCGAAAAGTGAACTAAGTTTTACATGATTATGTTTACATTATTTGGCAAATCCTTCCAAATGGATATCAGTGGGATGGAGTTAGACGTCCTCAAGCAAGTGGGAAAAACTGACAGGCAGCAGAAATCTTAAGCTATACCAATGTTTCCCGATTACATACCCAAATCTGCTCTTATACCAGATACAGAGAGCTGCGAAACCTCATGGTTATGGATCAATGCCAGTACCCGTTTCGGGAGTCACGGGAAGTCAGATTGCGGCAACTGTTAATTCGGGAACGCTGGCCAGAAATGTTGAAGGGCTGCCGCGCCTGTATCCATTGGGACGACTTCAAACGGCCCGAATGCTGTGGAGATTGTGGCATTGGCGACAAACGCAGAGAAGATAGAAGAGAGATCTCGACAGAGAGTCACTCTAGCAAGTCCTCATGAACGTGAGGAGAGGCTCTGTGTAAACCTCTGGGATTATAGCCTGTGATCCGGTATTAGATTCTCCATGAGTGCCGGCCTATAATCCGCCGTCAGGCCCATAAGCAATGTTGTAGGCAATCCAGCAAAGAGTTGTACCGATACCGAGGCAAAGGTGGTGGGTTTTCACCCAAAAACCAGGCAGTAAAGTCGGGGCCAAGCAAAAGTCTTGCTGATGCCGGGATAGCGGAGTTACTAAAGGGGGTCTTCTGTGCAAAGTCTCAAAAGCCAAGGGTAAGTTGTGCAGGTTCTGCTGGCCTACTTCAGCAGGTGCAATCTCAGTAAGTGGCTTGCGGCAGGAATCCTCAGTGACAAGACCGGGAATCCTGCCTTTTACTTCTAGTACTTCTAGAGTGAACGTTGGAAGGATGCCACACTCATCAAAATACCGGAGAGGGGTAGTTCTTCTGAGGGCAGGAGACGCACTTCTACCTGAGCCACTCCCTGCTCATAGATGCCTAGCTCACGGGCTGCGACGGTGGAAATATCCAGATCCCGACCGCGAATAAAGGGGCCGCGATCCAAGACGCTGACCACCACCTTCTGCTCGGGCTGCTCAGGGTTGGTCAACAGCAAGCGCGTACCAATCGGCAAGGTTCGATGGGCAGCAACAAAGTCTTGTTCCGGTCGAAAGAGACTGCCATCCTTAAGCCGATTCCAACTCTGCCCAGGCGGTAATTGGCCATAGTGGCTCACCACCATCTGTTCTGGCTCTCCAGGCACCGTCGGCAAGAGGGCAATCAAAGCACTGGTCAGCAAATCAATCATTCACTCCTCCTCAACACGCTGCTAAAATGTGTTCGGGGACACAGTGACGTTGATTTTTGCTGCAAGTTCCATCAGGCGTCAGTGACCCTGCTCAAAGATGCAGGTTTTTAGGTTCAGGGATCCCCCCTGGGGAAGGCTTTAGCATCTCCTCTTGAGCTAGCCGCACCACCGGCGAAAGGGGCAAGTTGAGGATCATTTTCTGGAAATGCAAACTACTGTATCGATTTCCACATACTTCTCCACAGCTCGCAGCCTTCCTTAGAATTTGAGCTAGAGTGAGTCCAATTAGTTTCTGCGGTAGGCCACCTTTTTGGGAGGGCAAAGCCATGAATGTTGGAGATCGGGTGCGGGTACGTACCAGCGTAATCGTCTATCATCACCCCGAACATCGCAATCAACCCTTTGATATCAAGGGTTTGGAAGGGGAACTCAAGGCGGTGATCCGAGATTGGAATGGCCGTCCGATCAGCGCCAATTTCCCTTATCAGGTGCAATTTGGCAGCAAATTTCGCGCCCACTTGCAGGCGGATGAGTTAGAGGTCATCGAGTCGGTTGCCCCTTCAGAGACAGCGGCCTAGTTGAGGCCCAGTAAGGTACGGTTGGTTTCAAGAATGGGTTTGAGTAGGCTCAACTCGTCGTAGCTTAGATAGTTGGCTAAGACTTCCTGCAAGAAGCGGTAGGTAGCCTCACAGCTACGTTGGGTTCGAAAAGCGCGCATCAAAGTTTGAAACCAGTAGAGAAATCGCTCCTTATAACGCTGCTCATCATCCAAAAGCATAGCCAGGGCCGAAAGGCGCAAAACCCTTACCGTGTCTGCCTTCCACTTGTTGCTGAAGTCTTCTACCCCGCGCATGAGTAGGTAGGGATCCAGAGCACGCATTTTCCTCTCCACATCCCGGATGATTTCAGCTTCTGCGTTCTGAATCTTGTGATAGGCGCTCAGGCGCAGATCAAAGGAGGCCAAATAGGTCTCCATAAATTGCATCTCCTCGTCCCTAAGGTAGCGTCCATCGGCAGCGATGCTCAGTTCACGCAGTCGAGTCAGCATGAGAAATGCCCAAGATAGAAAGGAGCAGCAAGAGCGGCAGCAACCTGGCTAGGCCTCGAAAACCTGTATCGATTCAATCCTATCCCCCAAGCAAGCTCTTGGATTGAAAGATCTGGCGGATCCTCAGCAAACCTCTCGGCCAGGTTAATATTAATTAATAGTCTGTTGTCGTTAGAGCCCACCCGACCCCAGATTGCCCCCTGTGAATTCAATAAGAAACACCCTTTGGGAGGAAACGCTTCCGTGAGTCAGAAAGGTAAAAGTAAGAAATGGAGAAGTGCGGGGCTGTACGCGCTGCTGGCCATCGTATTGATTTCTTTGGCCACAACCTTTTTCGGTACCCGCCCGGCTGAACGCCAAGAGATCAGCTACTCTGACCTGATCAGCCGCGTCGAACGAGGTGAGGTCAGCAGGGTTTTGGTGGAAACGACCCCTGATGGTCGCCAAATTGCCATTGCCGAGGCTGAGGTGAACAATCGTGCCACGCAGGTACAGGTCAATCTACCCCCCCTTACCCCGGAGTTTGAGAGCACATTGGTTGCCAAAGGAGTGGAGTTGGCGGTGCGCCCTGTCCAGGAGGATGGGCTCCTTGGACGTATCCTTAGCACCTTCTTCCTGCCGGTTTTGTTGCTGCTTGGCTTATTCTTCCTGCTGCGCCGTGCCCAAACCGGTCCTGGCAGCCAAGCCCTCAATTTCGGTAAGTCGAGAGCACGGGTGCAAATGGAACCCAAAACCCAGATCACCTTCAACGATGTGGCCGGCATTGAACAGGCCAAGTTGGAGCTGGCTGAGGTGGTGGACTTCCTGAAGAATTCTGAGCGCTTCACGGCTTTGGGAGCCAAAATCCCGCGCGGGGTGCTGTTGGTGGGCCCTCCAGGTACCGGTAAAACCCTGCTGGCCCGTGCTGTGGCCGGAGAAGCGGGGGTTCCCTTTTTCTCCATTTCCGGCTCGGAATTTGTGGAAATGTTTGTCGGGGTGGGGGCTTCCCGGGTACGGGATCTGTTTGAGCAAGCCAAGCAAAATGCCCCTTGTATTGTCTTCATCGATGAAATCGACGCGGTCGGTCGCCAACGGGGGGCTGGTTTGGGCGGTGGTAACGATGAACGGGAGCAAACCCTGAACCAGTTGCTCACAGAAATGGACGGCTTTGAGGGCAACTCCGGCATTATCGTGATTGCTGCTACCAACCGACCGGATGTCTTGGACGCAGCACTGCTGCGACCGGGGCGCTTTGATCGCCAAGTAACGGTGGATCGTCCTGACTTCCAGGGCCGCTTGGAAATCCTCAAGGTACACGCCCGCGGCAAAACCCTCTCTGCCGATGTGGATCTGGAGAAACTGGCCCGCCGTACCCCTGGTTTTACGGGGGCAGACTTGGCCAACCTCCTCAATGAAGCAGCCATTTTGGCCGCCCGCCGTAATCTCACCGAGATCTCGATGGATGAGATCAACGATGCGGTGGATCGGGTGCTGGCCGGCCCTGAGAAGAAAGATCGCCTCATGAGCGAGCGGCGCAAGGAGTTGGTGGCCTATCATGAGTCGGGTCATGCTTTGGTAGGATCCCTGCTGCCCAACTACGATCCCATTCAAAAGGTAACCATCATCCCCCGTGGACAGGCGGGTGGTCTCACCTGGTTCATGCCCAGCGATGATGACATGGGATTGACCACCCGTGCCCATCTCAAAAACATGATGACGGTTGCGCTAGGAGGCCGGGTTGCCGAGGAAATTGTCTACGGTGAGTCGGAAATCACCACCGGTGCTGCCAGCGATCTGCAACAGGTGGCGCGGATTGCCCGTAACATGGTGACCCGCTTTGGCATGAGCGATCGCTTGGGGAATGTTGCTTTGGGTCGCCAGTCCACCAACATCTTCCTGGGTCGAGAGATTGCTGCCGAGCGGGATTTCTCCGAGGAAACTGCTGCCATGATCGATGAAGAGGTGCGGCGGCTGGTGGATGAAGCCTACGCACGGGCCACCCGTCTACTCACTGAAAACCGCGCCCTCTTGGATCGCATAGCCCATCGTCTGGTAGAAGCGGAGACCATCGATGGGGAAGAGTTGCAGGCGATTATCGACAGCTCAGAGGTGGTGGTGTTGCCGCCTGAGGATGAGCCGGAGCCATTGACTCTTCCGGTGGCCATGAACGCCGGTGCCTAGTTCCCTCACAAGAAGCACCGGCCGAACCTGAGCTGGCCAGCTTGACTGCTTTATGAGCAAGAAAGGCCCACCTAAAAATTGGGTGGGCTTTTTTTGTTGGTTTGGGAAGGTTAAGACCTTTAACCGGCCAGGACAGACCCGTATAGACCGGGCTGAGCTCCGGCAGGCACAGACTCCGGCTCATACATCTTCAACACATACTCCTTCACCATGCGGTCAGTGTTGAAGACAGGGTTGAGGGTGCGAATTGCCTCTTTCATGCGGGCCACCCAGCGGCGCGGGATCCCCTGCTCATCCCGGTCGTAGAACATGGGGATCACCTCATACTCCAGCAGATCGTAGAGGGAATTGGCATCCAAATCATCTTGGGCCGCCGGGTCAAGGCCATCGATTTCTTGGCCAATAGCCCAGCCGTTACGACCGTTGTAGCCTTCCGGCCACCAGCCATCCAGAACCGACAAATTCAACCCACCGCTAAAGCCCACTTTCTGCCCTGAGGTACCGGAAGCTTCCAAAGGGCGACGTGGGTTATTCAGCCATACATCCACCCCTTGCACCAAGTTACGGGCCACATAGGCATCGTAATTTTCAATAAAGGCAATGCGATCCGCCACCTCAGGCCGGTTCGACCATTCCACCACCCGTTGGATCAGGCGTTTCCCTCCCTCATCCCGTGGGTGAGCCTTACCGGCGAAGATAATTTGAACCGGATAGTCTTTGTTGGTGAAGATGCGGTTGATCCGCTCCATGTCCCGTAGGATCAGATCCCCTCGCTTATAAGTGCTGAAACGGCGGGCAAACCCAATGGTGAGGATCTTTGGATCCAGCAGATGCCCCACCGCCTGAATGCGCTCATTGGGTTCGCCACGATTACGTCGGGCCCGCAAAACACGGTGACGGGTAAAAGACACCAGACGCTCCCGTAAAGCTGCTTTACGCCGCCACAACTCCTCATCGGGAATGTCATTCACCCTAGCCCACACCTCAGGGTCTGAGATGCGCTCCAGCCAATCCGGCCCCAAGTATTGGTCGTAGAGATTCCAGAAAAGGGGCGAGATCCAGGTGCGAGCGTGAACACCATTGGTAATCGAGCCAATCGGCACTTCATCCACAGACCGATCCGGGTAAAGCACATGCCACATTTCGCGGGATACCCGTCCGTGCAGCTTACTCACCCCATTGGCCGCCCGTGCATAGCGCAAAGCCAGCACCGTCATGTTAAAGCGCTCCCAGGGATCCCCGCTGCGCCGAGCCCCTAAGGCCAAGAATTGCTCCCGCGTCAGACCCAATTGCGGCCAGAAGGAAGCAAAGAAAGCATCCATCTCATTGGGACTAAAAGCATCGTGACCCGCCGGCACAGGGGTATGAGTGGTAAACAGACATTTCTCCCGAACCTTCGGCTCTGCCGCCAAAAAGGGCGTTCCGCGGGCAACTTCTTCCCGCAACAGCTCCAAAGTTAGGAAAGCGGCATGTCCCTCGTTCATGTGGTAGACCGAGGGATCCAAGCCCAACTGGCGCAACAGCCGCACCCCCCCGATACCGAGGATGCACTCTTGGGCAATGCGAGTATCGGTGCTACCCCCGTAGAGATGAGCCGTGATCCAGCGATCAATGGGGTCATTTTCTTCCAGATCGGTATCCAGCAAAAAGAGGGGCACTCGACCCACATCCACTCGCCAAGCCCGGGCCTTAACCATTCGCTGCCGCATCGCCACCTCCACCATCAGAGGACAGCCGTCAGGACGGCGTACCAAAGTGAGGGGCAGCAACTCCACTTCAGAATCCTCATAGAGCTCCCCCTGCCAGCCACTGTTATCGAGGCGCTGTTGGAAGTAGCCCTGACGGTAGAGCAATCCAATCGCCACCATCGGCACACCCAAATCGGAGGCAGACTTAAGATGATCAGCCGCCAACATACCCAAACCACCGGAGTAGGTAGGCAAAGACTCGTGCAAGCCATACTCGGCACAGAAGTAGGCAATCGGGTGCTGCCAGTCATAGGATTTCATGGTGCGCTTAGCCCAGGTATCCTCGGCGGCCATGTAGGCCCGGTAGGATTGCACCATCCGTTGCAAAGTGGCTAAGTAATTGACATCCGTGGCCAAAGCTGCCAGCCGCAAATAGGAGACCTCCTCCAGCATCCGTACAGGGTTGTGGGAGGTTTTCTCCCACAAAGCCGGATCCATTTCCCGAAAAATGGTCAGGTGATCCGGGTTCCAAGTCCACCAATAGTTGCGGGCGATCTCGCACAACGGCATCAAAGCCTCGGGCAGTGCGGGACAACGCTCGGGAAAAGCAGGGGCTAGGGTGGCAATGGACATAGTACAGATACCTGGGGATAGTGTTTAGACTCAAAAAAGAAGGACAGGGCAATCCTGGTAAACGTGTTTCAATTATTGGGTCAATTCTCAGGATTTGGGCAGGAGAATTCAAGATCTCTACAAGATTCCCAAAAGATGGAAATCCGATCTTCTCAAGATCCTCTGGACTTGACGACCCTATCGGCAAGTGCCGGAGAGCTAGTGGTCATAGCCAACTCAGCCATCCGTAACGTAAAAGATACCGGGACATCTCAACAGAAAACTTTCTTGCCGTCAATGAAATCCATAGAATCACAACAGACTCTCAGGAATCAACCTGGTAGGTAAGATAGAAACTCTCTCTTGCACAAAATCCTGAAAGCTGCTGCTGCTTTTGCTACCCAATACACCATCCTGCCCCTTTACTCCCCCCTTAGCGTCCCTCGACCAATGCCAGACTCGTATTGCGGTAGTAATGGCTGAGAATCTGCTGATAGGAATAATCTTGGCTGGCCATGCCGGCAGCACCCCACTGGCTCATGCCCACCCCATGTCCGTAGCCCCGCCCCCGAATCTCAAAAAGCACCGGTAAAGATCCGGTCATGGGAGCCAAGCTAGCCGTAGTTGATACAGCACCGCGGGGGCTGATGGAAATCATGGTGCTGCGTAACCCCAGTAACCGACGAAACTCACCGGCATTCAAGTCCTTGCTACCCTGCGACCCAACCAAACGTAACATCATTGCCCGTCCCCAAGGGGAGCTGCGCAATACCTCCACCGAGCGAATCGCCCCAATCCCAGAGGCTAGCTGCTGGATTTGCTGAGCGGGGATAGTGGCCGTCCAGCTAAATACAGGGGAGTTGTGATCAAAATCCGGCACCCCCTGTAGATAGGGGCGTGACTCCAGCCAAACATTCGCCGCATCATCGGTATGCCCCCCTGCAGAGGCATGGAAAACAGCATCGATTAGCTGTCCTTGGTAGGTGAGAACCTGTCCGGCAGTCTCGCGGGCTGCCGCTTGGGTACGGCTGGACTCGGCAGCCACCCCCTTGTAGACCTGCCAATCCACACCATTCCCCAGATCAAAAGGTTGGTTGGAGCGGCGGCTGCGATGGTAAAGCGCATAGGTTCGGGAGGCTACTGCCTGGGCCTTCAGGGCCTCAAGAGGGAAACGATGGCCCATCTCACTGCCCACCACACTAGAAACATAATCATCCAACCCCACTTGATTGATGGCGATGACCCCACTCTCCCCTGGGATTATCTCCACCAAGCCGCGGTACCAGTGCTGGTCAATGAACACCAGCCCCTCCGGCGATGTCGGCTGCAGGTAGAGGCGTTGTCCCTGCTGGCCAGCTAAGCTGACCCCTGCACCCGCACGGGTGGCCCGTAACGGTTGCATCGCTTGAACCTCAGCCAGAGGTTGCCCCTGGTCATTCAGCAGCCGGGCTCCCGTAGAGCTCCCGAGAGTCACCTGCGGCTTATTGACGGCAATGCCCACCCGCAGCAATACGCGCGCCTGCACTGGGAAAGTCAGACACAGCCAGGCCCAAATCAGAAGGGCAATACCCTTCAACCAAGCGGACTGAGGATGGGATAGAAAATGAGAGGAAGGAGAAGAAAAGAGGGCAACAGGCACGCACCAGATCCTCAACATGAGCAACGACAGCCTGAGCAATGGGCGCAGAAATGAATGTTAGGAATCAAAAGATGGACAGGTAGGCCGGACAGGTAGGGGCTCTTGGAGGGGTGCAACCCACCTCAAGAACCACAGGAGAGTAGTGGTCAGACCCGTTATGACAGTATCAAAAACATCCTGCAGATGCACGACCCTAACCGGACAAAATCACTAGGGATGGGGTGGGATCCCTCGCAAATGGGAGAACCACTGCAGCAGCAGTTGCCGACACTCTGCCTCGCAAACCCCGCCGATCACCTCCGGACAATGGAAGCTAGCGCCGGATGCAGGCAAATTCAGCACACTGCGCAACGCGCCGGCCTTGGGGTCATCAGTGCCGTAGATCACCTGAGCCAGTCGAGATTGGCTGATCGCCCCGGCACACATTGGACAGGGTTCGAGGGTCACATATAACCGACAGCCCCACAGTTGCCAGTCTCCCAAGCGTTGGCCTGCTTGGCGCAAAGCCAGAATCTCGGCATGGGCCGTGGGATCCCGATCCCGTTCTCGTCGATTGCCACTGAGGGCTAACAACTCTTCTCCTGGGCCGACCACCAGGGCTGCCACAGGAATTTCGCCGGCCTCCCCTGCTGCTTGAGCCGTCTCAAGAGCCAACTGCATCCAGGCGCGATGGACTTGCCAGGGATCCCGACCACCTGGCTGTAAGGCGTTGGGGAAATTGCCCTTAGTCCTGATCATTTTCAGCCTTTCGAGCACTAGCGTCATCTTCCAGATTTGCTAGCTTGATCACAGGTGGCCCCGCTAAATGAAAGTATCAAGAAATATCAAGAGAAATATTAAGTGTGGGTTAGGCTAGCCGACAGGGAACCCGTGCCTGCTAGCTGCTTACAGTTTCTGCTTTTTCATCGGCATTGCACAGCTTTGGGAGGAATCGAATCATGGTGCGGATTCTACGACACACACTTCTGGCGATGATTTTGTTCGGTGGAGGCGTTGCGGGTGGAGTCTGGCTCTCGTCTCGCGCTGGGCAAGAATGGTTGCAGCAAAACCCTATAACTGCTTGGACGCAGCGGGCTACGAAAGAGGTGCCATCTCGCCTACCTCAGGCTGGGCCTCGTTCTGCTGATGTTGTTCGACCTTCCAACTTCATTGCTGCGGTTGCCGAAGAAGTGGGGCCGGCGGTAGTGCGTATTGATGCGACTCGCACAGTGGCACGGGTGGTCAACCCTGAGCTGTTTAACCAGCCCCTGTTCCGCCGCTTCTTTGGGGATCAAATCCCACAGCTGCCGCAGGAGTTTCAGCGGGAAGGGACGGGCTCCGGCTTCATCATCGATGCCAACGGTTTGATTATCACCAATGCCCATGTGGTGGAGGGCAGCGAGCGGGTCACGGTGCATTTGCTGGACGGGCGCACTTTTGAGGGGGAAGTGAAAGGTTCTGACCCGATTACAGATATAGCTGTGATCAAGATCGAGGGTGAAGATTTGCCCACCGTGACCTTAGGAGATTCCGACCAGGTGCGACCCGGGGATTGGGCGATTGCTATCGGTAACCCACTGGGTCTGGATAACACGGTTACGGCCGGGATCATTAGTGCGGTGGGCCGTTCCTCCGGTCAAATTGGGGCTGCCAACAAGCGAGTGGCCTTTCTGCAGACGGATGCAGCCATTAACCCCGGCAACTCCGGTGGCCCCCTCTTGGATGCCGAAGGTCGTGTGATTGGGGTGAACACGGCCATTTTCCAACGGGCCCAGAGCGTTGGTTTCTCCATTCCCATCAACCGGGCGATGGAAATTGCCGAACAACTGATCAGCACCGGTCGTGTCGATCACGCTTTCCTCGGTATTCGCATGATCACCCTTAGCCCACAAGTGGTTGAGCGCCTCAACCGGGATCCACAGCGTCCTATCACCCTAACCGTACAGGAGGGAGTTTTGATTGGACAAGTGATCCCTGGTTCTCCAGCTGAGCAAATCGGTTTACAGGAGGGCGATGTGATTATCCAGATCAACGATCAGCCCATCCGCGATGCGGAGCAAGTTCAGCAGCTGGTAGAGGCGACTGGCGTAGGCAATACCCTCACTGTGCGGGTGAACCGGGGCGGACGGGAGCAATCCTTTGAAGTCAGAACCGGGGTACTGCCTGCTGACTCCCGGTGAGTTTTCTGCCGGTTGGAGCGCAGGGCCGGCAGAGACCTCAAGAGGTTAAGACGCAGGAAATCCCTGAGGCAACCCAGGGAGTCTCCACGCAGATTTGTTTGGATTGGTGTAGAGAGGATGTCAATGTGCAGGGAAAGTCAAGGCTGCTGCACCTAGTGACCATGGGCTAGGAGATTCGGATGAAAAGGCTGTAAAGTCTCTTGAAACGGTATCCCGCTGCAGGTTAACCAATCCCGCAGGGGAGCATCTGACAACACCAGGATCTGCCCTGCTGGGGAAATCTGGACCGGTCGATGCCAGTTTCCCATTTGGTGGAGAACCTGTCCCATTTGCATCAGATTCTCAGGTTGGACTAGGAGTACAGGCTCTGCTTGAGCCTGAACGCGAATTTGCCGCTGCTTATCTACATAGAGCAGATCCCCGTCATGGAGATGGGTGCCGCGGGGCAACATCAATTGCAGCTCACTGCCTTGATCACTGACTAGCCGTTGTCGGGAGCGCTGCCGGTCATGCCAGGAGAGAGTAACCACCTCAAGGCGGCGTGGGATCCCATCCTTAGGTTCATCCGGCAGCTGTAACACGGTAAGGGTTGTTCCATGCCTACCTTCAGCTAGGGGAGTATAGGACTCTTCGGACATCAAACAGACTCCAGATATTGGTTGAGATCCTCTTGCAAACGAGACAGATCCACCTCCGTAGACAGACGCAGCAATGGGGTTTTCAAGGTCACCAATACCTTGGCAGCATGGGGACCCGGCCAGATATTAGGGTTACAAAATACCTCTAGGTTCAGCTCTTGTGCAGAATGACGAAACTCCACAGGCGGTTGAGGTTGCTGTCGGGGGCGGCCGGGATGGAGCTGGAAGCGTTCTAAGAGGGTACCCAGAGCCTGCCGCAACTGCAGCGCAGCCTGAGGGGAAAGGGAAAAACTGGCCGACCCGCTTGCGAAGTTAAGGACAAACTGAGGAGAATAGAGGGTCATAAAGGCCCGTATCGCGGGAGGGCAGAATTGGATAACAACAACATCTTACGTCAGCTACTGCTGATGGGTGTGGGTACAACCGCCCTGTTGGCGGAGCAATTGAAGAAGGCCGCCGATGATCTGGTGCAGAAGGGGCAACTCAACCCAGAAGATGCATCGAATGTGATCAACAGCTTGCTCAACCAGGTAAAGTCGGAACAAAGCAACCTAGAATCCTACATTCAACGGCAGGTGCGCAACGTCCTACAGGATTTGGGAGTACCGCGCCAGTCGGAAATGGATGAACTGCGGGGGCGGCTGGATCGGCTGGAGCGACAGGTGCGCAATTTGGAAAATCAGGTTTACCGTAGGTGAGTCTTCCAGGTTCAAAGTTACCCCCATGCCAAGTGAAGTCTTGACCATAACCGGGCGCGGGATCCCACTCTTAGGTAATGACATCGATACGGATCGGATTATCCCGGCTCGCTTCTTAAGGTGCGTTACTTTTGAGGGCCTAGGCCAGCATGTCTTTGCGGATGACCGCGCCCAAAGTCAAGGATGCCATCCCTTTGATCAGCCCCAGTACCAAGGGGCAGAGATTTTGGTGGTCAACGCCAACTTTGGTTGTGGTTCCAGCCGTGAACATGCCCCCCAGGCGCTGGCAAAATGGGGCATCCGCGCCATTCTGGGAGAGAGCTTTGCTGAGATTTTCTTCGGGAATTGTCTGGCCATGGGGATCCCCTGTGTAACCATCAGGGCGGAGGTGGCTCAAACTCTGCAAATGCAGATTACCACCCAGCCGCAGTTGCTCCTGACGCTGGACCTATTGACCAAGCAAGTCAGCTGGCAGGATCATACAGCACCTGTGGATTTACCGGAGGGATCCCGGCAAATGTTGATCCAGGGCACCTGGGATGCAACTGGACAATTGTTGGCAGCTCAAGAGCAAGTCAAACAAGTGGCAGCCTCTTTGCCCTATGTGCGTTGGCAGCAGGCCGGTTAAAACCCTTGAGAACCCTACCCGATACCTACAGCTGGTTGGGCACCGCCGACCCGGAGTTTTTGGATCTGGCCATCCGGGAAATTGAGGCAGCGGATCCCCAGGCTACCGTCTGCCGACTCGAGGGTGCTCCCGGTCTGGTGTGGGTGGGTGGCCGGTGCTCTTTTGCCGCTCTAGCCGAGGCTTGGCAGGCGGTACCCCCGATTTTTCTGCGCCACCTTTGCCCCATTCACCAGGAGTACCTTTTTCCAGAGGGATCCCTGGGTGCACTGACCTTGGCAGATAGCCTGTTGGCGAGCATCCATCCTGACTTGACCTTTTCTGTCCAGACGCGCTTGTTCGGGAAGCTGAATCTCAGGCCTTTCCAGGTCAATCAAGCTTTGGCAGAACAGGTGATCTCAGCTACCGGTGCTCCTCTAGAGGTCAAAGATCCGCAGCAAATTCTCTCGGTGTTGATCTTGGCCTTGGCAGACGGGATCCGGGTGTACATTGGTCTATCCCACGCAAGGCAAAACCTTTCCAATTGGGCGGGTGGGATCCACCGTTTCCGCCGCGATCCGGGGCAAATCAGCCGGGCAGAATGGAAGCTGCTAGAGGCCATCCAGGTGTTTCAGATACCAACAGTAGCAGGAGGCCGAGCCTTGGACTTAGGGGCGGCTCCGGGGGGATGGACCCGGGTGCTGCGGCAGCATGGCCAGGAGGTTACAGCTGTGGATCCAGCAGAGCTGGACAGACGCCTAGCCCAGGATCCCGGTATTCATCACTATCGCCTCAGCGCCCAAGCCTATCTGGACCGTCATCCTGGCCGGTTTCACCTCATCCTTAACGATATGCGCATGGATAGCCGTGATTCGGCCCGGTTGATGGTCAATTTTGCCCCTCACCTAGAACCCGGAGGGGCTGGGGTGATGACCCTGAAACTACCCAGCCACCACCGCCTACAGGTTCTCCAGCAAGCTCTCCGCATTCTTCAGGGAGCCTTTCCGGTTGTCAAAGCCCGCCACCTCTTTCACAACCGCAGTGAGGTGACGGTGTACCTGCAAACTTTAGCAACAGAAGATTTGCCTCTACCCCTCTAGGGATGTCCAGGTCTAGGGATGTCCAGGGCCATGGTAATCTCCAATGGCAATCTCAATCGGCAGTTTCGACCAGGCGAATCTCGCGGCGAAGAACCATCTGGCGGATGGAATCAAGCAGCTGGACTTCTTCAGGCGAGATTTTGCCATCGGCTCGGATAGCCGTTACAATCTGCTCCATTTCCATACGGGTGAGCTTCTTGTCTTCCAAAGCTCGATCCACCAACTCTCGCAGTTGCAGGAACTCCATGTTGCGGCTGCTCCTCTATCACTGAGCCTAGGTTAAACGACCCCGGCAAAGATCCGGCTCAAGTGCAAGATTCTCTTCAGGTATTCTTAGAAAAAGTGTACTGAAGAGAGGATTTATGGCTGGCTCGGATCTCGGTGCTGTTGTGGGTAATCAGGCGGGGCACGACTGTGCCACCCTTTGCAGAGATGGGTGTGTCCTGGGGGAGGCTTGTCCTCACCGGGAAGCGGCTCGCCAAGCAGTTGCTTTTGTTATGAGTACCGACTGGGATACGTTGATGAGTATTGCCGAATCCAAGAATTTACCTACCCAGGAATCAGATCCTCTCAAGGCTTTGGATGCCTACTTTCCTGGTTCCCAACCTTGAGTTAGGCTGCACCACTCGTGACAAGGGGATCCCGGCTAAGGTCAGGAGGATTTTTTGGGTCATACTAGAGGCAACGAGATCCTCAAATGCTATGGTTTTGCCCTGGATCATTCTCGGACTGGTTTTAATTGCAGCGGAGTTGTTTTTGCCCGAGTTGGTGGCCGGATCTGTAGGCTTGGCAGCACTTGTGGCAGGATCTTTAGCTTATCTAGGGTTGCCGATTTGGGTACAGTTCTGTGGCTGGATCGGCATGTCAGTTTTATTTGTTATCTTTACCCGCCGACTGGTGCCACAGAGCTCAGCTCAGCTAGAAGAATCCCGTGAGGCGCGGTCAGTGACCGCTATTCCAGCCGGTGGGCGGGGTCGAGTGTCTTACCTGGGCTCCACCTGGAATGCTAGGTGCAGCATCCCCGGCTTGGAGATAAAAGCGGGGCAGGATCTGTACGTGGTGGAACGGCAAGGCAATACCTTGATTGTGATACCAGCCAAGATGCTGAAATCCTGAATCCCAAATGGCTCTTATTTTCAGCCCTAGCAGGTAGAGAATGGATATTATTTGCCCGTGCGCCGGATTTCTTAGCCTCCGTGCCGGATCCCTGGATATGGGTGTGCATTAACGGCAAGAATCTGTCATAATCGCAAGAGCTAAACCGGGATGTAGCGCAGCTTGGTAGCGCATCTGCTTTGGGAGCAGAGGGCCGCAGGTTCAAATCCTGTCATCCCGATCACAGTAGGTTCCCGAACCCAAATGGAGTCTGTTGCATGGTTCAGTTGGTTGTGCCCAGCAGTGGCATACAGCCGTGGGTGCAGCCTGCCAAAGTATGGAGGAGCAATTGTGTACAGGCTAGCGGTAAAAGGCAAGGATAGGGATGGCTCATCCGGTAGACGGCCTAGGAACAACGGCTAAGACACCGGCAACCGGTAGAGAGCAAACCACAACGAATACTCAGATCTGTCTGTGGGCAGCCAGTAAACGTTCAACAAAATGCCTGTGAAACGGGTCTGAGGGGAGTTGATGCTTTCCGCTTAGGCTTAGCTTGCTCAAGAGGTTAAGAAGCAGGAAATCCCTGGAGCAACCCAGGGAATCTCCACCCATAGATTTACAGGGAAAGGATGTCAAAGCGTCTTCCAATTCCTACTGGGCGAGATCCCATCCTAAGCACTTTTGCATGACCTGCCCCAGTAGGTAAAGGGATCCACACAGCACAGGGGGAGGCTCCTCTGGGGTACTCGGCTGGGAAAGCTGGGCCAAAAAAGCCGATAGATCGGGCAGCACTTGTACATGAGCAAGGTGAGGTTGTCGCTCCTGGGCTAGTTGTGCCAGTTGTACGGGATCCACACCGGCATGATCTGCAATCGGCAGTGTAAACAGGCGATCGCCCGGGCGGAGCAAGGTGCTTAGAATGCCAGCCACATCCTTGGTGCTCAAGATGCCGATGTACCAGGTGAGGGGGCCGGGGTAATGTTCATCCAAGTAGTGGCGGAGGGCTTGGGCCGCAGGTAAGTTGTGGGCACCGTCCATTAGCAATACCTGGGATCCAATCTGCACTCGCTGCAGGCGCCCCGGCCAACGGGTGAGAGCAAACCCTTTTTCTACGGCAGCATCTGGGATCGACCAGCCCTGGTCTCGCAGAGTTTGGATAATCTCTAGGGCGACTGCAGCGTTGATCAGCTGAACATCCCCGACAAGGGGCAAGTGAAGGGAGAGTCCTTGCCAGTTCACCCTCTGGGGCCCCGACCATTGCAAGGGTGCGGCCATGCGCACCGAGATCCGCAACTGTTCCGCTTTGGCGTCAATCACCGACTGCACCTCTGGGGTTTGCGGTGCGCATACCAAGGGGATGCCTGCCTTGAGAATGCCCGCCTTTTCAGAGGCAATTTGCGGCAGGCTGTTGCCCAAACGCTGCCAGTGATCCCAACCAATGGAGGTAATTGCCGTAACAATCGGATCAATCCCAGCATTGGTGGCATCCAGTCGTCCTCCTAGGCCCACCTCCAGCACCACGACCTCTACCGCCTGCCGGCGAAAATACAACCAGGCTGCAGCTGTTACCACCTCAAACTGCGTAGGAGAGGGCTCGTCCGGGAGGTAAGCCTGCAAGGTATCCCGTACCTGAGCCAACACCTGGCTCCAATCTTCAGGGGAGATATACTGCCCATTTAGCCAGATGCGCTCCCGCCAGTGCACCAAATGGGGGGAGGTATAGCGACCGACGCGATAGCCTGCTGCCCACAAAACATGGCTGACCCAAGCACAAACGGATCCCTTGCCGTTGGTACCCGCCACATGAATCACCGGGATCCCAGCCTGGGGTTGTCCTAAGCGTTGCAACAACACTTGCATCCGCTCTAGGCTGAGATCCACGCCAAAGTGGCCTAGCGACTCCAGAAAACCCGGCCAATCCCAATCAGTAGAGATTCCATCCCGGATGGGAAAAAAGATCAACGGCAGATCCTTTTGGCTCAAGTTTGTCACCCTAGCAAAAACAGATTCCACCCTTCAAGATGAGTGCCTAGCTTGGACATGGCTGCGAGCTCGCTAGGCTAACAGCCACCCTCTAGCGGACTAGAGATTAACCACAAAGGCATCCCGGATCCCTGGTTGCTTGAGTACTTCCTCGATAATCCCGTCCGGCAGCGGATCGTCCAGGCTGAGCACCATCACCGCATCACCGCGAATTAACTTGCGTCCCACCTGCATACTGGCGATGTTGACGTTGTAGGCCCCTAGCAGGGCACCAATGCGCCCGATGATCCCTGGCATATCCCGGTGCAGGGTCATCAGCATATTGGCAGCAGGTGGGACGTTAATCGGAAACTCGTCAATCTGGGTGACCCGTACTTCCCGCTCACCGATCAGTGCCCCTGACACGGAGCGGATGCCATTGGGGCCATGGGCGATTAAGGTCAGTGAGCCAGAATAGTCTTTAAGAGAGGGATCCCGGGTTTCCACCACGCGAATGCCCCGCTCTTTGGCCTCAATGGAGGCGTTGACGTAGTTAACCCGTTCCCGCAAAGCAAGGGTGAGCAACCCCTTCAGGGCGGCAACGATAATCGGTTGACCATCTTTTTCCGCCAAGTCCCCCTGTAAGCGGATCTCCAGCTGGCTGACCCGATCCCCCGCCAATTGCCCGACCAAGTTGCCCAAGGTTTCCGCCAGATTCAGGTAGGGCTTGAGTTTCTCTAGGACTTCCGCCTGCAAGCCGGGGATGTTCACGGCTGAGCGGGCTGGCAATCCCAGCAACACATCCCGGATTTGCTCAGCTACATCAATGGCCACATTGACCTGTGCTTCTTCGGTGGAGGCCCCTAGGTGGGGGGTGAGCAACACCTCTTTGCCCAAAGAAAACAGCGGTGACTCTGTCAGAGGCTCAGAGGCAAACACATCCAAGGCAGCCCCGGCAATTTTGCCCGAAGCTAGGGCTTCGTACAGGGCTTGCTCATCCACCAACCCACCACGGGCACAGTTGATCAGGCGAGCGGTCGGCTTCATGAGGCTAAAGGTTTCGGCATTAAAGAGGTTGGTGGTCTCGGGGGTTTTGGGGATGTGCAGAGTGATGTAATCGGATTCTTGCACCAAGGTTTTGAAATCCACTAGGCGCACCCCCAGTTGCTCGGCTCGCTCCATGGAGAGGTAGGGATCATAGGCCAGTAACTTCATGCCCATGGCTTTGGCAATTTGCGCCACATGGGATCCAATCCGACCTAACCCCACAATCCCTAGTGTCTTTTTATAGACTTCCACCCCGACAAACTCCTGCCGCTTCCACAAACCGGATTTTAGGGAGGCATTGGCATCCGGGATGTGGCGGGAAAGGGCCATCATGAGGGCAATGGCATGTTCGGCAGCAGCAATGGTGTTGCCTTCTGGGGAGTTGACGACGAGGATCCCCGCTTTGGTGGCGGCAGGCACGTCGATGTTGTCTACCCCCACCCCGGCGCGACCGATGATTTTTAAGCGGCTGCCCGCCTCGATCACTTCCCGGGTCACCCGCGTACCGGAGCGCACCATGATGGCATCGTATTCAGGGATAACGGCAATCAGCTGCTCAGGGGTGAGTTGCGTTTGCACATCCACCTGAGCCACTTGGGAGAGAATCTCAATCCCAGCCTGATCAATGGGATCCGTGACAATAACTTTGGGCATGAGCAGCGCTAGCCTAATGGAATGCAGGACAGGAAAGATTAATGCAGGTGACCCAGTAGCTGCAGTTGAGGTGGATCCCACCCACAACTGACATAGGAGTACACTTTAATCTACCGCGAAAGTCCCCCAGTCAGTTTAATGACCTGCTCGGGGAGGGCCCGCTCCCTGCTTTTCGGAGGTGGGATGCAGGTAACATGGAGCTGAGCTGCCTCGCCGGCACCCAAGATGAATCGACTGGATTTTCTGCATGATTGCCCCCACTCCTTCTGCTGGATTTCAGCCCCTGTCGGTAGCCTTCACCTGTAGGGATCCCAGTCAAGTACAAATGCCAGTTGCGGATTTGTTGGCGGCTCTTCCCCCCTCCCCCCTGCTGAAACTGACAGAGCCGCAAGTGGCCGATCTGCGGGTGGAGCTGTTACCGGATGCGATCTACCACTTTTACTGGCAGGGGGAAACTTCTGCCAGGGTAGCCTTTCGGATCCCGGTGAAAAAGCTACAAGCCCTACCTCGCAAGCTGTTGCGCTTGCTGGAGCATGTGGCTGCCTTTAACAATCTACTGCGGCTTAGACCCCCTAGCGATGCCCTTAGTAGCGTCTTGTCTGTGGAGTTTCTCCAACTGGAAACCCCAGCTAGCCGTTCTGCAGCAGCAGAGGTCAGCCCGCTGCCCCGCAATGAGCAGGGGCAGGTTCAAATCTCGGCAGGCCGTAATCTGGCCATTGCCCTCAAGAACAATGCCCCTACCCCCGTTCATGTTTATGCCGTCGTTTTCGATGAACGGCAGTACAGTGTGGATTTGGTTTACCCCTACCAGCCGGATTTACCAGCCCGCCTGCGCCCCAATGAGACGCTGCTGATCGGAGCTGGGCCGCGCTACTTGTTGCAGATGCAACTCCCGGCAGGTCTGAGTACAGCGGTGGATCGCTTCAAGATCTGGGTCAGTGGTGGCAGCATACAGCCGGGTGTGATGATCCTGCCCCCCCTGGGGCAACGTCTGGAACCGCCTTCCGAGGATCCCTATGGAACTGGTTCTCGATTGGATCGGGATATACGGCTAGCCATCTTGGGTAAATCCGGTAATACTCCCCTGCCGGCTTTTGTCGAGGATCCCTGGTGGTGCCTGGAGCAGGCGATCCAGATTGGAGCCTAGCCCCGCCATCTGAGTTGGGCTTAAACTCAAAATCGTTGCTGATGATCTTGGATTGACCTTTTGCGGAAGAAAGCAGGGGATCCCTTTAGTCTGGTTATTTAGCACTTAAAACGTTTAGGTGTGAGCTGTAGTGACTGGAACATGGTATCGCCGACAGGTTTGCTGCTTTAGCCGTTGGGAAAAATAGAGAGAGGCTTGGCAAGGGGTGACTTTGATGGTGTTGGCCACCGGCTGTTTTGCTTCTCTGGGGGCGATGATCTGGCTCAACTCTCCCACTATGCATCCTTTTCAGATTGTTTTTCTGCATCATCTGTTTGGTTTTTTCACCCTTGTGCCACTACTGGCACGGGTCGGAGTTCAGTCTCTAGGCACTGCAAAGCTCGGTCTTTACCTGTCGCGAGGTGTGATCAGCACGGTGGGGATGTTGCTTTTGGGCAGCTAGCCTGCTGCCGCTTGCCGAAGCAGCGGCCCTCCGTTTGATTCAGTTGTTGTTTGCCAGCTTGATTGCAGTACTGATACTGCACGAACAGATGCGACCTGACCGTTGGTTGGCCTTGGGTTTTGGGTTTACCGAACTTTGGTGATGTTGAGGCCGGGGTTTCAGGAGGGATGCCTAGGAATGTGGCTCAGCTTGATGGCTTCCGCCCTGTTTACTTGGATCAAGATCGTCGTCAAAATCTTCTCCCGCACCGAATCAAGTATCAGGATCACAGCCTACATAGGCCTGTTGCAAACTCCGATGTCGTTTCCGGCCGCCGTTTGGGTTTGGACTTGGCCCCCTGCTGAGCAATGGCTGTGGATGGTGGCCATGGGATTGCTGGGTACCCTTGGGCAGATAGCCCTCACCCAAGCCTACCAGTTAGCGGATATAACCCTAGTAATGCCTCTGGATTTCTCGCGCTTGATCTGGGCTAGCTTGATCGGATTTTGGGTTTTTGCCGGGATCCCGGAGGGGTGGACTTGTTTAGGCGGGGCACTCATCCTTGCTGGAGCCACATCAGCGTTGTACGGAGAGGCACGCTGGAGAATGCTAAAAAAAACAAGCTCGTAGCGGTAGCCCTTGAGACTCCCCCAGGGCTGACTCTACAAACAAACAGAGCCTGGGCTGACTGAAGGGTACTACGCCACCCATTGATTGTCCCACATCTCTCGTCAGTTAAAAAACCTGCCAGAAGGACTCCAGCAGGCCAGCAAAGCTTGGGTTACCCTTGCAGATCGAGCAACAGACTTTAGGTTATCCCTCGATCAACTTGCTTGAATCTGACCTTGAACCTGACTAAGGATGACCCATGGTCACGCAGCCGAGTTAATCGGGTTATCTGCTGGTGAAGGACTTCCGACACTCATCTTCCTTGAGTAAACACAACTCAGATAGAAAGCGAGTAGAAAGTGAGCTTCACGCTTCGTCGACTTGTTTGCCAGAGGTCTCAGCGTGCTGCCACCGTGCGACTCACGGCGGAGACAAATCAGGGAAACTCTCCAGAGATTTTGTCTATATTCACCATGTCATAGGCAGCCTTCATTCCGACCCTTACCCTGCGGGTAGAGTGCGGGGCTTCCCGCCGATTAAGCCAAATCACCCTAAGCCACTGCCTATTGGCCAACCAGGAGGCCTCGAGCAGATTCACGAGCAGATTCAGTTGTCGTAAACCCGACACTCAACAGCATCTGGATTTTCGGCACAGTGCTGCTCCAGACTACTTGGAGTAGTGGGTTGGTGACTGCGGGCCGCTAGGACCTCTTCTACTGCATCCCAGGCAGCACGGCAGTGGGGATCCCCTTCACCAAACTCGGAACAGATCTTACGAGCGTTCTCCAGTTCTTTGGCAATAACGTCAGACAGTCCCATGTACTTGAGCTCCTCTAGGTAAGTAGGGCCATTGGCACGCAGGTAGAATCGGTGAACACCGGGCTGTTTGGATCAATCATATGAGTCATATGAGTCCAGAAAGGATAGCCCTAGGCTAACCGATCTCACCAATTAGATACAGTCCTATTCTAAGCAACGGCAGTGGGGAGATGTACTCACCCTTTTGGAATCTCTTTGGGATCCTTCCGCGCACTCTTCTTTAGGTCCCAAACAGTTGCCCGATCTGCTGCCGCACCCACTGTGGGGATCCCTGCTGGCGCACCTGACCCTCCGACAGGAAGATTGCTCCATCCGCCCATTCCAGCTCCGCCAGACGATGGGTGACCCAGAGGGCGGTGATCCGCTCCTGATCCACCAGTTGTCGCACGCACTGCAACAAATCTGCCTGGCTATCGGGATCCAAAAGAGCAGTAGGCTCATCCAGCAGCAGCACTTGAGCGCGGCGGGCCAAAGCTCCTGCCACAGCAACCCGTTGCTTCTGCCCGCCACTGAGGCTGTGGATGGGTCGGCGGATCATCGATAGGAGACCCACTTGCTCAAGGGCTGTTTCCACCCGTTGGCGGATTTCTGCCAAGGTGAGTGGCTCTGCCCCTAGCCCGAAGGCCACATCTGCCCCCACCGTCGGCATAAACAGTTGATGATCCGGATTTTGAAAAACATAGCCCAGTCGCCCGTTGATCTGCAGGTGGCCGCAAAGGGGCTGGGGATAGGTCAGGGATCCCGATAGCAGCTGCAACAGAGTTGATTTGCCACTGCCATTGGGCCCCAGCAACATCCACAGTTGCCCTGTGGGAATGACAAAGCTGCACCCCTGTAAAACAGGTGGGCGCTCCGGCCAAGCAAAGGTAAGATGCTCCACCCGAATTGCTACATCCTCCATAGGGATCCCCACCCGAGACAAAGCAGAGGCAAAACAGGCTCAGTTCTCCAGCCGAGCTGTAAAACCTGTACGGGATCCGATGGGGCTAGCACCCCCCGAGTTAGAGGTCATTTGTACGCCACACAATTCTGCCGTAAGGACAAACACCTTTTTGCCGGTGCGGTCACAGGTGAGTTCTAGGCTCTTGGGCGACCCTTCTTTGAGAGCATTGACAACACTTTGGTAGGCTTGGTTGGCTGCTTCTGCCTCCTTCTGCTGGATGACGATGGCCGCCGGATTCCCTTTCAGTAACAATTCCAGAATGTGCATAATAGACCGTTCGCGTGTTGTGCCGTAAGCAGCAATAATTCCAGTATTACAGCTCAAGCAGATCCGCAGGCAGATCTGATTTCAGGACTCCCCCGGTTGATAACCGACATCCTCTACTCCTACAGAGTCAAACCTTCCACCTTGGCCTCCAAGGTGGGTTGTGCCTGCTAAGCAGAGCAGTTGGATCCCTGGGCAGTTTACTCATTCACTGCTGCTTGTCACCCCAAAGGCTCCCTTTCTATGAACAGAGGGCAGACTGTTGTCCTGCTACTGGCTCCTTTTTCTGTGCTGGTAACTTCCGCAGCTTGGGCACAAGATTTGCAATTCACCTTGCACCACAAGATTTGCAATTCACCTTGCACAATTAAAACTGCCAGCACTTTGACGCAGTTTTACATTACCACCAGTGGCTTGGACAGCTGGGCAGAAAACTTACTCCCCAACCCGATTGAGCCAGGCGGAAGTGCCACCGTCACCATTGCCGATAGGGAAGCCATCTGTGAGTAGGATGTCCTCGGCATTTTTGAGAGGGGCGTGGAAGCTGAGGACTATGAACTTGACCTGTGCGAGCTAAGCTCCTACACCCACACAGAGTGAGTTCAGGCCGTAGGCTGCTAAGAGCAAGTTGGGACTGGAACTGGGTTGTCTTGATTCAGGCTACCAAACCACTCCAGTAGGGCCGTCGGTATACACAGACCCGGATTCTCTTGCACCTGTAGCCGTTCCAGTTGAGGTAGCTCCGCCAAAAAGAGCGGTAATTCTCCTGTCAATCGGTTACCAGCAAGGCGCACATCCCGCAGCTGCCTCAGATTCCCTAAAGCTGCTGGCAGGGATCCACTCAAACGGTTCTGCGAGAGGTACAGGTTTTCCAGGTTGGCAAGCTGTCCCAGTTCCGCCGGGATGGGGCCCGATAATTGGTTGTGGTCTAAAAATAGCCCCTTGAGATTGCTCATCTGACCCAGCTGGGGCGGAATGCTGCCGCTGAGTTGGTTGTTCTGCAAGATCAGGTTTTCTAACTGCTGCAACTGTCCTAATTCTGCTGGGATAGATCCCGATAATTGGTTGTGATCCAAAAACAAACCTCGCAGATTCTGCAGCCGGCCTAACTCGGCTGGGATGGACCCAGAAAATTGGTTGTAGTCCAAAAACAGCTGTTCCAGTTGGCTGAGCTGCCCCAGTTCTGGTGGGATCGGGCCAGACAGCTGATTGTAGCTGAGGGAAAGCCCCCGTAGCCGCTGAAACTGCCCTACCTGTGGGGGAAGGGATCCTGTCAACCCTTGCCGATCCAACACCAGTTCAACCAGACATTGACCCTGATCAAACAGGGCCACCTCTTCTACCGCTATATCTGGTCGGCCCATTTGCTCGAGCAGTTGCAAAAGCAGGAGCCGATCCTGTTGTCCACAGCTAGGAACCGGTGAGGTTGCTGCAGTCCATCCCACCAAAGCAGAAGAGGTCAACAGGCATAAAACCCACAGGCCCTGCCGAAAAAGCCATTTCAGGAATCGCATCCGGGGTGCTCTTTCTGGTTGATCATAGGAATTTTGATCACAGTAGCACCCGGGCCGGGGGCCACCTGGATTACCTTATTTTGCCTTCAGGATCTTGTTATACCCTTGAAGGGTTGACTTTTGAGAGACCTCTGAAAACCGGAAACCAACGGAGCTGACCCGGTGATGGTTCAGCTACACTGAAGGGCTGTCAGCTGTTTATTTTCCTCTTCTATGGCCAGGATTAACGACCACTACCTCAAGCTGAAAGCCGGATACCTGTTTCCGGAGATTGCTCGTCGGGTGAGGGCTTTTGCCGAGGCCAACCCCACAGCTTCCATTATCAAGATGGGTATCGGTGATGTCACGGAACCTTTGCCGGAAGCCTGTCGGGCGGCCATGATCCGCGCCGTAGAGGAGATGGGGGATCGGGCTACCTTCCGCGGCTATGGGCCTGAGCAGGGCTATGAGTGGCTGCGCCAGGCAATTGCCGAGCATGATTTTCAAGCGCGGGGCTGTGATATTGATGCATCGGAGATTTTTGTCTCCGATGGCTCCAAGTGCGACTGTGGCAATATCCTGGATATCCTCGGCCACGACAACATCATTGCCGTTACGGATCCGGTTTATCCGGTGTATGTGGATACGAATGTTATGGCAGGACACACGGGACCAGCCAATGACCGCGGCGAATACGAAGGGCTAGTCTACCTGCCGATCACTGCAGACAATCAGTTTACGGCTGACCTACCTGAGCAAAAGGTGGATGTAGTCTATCTTTGCTTCCCCAACAATCCAACTGGGGCAGTAGCAACACAGGAGCATTTACAAGCTTGGGTGGACTATGCCCGTGCCCATGGTGCTTTGATTTTGTTTGATGCTGCCTACGAAGCCTACATTACCGAGCCTGGGATCCCGCATTCCATCTACGAGATAGAGGGAGCCAGAGATTGCGCCATTGAGTTTCGCTCTTTTTCCAAGACCGCCGGCTTTACGGGCACTCGCTGTGCTTTTACCGTAGTACCCAAATCTCTGCAAGGGGAAACCAGCGATGGATCCCGGGTGGATCTGTGGAGCTTGTGGAACCGCCGCCAGTCTACCAAGTTTAACGGCGTGTCCTACATTGTGCAGCGAGGTGCAGAAGCTGTTTACTCAGAAGCTGGCCAAGCCCAGGTGCGGCAACTGGTGAAGTTTTACCTAGAAAATGCCCGCATCATTCGGGAGCAACTCACGGCCGCCGGGATCCAGACCTATGGCGGAGTCAATGCCCCCTACGTTTGGGTGAAGGCCCCCCATGGCCTGAGCAGTTGGGAGTTCTTTGATAAGCTGTTACACCATTGTCATGTGGTAGGCACTCCTGGCTCCGGTTTCGGCAGTGCCGGGGAAGGGTATTTGCGCCTATCTGCCTTTAATAGCCGCACCCTTGTGGAAGAAGCGATGCGCCGCATTGCCAGCACTTTTGAGCCATAACTGCGGGTCAGCTGAATATCCGGGGAGAAACCTGTCAGAGGTCTCCCTTTGAATTTCCAGAATTCAAGTTCACGTGGGGTGAAGGGTATTCGGAGGGCCTTTGTCTTTCCCGTGCCCTTACGCAGGTTATATTTCCTTCATATCCTTCGTAAATATATGATGAAGGGAGTGATTTCAGTGATGCGTGCCATGTCTTCTACGGATCCTGCTCGCCCCTTGGCTGCCCTTTGCTCTAGTCAGCATCGCGTCATCTTGCAACTTTTAAGCCAACTCTCTCAGGCAACCGATTGGGATCTCGGCCAACGGCGAACAGCGATCCAAAAATTACGGCAACGCTTATCTCGTCACATTCAACTGGAACGCCATGCCCTTTATCCTCTGCTGCGATCCTCCCTGGATGGCGATGCCGACCAATGTGCTCAGATTAACCATCAGGAGCAGCAGCTGCGGGATTTGCTGCCACAGCTAACCTGCTTTTTGCATCAGGCGGAGCGCTCTCCTCAGCAACTCGATCCTGCTGTGGCACTGGGCTTCTATCATCAGCTCCGTGTTCAGTTCCAGCAGGAAGAACAGGTTCTTTACCCCCTCTTAGCCAACTGTGTCTCTGCTGCAGCCGAGCAACGGCAACTGCACCTTTTTCGTCGACGTCTGCAAGCTACTCTATCCGCTCATTCCCCGGCATCCCGGAGCCGTCGCCCTAGCTTAGAGGAGTTGGAACGGCAAGCGGTAACCCGGCCTGTGTTGCCCGGCGAGCAGTTTCGGCCAAACGGAGTGCAGTTTGTTGCTCCTTAACCGGCTTGTGTGGGTAACCTGACCATGTCGGCCCCTTTGCTTTGTTACCGGCGGATTGGGTTCTACAGGCGCAGCGGCTAGTTGGTACCGCCAGCAGGTACTGACAGTCTTTCAAGAGATTGACCTCTTGATCGCGCCCCCACAACCCCTTGCTCCGCCCCCTTCATTGGCCAAGAAAAGAGGGTGATCGATAGGGTGGAGGTGCTGACTCGGCCCAATCTCGGCCTCCATACTCAGCCTCTTTCCTTTATCGGCCTACCGGTGCTCTCAGTACTCCTGCGGGAACCCGGCTCTCTCGGGGTACAGCTGGTGGCCGCTCCCTATCAAGAAGCTAAGCTACTGCGGGTGGCCGCTTATTTGGAGTCGCTCAGGATCCCCAACGCTCAACCCGTTGAGATGCAAAGGGATCCCAGAGAAAAGTTTTTCCGTATCTAGCGTCTTTTTAAAGTTACTTCCAATATCAAACACTAGATATGTAGATTACTAGGGGTTTCTGAGGAGCTTTTGGACAAGATTAAGTTAGTGCAGATACAAGCCAAATCCCTGTCTGGGCAGGGCAGAGAACACTTTGCAGATAGGTGAGGTTTAAGTATCTAGATTAAAGGTAAATAAGGCTCAGAATTGTTGTATCGGATGACCCTTTTTCGGATCCTGGTCGATAGAATAAACGGCATAAAATAAACGCGACCCCCAATCCGGACTCTATCTATGGATCACTCTGCTTCCGTGGCCCGCCGCTACATGAAACTGTGCGAGGCCTATCTCTCCTTGAATGAAGCCTTTGACAGGTTGGATCAATCCCACAGCAGGCTACAGCGCCACTGCAAAGGGCTGCTCAGCTATTTCAGCACAGTTCACCAAGCTCTGGCTCAGCTGCCCCTTTTACAACAACAGGTGGAGCAAAGCAATCGCTGGCTCAACTCCCTGCAAGAAGAACTGCAGATTAAGGAAGCTCGAATCGGTGAACTGATTGCCAACTACGACCAAGTCTGTGGCCAGCTAGATGCTAGCCAAGCAGAACTCATGAGTGCTCAAGCCCTGATCGAGAAACTAGAAGTAGAAAATGCCCAGGTGTTGGAACGGTTGAGTCAGCTGACCCACTTGGAAAATGAGATGGCCAGCTTGCGGGAGCAACTGGCCCAAGCCAACACCGCTCGCCAAGAAATGGAAGCTCAAAATCGTCAGCTGGAACGAGCCTTGGGAGACCGGGAGCAACAGATTTACAGCCTGCAAGAGCGACTGGCGCAAGCCGAAGAGGAGATCGCTCTTTTGAGAGCGCAACGGGAAGAAGCTCGGCAAATCGCCCAACTGGCCACCAGCCGTGCTGAACAGGCAGAAGCCAACCTGCACACTCAGGGCCAGGAAATGCAAGCCTTACAGAGCAAGCTGTATCGCGCCGAACAGCAACTGGCCACGATCACTCTCAATGAGCTGGAACTGCTGCTCAGCGACGAGTCGATGACCACACTCCAAGAGACGGAACGGGCAATGGAAGTGGATAAGCAAGTCCTGGAAGCCTTGCCGCCTTCTTTTTCAGAAACTGAGAGCATTCTGCGGGAGATCGATCAGTTTATTTTGGAGTTTTCTGGGCAGGCAAGCCCCCAAGCGGCCTAAAGCGAGGGAATCCCTTCTCTTTGGCCTTTGCTCAGCCGGGATCGGCTGGGAAAATATGAGGGCTGTCCTGCGAGGCAGCTTTTTTGTTGGCTTGTAAGGACTTGTAAGGATCAGAATCCGGTTGAGGGAGGCTAGTCCTCCAACCAAGGTTGGCAACTACAAACCAAATGCCGATCCCCGTAGGCATTGTCAATGCGACTAACGCTCGGCCAAAACTTGTGGGCTTTGACCCAAGGGGCAGGGTAGGCCGCCAGCGAACGGGAATAGGGACGATCCCAGTGATCCGCTGCCACCACCGGGGCAGTGTGAGGGGCTAATTTGAGGGGGTTACGTAAGGGATCCATTTCCCCCCGTTCAATAGCAGCAATCTCCTGGCGAATGGCAATCATGGCCTCACAAAAGCGATCCAATTCTTCTAGAGACTCACTCTCGGTGGGTTCCACCATCATGGTGCCTGCCACTGGCCAAGAGATCGTCGGGGCATGGAAACCGTAGTCCATCAGCCGCTTGGCTACATCCTCCACTTCAATGCCGGCACTTTTTTTCAGGGGGCGCAAATCCAGAATGCACTCATGGGCCACCCAGCCGCCGGATCCCTTGTAAAGCACGGGGTAATAGGGATCCAAGCGCTTGGCAATGTAGTTGGCATTCAAAATGGCCACCTGGGTTGCTAGGGTGAGGCCGGCGGATCCCAGCAGGCGGATGTAGACCCAGGGGATCGGCAAGATACTGGCACTTCCCCAAGGGGCGGCACTGACTGGGCCATTGCACCCCGGTAAGAAAGGATGACCGGGCAAATAGGGCAACAGATGGGCGGCTACCCCGATCGGCCCCACCCCTGGGCCACCGCCCCCGTGGGGGATACAGAAAGTTTTGTGCAGATTTAAATGGCAAACATCGGCCCCCAGCTCAGCAGGACGACAGAGACCCACCTGGGCATTGAGATTGGCCCCGTCCATGTACACCTGCCCACCGGCCTCATGCACAATTCGGCAAATGTCACGGATCCCCTCTTCAAATACTCCATGGGTAGAGGGATAGGTAATCATCAAAGCCGCCAGCTGGTGGCGGTGCTGCTCCACCTTGGCCTGTAAATCCGCCAGATCAACATTGCCTGCCCCATCACAGGCGACACTGACCACCCGCATCCCTGCCATGACCGCACTGGCCGGGTTAGTGCCGTGGGCAGAGGTGGGAATTAGACACACCTGCCGATGCCCTTCTCCGCGAGCCTGGTGGTAACGGCGAATGGCCAACAGCCCGGCGTATTCTCCTTGGGAGCCGGCATTGGGCTGGAGAGAAATCCCGGCAAAGCCGGTGATCTCCGCTAACATCTGTTCCAGTTGGGCAAATAGCTTTTGGTAACCGCGCGCCTGCTCCAAAGGAGCAAAAGGGTGAAGCTGAGCAAACTCCGGCCAGGTAACCGGCAGCATCTCCACGGTGGCATTCAGCTTCATGGTGCAAGAACCCAGCGGGATCATGGAGTGGGTCAGCGACAAATCCCGACTTTGTAAGCGGTGGATATAGCGCAGCAGCTCCGTTTCCGAGTGGTAGCGGTTGAAAACGGGGTGGGTGAGATAAGAGCTGGTGCGAATCAAAGCAGAGGGTAAACTTTGGCTAAGAGGGGGATCCCCAATCTCCTCCAACAGGGATCCGGTAAACACGTAGAACAGATCCCGTAGATCCTTGGAAGTGGTAGCTTCATCTAGGGTTAGCCCCAAGGTTTGCTCATCAATTTGACGGAGATTGATCCGCTGTTCAACGGCACGAGCTTGAATCTCTTGGAGTTGGGCAGGGGATGGGCTTTTCACCCAGAAGGTATCGAAGAAGTGCTCCGGCCCCACCTCGTAGCCTGCCTCACGCAGCTTAGCTGCCAAGTTGTGGGCCTGTTGGTTAATGCGCAGCGCCATCTGACGCAACCCTTTGGGGCCGTGGTAGATGGCGTACATGGAAGCCATCACCGCCAAAAGCACCTGCGCCGTACAGATGTTGCTGGTGGCCTTATCACGGCGGATGTGTTGTTCCCGGGTTTGTAAAGCCAGCCGCAGTGCCGGATTGCCTTCGGCATCTTGGGAAACCCCCACCAGGCGTCCCGGCAGGAGGCGCTTGTGTTCGGTGCGGGTAGCAAAATAAGCAGCGTGGGGGCCCCCATACCCTAGGGGAACACCAAACCGCTGGGTGGATCCCACCACAATATCAGCTCCCCATTCCCCCGGCGGTTGGAGCAAAGTGAGGCTAAGGAGATCCGCCGCCACGGTTACTTGGATCCCCTGTTGGTGAGCCTGCTTCACCAACTCGCGGTAGTCGCGAATTTCACCATAGGTATTGGGGTATTGCAGCAACAATCCAAAACCGGCCTGATCCAAGCAAAACTCCGCCGGATCCGCCACCCGAATCTGGATCCCCAAGGGTTCAGCCCGTGTTTGCAGCACCGCTATGGTTTGGGGGTGACAGCCTCGATCCACCCAAAACAGCCGGGATCCCTGGCGAGCCAGCCCATAACTGAGGGTCATGGCTTCTGCAGCTGCCGTGGCTTCATCCAGCAACGAAGCATTGGCAATCTCCATGCCCGTCAGGTCAATCACCATCGTTTGGAAATTCAACAGGGCCTCTAAGCGTCCCTGGGCAATCTCCGCTTGATAAGGGGTGTACTGGGTGTACCAGCCGGGGTTTTCCAGAATGTTGCGCTGAATCACGGGCGGAGTGAGGCAGTTGGCGTAGCCCATGCCCAAAAAGGAGCGCCACACCTGGTTTTGAGCAGCAATTTCCTTGAGCTCCGCCAACACCTGCTGCTCGCTGCGTGGGGATCCCAGTTGCAGAGGCCGTAGGGTACGAATTGCTGCCGGTACAGCTTTCTCCGTCAATTCCTGGAGGGATCCCAGCCCTAAAGCCTGCAGCATCTGCCCAATCTGCTCTATATCCGGGCCAATGTGCCGCCTCACAAACTGCTCTGGCTGCTGAAGAAGCTCTAGTTCAGGGGATTGGGGTTGCTCCTGCGCAGAAGAGATGGCAGGGGCTGGATTGAGAATGGCAGAGTCAGTCATGGTGCAAAGCTGGACTCAGGAAAGAGACTGTTTACCGATCATAGTTGTTAAAAATTGTTTCTGTAGGGATCCAGATCCGGTCTCAGCCCTCGATTTGAGGTTGAGGGGATGAGACACTAAATGGTCGGAGGATGTTATTGCTCAATCAGATGAGACTCTTGAATCCTGTTCGGAGAAGTGGTGTTATGCGTTGTCTGCTGTCCGCCCTTGTTCGCATTCTGTTAGTTCTGTGCCTGAGCTTTGCCCCCTTGGGAATTCTGGGTGTGGCTCATGCTGCACAACTCCCTGCTGTGAAGCATCTGGATACCCCGATTGATGTCAACAACACCATTTTGCGTAACTATCGTCAACTACCGGGTTTCTATCCCACCCTGGCGCGTATTTTGGTTCAAAATGCTCCGTACAGCAGCTTAGAGGATATGCTGCAGATCCCAGGCCTGACAGAAGAGCAAAAAGCTTTGATCAAGGCCAATGCCGAGAACTTTGTCATCGGCGAATATCAGGAGGGAGCTAACCAGTTGGAAAACCGCATCAACCAGGGCTACTACGGCTAATTCCGGCGCTGTGAGGGGAATTGCTCATTTGACTGCCTTCTTACTGAGTTAAGGAGGCAGCATGCCCTACGATAACGTTTGCAAGTACTTGGTGGAATTGTTCCCGGATGCTTTTGCCGAGTGGTTACTGGGATCCGCTGTCCCCTTGGTTCAGTTGCAGCCGACGGAGTTATCCACCGAGCCGATCCGAGCTGATTCCCTGATTCTGCTGAGGGCTGAGAATCTGATTTTGCATCTGGAGTTCCAAACTGACCCTGATCCGGATATTCCTTTTCGCATGGCGGATTATTGCCTGCGCCTCTATCGCCGCTACCCAGATCAACAGGTGCGGCAAGTTGTGGTCTATCTGAGAAAAACCCGCTCGGAACGGGTTTACCAGACCTCTTTTCAAAGAGGGCTTCTATCCCATCAATTTGAGGTGTTGCGGCTGTGGGAGCAGGATCCGGAGACCCTGTCTCGGTACCCAGGACTGTTGCCCTTTGTAGTGCTGGCAAAGCCTGAAGAGCCAGAGCCAAGCTTACGGCAGGTGGCCAGAGCGATTGCAGAAATAGCAAACCCAGCTCTCCAGCAGGAAGTCAAAGCAGCTACTGCTGTTCTGGCAGGATTAATATGGACGCCAGAGGAGATCAGCAGAGTACTGGGAGGTCTGGCGGTGAGGGAGTCTGTGATTTACCAGCGATGGCGGGCAGAAGCGCTGAAAGAAGGGCGAGAAGAAGGGTTACAGCAAGGGTTACAACAAGGGTTACAACAGGGGTTACAACAGGGGCTACAGCAAGGGTTACAACAGGGGTTACAACAAGGGTTACAACAGGGGCTACAGCAAGGGTTACAACAGGGGCTACAGCAAGGGTTACAACAGGGGTTACAGCAAGGGTTACAACAGGGGCTACAGCAAGAAGCAGCCCGTCTGACCCTAGGTCAACTGCGGCGCAAGCTGGGTCCTTTGCCAGAGGAGATATCTGAGAGCATCCGGCTTCTGTCTACCCAGCAATTGGAGACTCTGGCGGAAGCCTTGTTGGACTTTCAAAGCTTGGCCGATTTGGTTCACTGGCTCAGGGATCCCTCCTCTAATGAGCATGCGATTGAACCTTAGCTCCTGTCGGCTCGGAATTCTGGTGCAACCTCACTTATCCGACTCGGCTCTATGAAACTGCCACGGGTGCTGATCTGTGGCTACTATGGCTACGGCAATGGTGGCGATGAGGCGTTGTTGCTGGCCCTCCTGCAGCAGCTCCAACAGTTGTCTGTTCCCGTGCAGCCGGTGGTACTCTCTCGTCAGCCTGCCCAAACGGCAGCCACCTACTCGGTCTTAGCTTGCCCTCGCTTTAACGGGTTGGCTCTCCAGCGTTGTTTACGGGAGGCCAAAGCTTTTGTTTGGGGTGGAGGCAGCCTGTTGCAGGATCGCACCAGCTGGCGAAGTCCTCTCTACTACCTGGGGGTGATGGGCTTGGCTCAACAACTGAAGCTCAAAACTTTTGCCTGGGCCCAGGGGATAGGCCCGCTGGATCGAGGGTGGATCCGCTACTTGGCACGACACTCCTTGGCGGGTTGTACGGCCGTAAGTGTGCGCGACAAAGTCACCTCAGCATTACTGGAAAACTGGGGGATCCCTCACCAAGTGGCTCCGGATCCGGTATGGGGTTTAACGGCCAAAAGGCTACCAGAATGGGATAGCTGGCCACAACCCCGTATTGCAGTGGTATTACGCCAGCACCCTCACCTGACACCGGCTCGCCTAGAGGCCATCAGTCAGGGACTGAGACAACTACAAGCTTCTACCGGCGCCTATTTCTTGTTTATTCCCTTCCAGTTAGCTCCCCAGGGATCCCCAGATCTAGGGGCCGATTACCGCTTGGCTCAGGATTTGCAACAGCGTATGCCTGGCCATAGCCAGATCCTGGAAATTCGGGATCCCTGTTTGCTGAAGGGGAGTTTCCGCGGGGTAAGCTTGGTGATTACAATGCGCTACCACGGCTTGGTGATGGCAGCAGCAGAGGGCTGTCGTTGCTTTGGTCTTAGCTATGACCCCAAGGTAAGAGCTTTGTTGCAAGAGTTACACATGCCTGGCTGGGAGTTGGAAACCTTTCCCACGGAGGTAGAAACTCTGCATCAGCATTGGTTAGCCTGTTACGAGCAGGGTTTAGCCCTTACCCCTGCGGATATTCAGGCTTGGGTCCGGCGTTCTGCCCGGCACGGGGACCTTCTCAGACAGCATCTAACCTGAGAAGAGCCGTCCCAGCTTGCCACCGCCAGCCCCCTCACTGATCCGATTGGGAACAGGGGAAAGACGGGGTTACTGCTTTGGTTAAGATCACAGCCTATCTATTCATGTCATGCCCTCTATGACTGCACAAGTCCACCCCCTTACCCGCACAGAAGTTCTGAGCGCCCTGATTCTCACCAGTGGGAGTTTAACTCTCCTAGCTGGTCTATGGGGTTGGCTGGGATCCGTACCCATTCCATTGTTTTGGGATCCACTAGCGCTGTTGTGGGGATGCGGGTTAGGGCTAGGGGTAATTTTGCTCAGTGAGCTGGTTTATCAGGCTTGGCCTGCTTACCGTCAGGCTGCCCGTGCCTATCTGGGCTTGGTGGTGGATCCCTTGCAATGGGGGGATGTGTTTTGGCTGGGCCTGTTGCCGGGTTGGAGCGAGGAATGGTTGTTCCGTGGCGTGTTGGTCTCGGTAGCTGTGGCCGGCCCCCTGGGCTGGATAGGGGGGATCCTCTGCAGCAGTCTTTTGTTTGGGGCGCTGCATTTGCTGGAATGGCGGGGCTGGCCCTATGCCTTCTGGGCTACTCTCGTTGGGGTGCTGCTGGGTTTGGGGTTGTGGCTTTCTGGGAACTTGCTGGTGACTATTGTTGCCCATACCTTGACCAATTGGGTGGCTGCCGGTTGGTGGAAATATCACCATTCCCAAGCGGAGGACTAAAAGAAACCGTTTGCTGACCCGTGCTGTGCTAGGCCGCCTACTGTGGGGATCCTTCTCGTGGCTACGGGTAGGCCGTTCCCTATTGATCATTGGGCTGGTTGTCTATGGCTACCTGATTTGGCTGGGTTGGTTCCAATCGGAACGGATGATCTTCCTGCCCCGCCCCTCTAGCTACCAAGATGGGGAGCAGATTCTCAAGCTCACCACATCCGATGGCCTGCGGATTTCTGCAGTGCATCTGCCCAACCCCAACGCCACCCATACTCTGCTTTACAGTCACGGCAATGCCGAAGATTTGGGGGATATTTTGCCCCGCATGCATAGCCTACGACAGCAGAGGTTTGGGGTTCTAGCCTATGACTATCGCGGCTACGGCACCAGTGAGGGGACTCCCTCCGAGGCAGGGGTCTACAAAGATATCGAAGCGGCTTATGCCTACCTGATTGCCCAAGGGATCCCGCCCACCCAGATTTTGGTCTATGGCCGCTCGGTCGGGGGTGGGCCATCGGTTTATTTGGCTGCCCGAAAGCCGGTGGGCGGGGTGATCCTAGAATCTACCTTTGTGACGGCCTTTCGAGTGTTAACCCAGATCCCGTTGCTGCCCTTCGACCGCTTTGATAACCTGAGCCGCATCCCTAAAATTAACTGCCCTCTGCTGATCTTGCATGGCACTCAAGATACGCTGATCCCCTTCTGGCATGCCCAAACCCTGTACCAAGCCGCACGGGATCCGAAACGGCTTGTCCCTATTGAGGGGGCCGAGCACAACAACTTGCCTCAGGTGGCCGGGGAGCGCTACTACCGCATCCTGCACCAATTTGTCGAGGAGCTGGTGAAGCTCAGCCAAAAAGCCACCTAAGGTGGCTAGAGACTAGGCCGTTACTAAGCCCAGACAGTAGAGGCCGAGCAGAGCAACAACTTTGGTAGCAATTAACACAATGCTATGATGTCCCTGTTTTGCCGATTTATCGGAGGCCAAAGGGATCCCATCTGGATTTTTGGGGAGTGTGGGTCATGCAGAAGCGGTTGTTACCGATAAGGAACGGGCAACATTTTGGTCCCATATTCTTCAAGGTCTCTTGGGATCTTGCTGCTGTTTTGTCGATTTCAAGAGGCGCTTCAGAATGATCTTGCAGGAGATTTTCGGGTTTGAGCTGCTGGGTAACCCCCTCTGGAACTATCTTCTGGTCTTGTTCATTTTTGCAGCCGGAGTTTTTGCCATTCGCACAGTGTTGCGGGGGTTGGTTTTGCAAACCCTGGCCAGTTGGTTATCCAAGTTCAATGTTGGGATCCCTCTGGATACTCCGATTCGTTTGGTGGAGCGCTACCTAATCCCATTACTCTACTTAGGCCTATTGTATGTGTGTCTGGGTAGTCTCAACCTGGCTACTGTTCTGCAACAAACCCTGGATATTTTGGCCACCATCATTGCCACTTACTTTGGTATTAATCTTCTCAGCGCCAGTGTGGAATATGCTTTACGTATTTATTTAACTCGCAAAAAAGGGGATGCCACCACCGAGCAAAGTTTGCTGTTACTTTCCCCTATGATTCGGATGGTGTTTTGCCTAATCGGGCTGCTGTTTCTGCTTGAGAACCTGGGTTTTGATGTGGCGGCGCTGGTGGCTAGTTTGGGCATTGGCGGTATCGCCATTGCCTTAGCTGCTCAAGGGTTTTTGCAGGATTTATTCAGTTACTTCTCCATTTTGATGGATCGTCCCTTTGAGATTGGGGATTTTATTGTTTTGGGCGACTTCATGGGATCTGTAGAATACATCGGCATCAAAACCACGCGCCTGCGCAGTCTCAGTGGCGAGCAGATCGTTATGGCCAATACGGATATGACCGGATCCCGGATTCGCAACTACAAACGTATGCAACGGCGACGGGTGGTATTTGGCTTTGGGGTAACTTACGAAACCCCCTTCGAGAAGCTGCAAGAAATTCCCAGCCTGGTCAAACAGATCATCGAGGCGGATCCCAATGCCCAATTTGATCGGGCCCACTTCGCTGCCTACGGAGATTTCAGCCTCAACTACGAGGTGGTCTACTATGTGCTCAGCCCTGACTTTAACCTTTACATGGATGTGCAGCAGCGCATCAACCTTGCTTTGAAGCAAGCCTTCCAGGAACGGGGCGTTGAATTTGCTTACCCCACCCAGTTGGTTTACGTAAACTCCCAGCAGCAGGCTCTCCCTAACCCCAGTTAAGTCAAGCAGTTCACAAAGTTAAAAAACCGGTCATTGGAATTGCAACCTAGCTGAAGGGGTAAAAGAAACAATGCAAGCATGTGCCCCCACTCGCAACCTACCTGAAAAGCCATCGCAGCGCTCCACGCCTCACGACAGCAGTGCGTAGCACCTTAGCCACTGGCGCCTAGGGATATTGCCAGTGTATGGGTACTGCAAAATAGATTCAAAAGCGCGCTGGAGTGCACTATTTTCAAAATGTCCCTGGAGAGGCCCTAGCAGGGTAGCCAAGACTCTGTGAAGGAGGAACCTCCCCTAGGCAAAAGCGCTCCTCGGAATGAGCGTCAACCGGAAAGCTTGCCTAGTAGGCGGGGGAGTATGTCAACCTATTCTTTAATTCTAAGGATTCTAGATGGCACCCAAGCTCCTAATTTTCGACTTTGATGGCACCCTCGTCAATTCTGAACCCGGTATTTTAGAAGCGATCCGCCACACTGTCACAGCGTTGGATTTGCCCCCGGAAGCGGTGGAATCCTGGCGGGAGATGATCGGGATTCCGCTCGAAAGACAACTGTCCGTCCTGTTACCGCAGCATGCTCAGCATCGCATCCCGGAGGGGGTGGAGATCTACCGCCGCTACTATGAGGATATCCGCCCTCAACACAGTGAACCCTTTCCCGGCATCCTGGAGCTGCTGGCTAGCTTGGCAGGACGGATCCCGTTGGCCATTGCTTCGAGCAAGCAACGAGAATCCATCTTGCCTGTTCTGGACCAATGGGGGTATAGGGATCTATTCGAGCCGATTGTTTCTCCGGCGGAAGTGATACACCCCAAGCCCCATCCAGATTCTGTGGAACGTATCCTGGCCTACTACAACCTTGCTCCTGCCTATACTGTTTTGATCGGCGATACCGAGTATGACATGGAGATGGCCCGTCGCGCCGGAGTTGGAGCTTGGGGGGTTGGCTGGGGCATTCATCCGCTGGAGCGTCTGTACCGGGCTGGGGCGGAGCGAGGCTTTCAGGATGTCCAGGCCTTGCATCAGGCCCTTACAGAACTGATGGTTGCCTAGGCAAAATCCTGGAAAAGCTCCTTGGCTTGAGGTTGAGCAAGTTCGGTGTAATAGCGGATGTTCTTTGAGCTGCAAGGGCACTAGGGTAGGGGTGTTCCCGTTGAGCTGCTGCTGTGACTCCCACATCCTTTGCCAAAGCTGAGATGTCCGCAACAATCAGGAGCCCTGAAACGGCCACTTTGGAACCACCGGATGTTAGCCACCTTTTGATTGTTGATGATCAGCGCAACAGTCGCATGTTGCTCGGGGAGCTACTGGAGGGGATTGGCTATCGGGTAAGTGAGGCTGAAAGCGGTAACCAAGCCCTGCAAATGTTGGAAACCTTCCAGCCAGATTTGATCCTGCTGGATGTGATGATGCCGGGGTTGGATGGGTTTGAGGTCTGTCGGCGAATTAAAACCAACGAAGAGACCCGCTTGATCCCGGTGATGTTGATTACAGCCGCCAGCGATCGCAAAAACCGGGTGCGAGGCATTGAAGCCGGGGCAGATGATTTCCTCAGCAAGCCCTTTGATGAATCGGAATTGTTGGCGCGGGTGCGTTCTCTTGTGTACCAGAAACGTCTCAACGAAGATCTGGATCATGCGGCTCAGGTTTTGTTCGTGATTGCCCGTAGTGTGGAAAGCCGGGATCCCACCACAGGGGATCACTGTGAGCGCTTAGTGCAAATGGCAAAGAGCTTCGGTGAATTTTTACAGTTGCCCCGCCCCATGATCAAAGCATTGGCTTGGGGAGGATATTTACATGACATTGGTAAAGTGGGTGTGCCGGATGCAATCCTAGGTAAGCAAGGTAGACACACCCCAGAGGAGTGGGAGATCATGAAATCCCATGTCCTGATTGGGGAGCAAATTTGTCGCCCCCTGCGTACCATGAGAGATGTGTTGCCTCTGATTCGACATCACCACGAGCGCTGGGATGGCAGTGGTTACCCAGATGGGTTAAAGGGAGAGGAAATCCCCTTCATAGCTCGAGTCTTTCAGGTACTTGACATTTACGATGCCCTCACCTCAGAGCGGCCTTATAAACGGGCTTTTACAATGCAAGAAGCGATGGACATTCTACGAGAAGAAGTGGCAAAAGGCTGGCGGGATCCACACTTGGTGGAGTCCTTCTTCCAGTTTCTTCAGTCGCGTCTACCTCAATTGGATTAAAAAAGTGGTGGGTAGGGATCCGTTACGTCGCTGTGTGGCCTGTCGGCAGTTGTTTCCCCGCTCTCAGATGTGGCGCTTGGTAAGGCAATTTGATTCTCACCAGGTTCTTTTGGAGGAAGGCATGGGACGTTCTGCCTATCTTTGTCGCCGACCTGAGTGTTTACAGGAAGCCCGACGCAAGCAACGGCTAAGTAAAGCCCTGAAGGCTCCTGTCCCTGAGGACCTGTTCCAACGCCTGGAGGTTTCATTGAGTTCCCATTAATTCCACTTCAGCGAAAGAGTTACATGCTGCCACGCGAACGACCAGGTCAAGGGAAGAATGGGGACTTGAGCCCCGTTGAGAGTGAAGAAGTAAAGGTGGCAGCGTATGCTATGGATGGTTACACCCACCCAGGTCTTGTGGAACGTGAAACCAGCACAGCAAGTCCTGCCATTCTGCTACGCAAGGGGTGGAGCATCCTAGACTGGAAACAGACTGGAAGTGTATCTTCGGATCAAAGTACCTTACTCCTGTAAAAATGAGTTTCTTTAACGAAGCCTGCGCTACGCCAGTTGCGCTATACCGGTAAGGTTAGTGTCGGAAGGCTTTCATCTGCCAGAATGGGGATCCGTCTGGATGATCTAAGGTAAGCCTGTTCAGGTCACAGAGAGGTTATTCTAGACTAGCGCCCTGAACACCTGTTCATTTCCGCGGTTGTCCCACTCTGTGGTGGATGTTTCCAGAGCAGCTTTCGATCTGGTTTCCTTCCAGTCCAGCTCCCTGGAGGCTGATCCAGCTGTTCTTGGCAGGCCCGAGGAAGAACCTGCAAGTTCACAAGGCTCACCCGCTACTAATTTTGATTTTCTGGATTTGGATACTGAAACCGACGAGGAAAGAGGAGCAGAGGCTAGCAGACGAATGACCGATAAAGTTCGACTTTACGATATTGCCCGTGAGATGGGGCGTGAAAACCGGGAGGTTCTAGAAGTTTGTGAGCAATTGGGGATCCCTTTCAAAAGCCACAGCAGCACCATTTCCCTAGAGCAAGCCGAGCAGGTGCGCAGCAAACTGGGTCAAGCCCGGATTGTGCAACCGCCTCGCCCCCGACCGAAAGCACAACCTGAGAGCCGTCCCTCCGAGCCTACCTCTGAATCTCGAGGTGGCGAGCGTCCTCAGCAGATTGTTGGCATTCGTCGGCCTACCCCTGCTCAGGAACAAGCCGCGGCTGCTAAGGCTTCCCCTGCCAGTGTTTCCCCTGCGACTAAGCCCTCGCTGCAGCGACCCGAGCGGATACCCTCCGAAAAAGCTGAAAAACCTGTCTCTGCCGGCAACACCCAATTGATAGGCCCACCGCGCCGACAACCTAGCCCCCCTACTCGTCCGCCTGAGGTAATTCCGGAACCGGAGCCAACCCCTCAGCCCAATCCCCCTGTCCCAGTTCGTCCTGAACCGCCTGCTGTCAAAACCAGCAGCCCTGAGCCCAGTCCTGCTCCGGTGGTCAAGCGTCCGACTGTGCTCACTCCCCCTCGACGGGCAACATCTGAGCTGCCGATGGAGCGTCCTGAAGCTCCACAACGAGCAGCCGAATCCAGTCGTCCCAGCCCTCCGGAAGCCTCCTCCTCTAGTCGCCCCCCTCAGTCTGCTGGGGGCAAGGAAGAAGCGGTTTCTTTGCGTCAGCCTGCACAGCCCTCACGTCCCCAACTGGTGGGTGCTCCGGTACGCCCTGGCAGTCGCCCCCCAGAACCCCGTTCGCCGGTGGCGAAAGAAGACAGTTCTAGCGATACCCCTCGTCCGCAGCGGCGCATGGAGTTGGTAGGGCCCCCCACTCGTCCTGTGGCTAGAGTGACTCTGCCAGACCTAGAGGATTCTCCTCGCTTGCCGGAAAAAATGCGGGCAGAGCATCCTAAGCCGGTATTGGCCGATGCCCCTGTGCGTCCTGCCGTGCCCAAGGTGAAGCGCAAAACTGCCGAGGAGGAGGATGAGGAGCTGCTTGCCCTCAATCGGCGTACCACTCGTGCTCAAACCAAACGTAAACGCAACCGTAGACGTGGCGAGGGAGATCCTGACTCGCTGGATTTAGATCCCACCGCGATTCTTTCGTCAGTCAAGCAGGCGGAGCTGAATGCCCTCAAACCCTTGGCCCGCCCCACTGCCAAGCCCCCCTCCTATCGGCCACCGGCTACTGCCACTCCTAGCAGCTCTCGTCCTCGTTCTGCCACCCGTTCTCAGCGACAACCTGATCCTGCGGAAGCCAACGTTGCTGATGTCGCCGCCGAACCAGAGGAGAAGGTGCTGCTCCTGGATGGCAGCCTAACGGTGCAGGAATTGGCCCGTCGTCTACGGGTGGCAGAAGCTGAGATTATCAAGACCCTCTTTTTCAAGGGGGTGATGGTTACCATTAACCAAGTGTTGGATGAATCGCTTGCTGAGTCGGTGGCGACAGAACTGGGCTATGAGATTCGGCGCCCACAGGTGGAGTCCAAAGCCAAAAAAACAGAAATGCTGGACATGGAGGATATCGACCATCTGGTCTCCCGTCCTCCTGTGGTTACCATCATGGGCCATGTCGATCATGGCAAAACCACCTTGCTGGATGCCATCCGCGATACCAATGTTGCCCGTGGAGAAGCGGGTGGGATCACGCAGCGCATCGGTGCTTACCACGTTGATGTGGATTTTGAAGGAGAAAAGCGCCGTGTGGTTTTCCTCGACACCCCTGGTCACCAAGCCTTCACCGCCATGCGGGCACGTGGCACCCGTGTCACCGACATCGCCGTTTTGGTGGTAGCTGCCGACGATGGGGTACAACCCCAGACCTTGGAGGCAATTAGCCATGCGCGGGCTGCTCAGGTACCGATCATTGTTGCCATCAACAAAATTGACAAACCGGACAGCCAACCGGATCGCATCAAGCAGCAGCTTTCCGAACATGGCCTGTTGCCGGAAGAGTGGGGTGGGGATACGCCGATGGTGGAAGTCAGTGCCCTGGCTCGTCTCAATCTCGATAGCCTCTTGGAGATGATCCTGCTGGTGGCGGACGTAGCAGAGCTGCAGGCCAACCCCAATCGTCCGGCCCGCGGTACCGTCATCGAAGCTCACCTGGATAAGGCCCGTGGCCCAGTGGCCACCTTGCTGGTGCAAAATGGCACCCTGCGAGTTGGGGATGCTTTGGTGGCAGGAGCTGTTTTGGGCCGTGTCAAAGCGATGATGGATGATCGGGGCAACCGTCTGCAGGAGGCGGGGCCCTCCTCTGCTGTGCAGCTACTCGGTTTGGATGAAGTGCCGGCAGCTGGGGATGAATTTCAGGTCTACCCAGATGAGAAAGAAGCTCGCCGCATTGCTCAAGAACGGGCTGAGGCTCTGCGGCAAACCCGGCTGCAACAGGCGCTTCTCTCCCGCCGCGTCAGTTTGGGCAGTATTTCCGCCAAGGCTCAAGAGGGCCAACTCAAGGAGCTGAACCTGATCCTGAAAACCGATGTGCAAGGATCCGCCGAAGCCATTCAGGCTGCGTTGCAGGATTTGCCTCAGGAGGAAGTGCAACTGCGGGTTCTGCTGGCCGCTGCCGGTGAGATCACTGAAACTGATGTGGACTTGGCAGCAGCCAGTGAGGCCATCATTATTGGTTTCAATACCAGTATGGCGCCTGGATCCCGGCAAGCTGCTGATGAAAAAGGGGTGGATGTGCGGGAATACGATATCATCTATAACCTGCTCGATGATCTGCGAGCAGCAATGGAGGGCCTACTGGATCCCGAAGAGGTGGAAGAACCTCTGGGCCAAGCGGAAGTGCGGATGGTCATCCCGATTGGGCGCGGTGCGGTTGCTGGCAGCTATGTGCTCTCTGGCAAGGTACAGCGCAACGCCTTGGTGCGAGTCCGCCGCAAGGGAGAGGTGATTCATGAGGGTCGCCTCGATTCCTTGAAGCGCTTCAAAGATGATGTGCGAGAAGTGGCGGCAGGCTTTGAATGTGGGATTGGTATTGACAAGTTCCAAGCCTGGCAGGAGGGGGACATTATCGAGGTGTATCAAATGGTCTCGAAGCGGCGGACGCTAGCGCCAGCTTAGATTGGCTGGGATGGATTTGCGGGATCGGGTTCCGGTGGGGATCCCTCTTACCAGAGGGATGTCCGGAATGAGAGGGTGACACTCCCTCTTGTGCGGAGCAGGGTGGAAATTTCAGGTTAAAGGTGGGGAGAAGGATGCGACTGAGCCAGATGTTGTTTGTAACGCTGCGGGAGGATCCCGTCGAAGCGGAATTGCCCAGTCACAAGCTGCTGTTGCGGGGCTGTTTCATCCGGCGTCTGTCCCCAGGAATCTACACCTATCTGCCGCTGCTCTGGCGGGTACTGCAGAAAATCTCTGCGATCATCCGGCAAGAGATGAACGCCATTGGTGGACAGGAATGCCTCATGCCTCAGTTGCAGCCAGCAGAGATCTGGCGGGAATCCGGTCGTTGGGAGGTGTATACCCAAGCAGAAGGGATCATGTTTGCCCTCACTGACCGACAGGGGCGAGAACAGGGCCTTGGTCCCACCCATGAAGAAGTGATTACTCTGCTGGCCCGGGATCTGATCCGCTCTTATCGACAGTTACCCCAAACCCTCTATCAAATCCAAACCAAGTTCCGAGATGAGATTCGACCTCGCTTTGGCCTGATGCGCGGTCGCGAGTTCATCATGAAGGATGCCTATTCCTTTCATGCCAGCGAAGAAAGCCTGCGCCAGACCTACCAGGATATGTATCGTGCCTACAGCCGCATTCTCCGCCGCTGTGGGCTGCGATTTCGCGTGGTGGATGCCGATGCTGGAGCGATTGGGGGGCCGACAGCAGCTTCACAGGAATTTATGGTGCTGGCTTCTGCAGGAGAAGATGAGATTCTTTACACTCCTGATGGCTCTTATGCAGCCAATGTAGAAAAGGCTGTTTCCCTCCCTCCGGAGGCGGTGGAGTCTCCTTATCAATCCTTCCAGGTTCTGGATACTCCTGGCACCGAAACCATTGAAAAGCTGGCCAACTTCCTGAAAATTTCTCCCACCCTCATTCTTAAAAACATCCTCTACCAGGCCCTTTATGACAACGGCATGCAGGTGGTGGTTCTCCTCAGCATTCGAGCGGACCAAGAGGTGAATGAGGTGAAACTGGCCAACCACCTCAGTCGCTTGGCGGAACGTTACCAAGCCAATAAGCTACTTACCCTTGCCCTGGTGGATGCGGAGATGCAAACCCGTTGGCAGGGGGATCCGATTCCAGTGGGTTATATTGCTCCCGACTTGTCGGATCGTTGCTTGGGCAAAACCCGGAAGAACCTAGCCCCCCAAATTTTGCGCTTGGCGGATCAAACAGCGGCCCTGATGAAAAACTTTGTAACCGGGGCTAACGAAATTGGCAAGCATGTAGCAGGGGTGAACTGGGGAGAACAGTATCCGCTGCCGGAGGTGGTGGATGTGCGCAAAGCCCGAGCGGGGGATCGATCTCTCCTGAACCCGGAACAAATCCTGGAAACCACCCGTGGGATCGAAATCGGGCACATTTTCCAGTTGGGCTTAAAGTTTTCGCGGCCCCTGCAGGCTACCTTCACCGACGAACAGGGAACTGAGCAGCCCCTGTGGATGGGCTGTTACGGCATTGGCGTGTCCCGCTTGGCCCAGGCTGCCGTCGAACAGTTTCACGATGCCAACGGCATTATTTGGCCGGTAGCCATTGCCCCTTATCACGTGGTAGTGGTGGTGCCCAATGTCTCAGATGAACAACAGATGACTGTGGCGGAGCAACTGGTGCAAGAGTTAACCACCGCTGGTATCGAAACCCTCTGGGATGACCGGGATGAACGAGCCGGCGTGAAATTCAAAGATGCCGATCTAATCGGGATCCCCTACCGCATTACCACTGGCCGCAGCCTGAAGCAGGGCAAGGTAGAACTCACCGAACGGGCTACCGGCCAGGCCATAGAGATTCCGGTTGAGGCAGTCGTTGCTACCCTGAAGGAGCGGATTGAGGCGGCTTTAGCTGTACCGGATTGAGGATGGTCCTAGGAGGGGCAAAGTGATGACCGATAGCCCCTTTGCGGCCAGGGTTTTCCCTCCATTGCCCTCCATTGCCATCCATCCACCTCTTCTTTCCACCTACAGTCTGCCCTCAGACTTTACCTTGTAGCTGACCCCAAACGCCTAAAGGGGGCACTGCTTCTGTGCTCAGCACCTGCAGTTACAGCTTGCGACCTGGAGAGCTTGGGTCCGCAGGAGATAGTCGGGGCTAGGGGCGTAGCTGCATTCCAGAACATATCCTCTGCTGGACTTGCTTTTCTGCGGAGGCTCCCTTACATCCGAGAGCGCGGAGCTCCTGTTTCTGAAGTTAGGTGCACGAGTTAGAGGCTTCTCCTCCAAAGGGATCCGCAGATCGGGGTGTGGGCGGTACCAATAGAGTGGATCCCTGAAGCTCTGGCATCTCCTGCAGTTGCTGCATTAGGGCTTGAATATGCAGCCGAGGTAAATAAGGCCAGTCTCCTGCCTCCTCCAAGTCCTGGAGCACCCGATAAAGGGCTTGACGGGTATTGGGTAGTGACTCCCGAAAGGTGCCATCCAAGATCAGCCGGTGCATTTCCTCCAATAGCCTCAGGAGCATCAACAGATCTACACAGGATCCTGCCCTCACTTGAGCCGCCTGCTTAATCGCCAACATGATTTGACGCAAATCGGGTGGCAGGTTCTCCTCCGAGATGTACATAGGGTTTCTGGATCTTGGGAAAGCACAGGCCTATTCTAAGTTTGCTTTGTGCCAGAACCGGCTCAGTGTCCAGATTTTCCTGAAAGCAGGTCAAACTCCACTGAAGGCCGCCTCTCCCAGCTTAATTGTTCCCATACCCGCTGTAGCAAGGGATCCAACCCCTGCTTAGCAATAGCGGAAATGGCCAACACCGAAGCACCGGCGGCAGCAGATAACCTTTGGCAGTGTTCAGCAACCTGCTCAGGTGTCAGGGCATCGATTTTGTTCAAAGCCAGGATCTGGGGTTTCTCCAGAAGGCCATGGCCGTAGGCCTGCAGCTCCTGTTGAATCGTCTGGTAAGCCCGCACAGGATCCGCTGCCGTACCATCCACCAAGTGAATCAACACCCGTGTGCGCTCTACATGCCGCAAAAACTCATGTCCCAGCCCTATCCCCAGATGGGCACCCTCGATCAGCCCTGGAATATCGGCAAACACCACCCCATCCCCAAGCGGATGGGGTACCACCCCCAGATTGGGTTGCAGCGTCGTAAAGGGGTAATCGGCAATTTTCGGTCGAGCAGAAGAGATCACCGAAATCAGGGTGGACTTGCCCGCATTGGGTAGGCCAACAATGCCCACTTCAGCAATCAGTTTCAGCTCCAACCGTAGCCGCACCTGCTCTCCCGGCTGGCCCTTGGTGAACTGGTGGGGGGCGCGATTGCGGTTGCTCAAAAAGTGGGCGTTGCCTAAGCCCCCTTTCCCCCCTTGCGCCACCAGCAGTTGATCCCCTGCTTGGGTAAGATCCCCCAGCATGGCTCCAGTTTGAGCATGCCAAACCACCGTGCCGCAGGGCACCCGCACCCGTCGATCGGCACCACTAGCTCCGGTCCGATTGTTGGGCCCCCCCTTAGCTCCATGCTCAGCTTTGATCACAGGCTGAAAGCGAAAATCCAGCAGGGTTTGCAGATTGGGATCCGCCACCAAAATTACAGAGCCCCCCCGTCCACCATTACCCCCAGAAGGACCGCCGGCAGGCACATACTTCTCTCGGCGGAAGGCAACAATGCCATCTCCACCATCCCCTGCTTGCACCTCAATCTCTACTTGATCGATAAATTGCAACCGTTGCTCTCCCAAATCCTGATCTAGCTTGGCAGGATCTGAGGGAAATCTGCCACAAACAGCCCAGCTCTAAGTTAGTATAGTGTTTCCCGCTCCATTCCCCTATTGCGGGGGTAGCGAGAGCATGCTCTTGCTGGGGGCTCCGTGTTTGTTCACTTGTTTTTTGTTCTTTGCCCTTTATCCGCGCCAACCGGCCTGCTGCTGCACCACTATGAGTCGATTCACCGCCACTGCTGATGTAGGTTTCACCACCGAAGACTTTGCTGCTTTGCTAGACAAGTACGATTATCATTTCAGCCCTGGGGAAATCGTGGCAGGTACGGTGTTCTCATTGGAGCCACGCGGTGCTTTGATTGATATTGGCGCTAAAACTGCTGCTTTCCTGCCGTTACAGGAAATGTCCATTAGCCGGCTGGAGAACCCAGAAGAGGTGCTACAGCCGGGAGAGACCCGCGAGTTTTTTATCCTCACCGAGGAGAACGAAGAAGGTCAGCTGACCCTCTCCATTCGCCGCATTGAGTATATGCGGGCTTGGGAACGGGTGCGGCAGCTGCAGAAAGAAGATGCTACCGTGCGCTCAACCATTTTTGCTACCAACCGGGGCGGTGCTCTGGTGCGCATCGAAGGTCTGCGGGGCTTTATTCCCGGATCCCACATCAGCACTCGTAAGCCAAAGGAGGAGCTGGTTGGGGAAGAGTTGCCCCTCAAGTTTCTGGAAGTGGACGAAGACCGCAACCGTCTGGTATTGAGCCACCGGCGTGCTCTGGTGGAGCGGAAGATGAACAAGCTGGAAGTTGGAGAAGTGGTGGTCGGCACTGTGCGCGGCATCAAACCCTACGGTGCCTTCATCGATATTGGGGGTGTTTCTGGCCTGTTGCATATCTCTGAGATCTCCCACGACCACATTGATACACCCCACAGCGTCTTTAATGTCAATGATGAAGTTAAGGTGATGATCATTGACCTGGATGCTGAACGGGGTCGGATCTCCCTTTCCACCAAGCAGTTGGAGGCTAACCCCGGCGATATGACCCGGGATCCGCAACTGGTTTACGCTGGCGCCGAGGAGATGGCGGCCAAGTATCGTGAGCAAGTGCTGGCAGCTAAGCAGGGGCAATCAGAAGAGATCGCGACAGAATTGCCGCAAGAAGAGCTGGAGTATGCTGCTGCAGCGGTGGATTGATCCCTTGAATAGGGCTTAGGTAGATAGCCTAGAGGGATCCCTACTCAATCCAAAGAGGGGGAGCCTTCTGTTGGGGTTCAGACAAGCTCAAAGGGCATAAATTTGTCCATCTACCAACAGGTGAGTGATCCCTTTGTTCTGTAGCTGGGTACGCACTGCTTCCAACATATGCCCAGGAAACTGAATCACTCGGTAGGGCGGATAGGTGTTGCTACCGCGGCGGCTCATCTCCGAAAAGCGGCGGGCCACTCTGTGGTTATCAAAGATGGGCAGGGTATTGGCACCATCCATTCCTTCTGGGAGGGATCCAAAGTTAAAAAACTCCTTCAAGGGGCGGGTGGCCAGCTCTTGGTAGCGGTCAACCACGGCATAACAGGTTGTGGGCGGGATGAGATCCTCCAGGGGCAATACCTGGAGTTGGTAGCCCGGCTCAGCTAAGCTTTCCGCCTCAGGGTCATTTTCTAGAAAATCATTTGCGTCTTCCTCATCCTCCTCCAAATCCTCTTCAAGATCGCCATCTTCGTCGTCTTCGTCCTCGTCGTCTTCGTCGTCTTCGTCCTCTAGCTCCTCCTCCAGCTCAGCCGCCAACTCCAGTGCCTGCGGCTGCAATGCCTCGGGGGGCAGCTCTGCATCCCTGACGGCTGCTTCCATCACTTCCTCTTCTGCATCCAGTTCTGGTTCTGCGGTTGGTGCTGGATCTGCATAAGCGATGGGAATACCCCTTGCCAGGGCAGAAGTGGGTTCGGGTTCTGAGCTCAGGGGCAGTACCTGTTGATTGACTTGCGGATCCCCGAGGCTAGAGGAACGGCGACGGGTTCGGCTAGCAGTAGATGTGGCCTCTACAGCAGGAGTATCGAAGACCTTTTCTGACGCCAAGAGGGGAGCTACCTCTGCTTCAGTCTCCTTGCGACGGGCGGCAGAGCGCTTGCAATTCACCAGCTGTTGATACTCATCGGCTTCAATATTTTCTTTGAGTATCCGAGAAATAGTACTGACGCTCACCTGAAATTGCTCTGCCAATTCCACGGCGGTGGCCGACGACCCCCGGTAGGTGCTGACAATTTGCTGCTGTTCTTGTTCTGAAAGTTTGCTGCGCGCCATAGGATTTTGCGGATAAACCTGATGAATTCAATTTTTAGAGTTAGAGGTAGAAAGCATCTCAAAAGTAGGCACTTTCAGAGGATAGCTGCTGCCGTACAAGCTTGCTTTAGACCCACCAACAAAGGTTCCCGTTGTAAGTCCTTGCCAATCAAAACAATTTTGGATGAGCGGCGTTCATGGGGATCCCAGTCTCGCTCCAGAAACAGGGTCTGGCGAGAGCCCACCTGATGAAAAATCACCCGTTGCGGCTCATCCATAACTGATAGCACCCCTTTGGCGCGGAAGATTGTATCCGGCAAATCTTGCAACCAATCCTGAAACCTGGCCAAATCCAAGGGCTGCTCCAATTGAAAACTCACCGATTGGATCCCATCTTCTTCCCAATGATGGCTGTGCTGGTGCTCAGGGGTTGGCCTCTCCGCTCCAGAAGCTTGATCGTGGCCATGGGGATGGTTTTCTGGCTCTGTCTGGGGATCCCATAGCTCCGGCCGAAAAGCATGGACATCCAAAATGCGGGCCAAGGGCACCTGGGCATAGGCGGTGAACAGGCAAGGAGCATCCGAATTGTAGCGACGCAGATCCGACACAATCCGAGCCCGCTCTGCTTCTGTAATCAAATCCACCTTGTTCAGCAACACAATATCGGCACTGCTAATTTGATGGGCTGCTGTTTGGGAGCGTTGAAAATTATGCCAGTATTCCGGGCCATCCACCAGGGTTACCACCCCATCCAGGCGTAGGTCGTTGTGAAAAACCCTCTGCACAAACAGCTCAGTCACCTGTCTGGGATCCGCTACCCCACTGGTTTCCACCACCAAATAATCCAACTCTTGGCTGCACTTCAGCAGTTCTCGAGCTGCCTGTTCAAAGTCGTCTCGTACCGTGCAGCAGAGACAACCATTGCTCAGTTGCATCAGCCCTGCTTCCGGCATATTGACCAGCTCGCTATCGATGGAAATCTCCCCAAACTCATTCAGGATCACACCGATGCGCAGGCCGTGCTCCTCTTGCAAAATGCGTCTGAGCAAGGTGGTTTTGCCACTTCCCAAAAATCCTGTCAAGATCGTAACCGGAAGTTGAGCCTTCATGAGTTACCTGTTATCAAGTTCGCAAAAGACTGGCCGCTGGGGCTTTACCAGCTTAGCTCTAAGGGCAGACTTCTTTTCAAACCCTAGCCAGGCACTGGATGGCTCTTCCGATTCTTTGCCGGAGCCCTAGGTTGGGTAACCGCTCAACTTGGCCTTGTCTCCGGGGAGAGGTAAAGCAACTCAATCGGCAGACCATCCGGATCGGCAATGAAAGCAACGGTGTAAATTTGGCTACCAATCTGCTGGGACTGGGGGGGCAGCAAAAGGGGAACAGGCATTCGGACTTGTAAATCCTCCAGATAAGCAGACAGGGATCCCCACTCAGGGCCAACTTCGATAGCGGGGTGGTAATAGCCTACGTAATGGGGATCGGCGAAGGGATCCGGGGCGGGGTGAGGCTCTAGTACCTGCATCAACTCCAGGCGACCCCATGGCCCCACCATCCAGCAGGCAAGGGTCATGCCGGTAGTAAAGCGTTGCTCCACGACAAACCCTAGCCCCTCATAAAAGGCAATGGAGCGGAAAATATCAGCAGTGCGAATAGAAAAATGGTGCAGTTTCATGATCTTCATGAGATCTTGATGATCTTGTGAAAGCTGGGGAGGGGCTCGGATGAGGGTGAACTTCTGCAGTCGCTCGCCCAGAACCGCTAGTCAAGTGCAAATAGACTTGCTACGCTCCAGAAAAGTAACCCATTCTCTCTTGACTGTACCAAGTCGGATCCCCAAGCTGGGGACCAAAGTAGGCTGAGTCGATTATTCCCAACATCATCATGTCCAAGCTTGTCATTGTCGAATCCCCCACCAAAGCCCGTACCATCCGGGGCTTTTTGCCCGCCGGCTATGAGGTACAGGCCTCTATGGGGCATGTGCGGGATCTGCCCGATTCAGCAGCCGAAATTCCGGAGGAGGTGAAGGGGGAAGACTGGAGCCGTCTCGGGGTGAACGTGCGGGCAGATTTTGAACCCCTCTACGTGATCCCCAAAGACAAAAAGAAAGTTGTTAAAGAGCTCAAGGATGCCCTGAAAAAAGCCGATGAGCTGATCTTGGCCACCGACGAAGACCGGGAAGGGGAGAGCATCAGCTGGCACCTACAACAGGTCCTAAAGCCGAAAGTCCCCACCCGCCGCATGGTCTTCCACGAGATCACCCGCGAGGCAATTCAAGAGGCACTGCAAAACTGCCGGGAGGTGAATGAGCAACTGGTACGGGCGCAAGAAACCCGTCGTATTTTGGATCGCCTGGTGGGCTATACCCTCTCGCCGCTGCTGTGGAAAAAAATTGCCCCCAAACTGTCGGCAGGGCGGGTTCAGTCGGTGGCAGTCAAGCTGTTGGTGGATCGGGAGCGGCAACGGCGAGCCTTCAAAAAGGGGTCCTACTGGGATCTAAAGGCGGAATTGTTGCACAACCAAACCGCCTTTGTAGCAGAGCTGGTGAACCTAGCAGGCAAACGTTTGGCAACCGGCCAGGATTTCGACGAGAACACCGGCCAAATTGCCGTTGGGCGGGATGTAGTGCTGCTGGATCGAGCGCAAGCAGAAGCCCTGGGAGCTCGCCTTTTGGGCAAAACCTGGACCGTTAGCTCCGTTGAAGAGCGCCCCTCCAACCGCAAACCTGCCCCCCCCTTTACCACCTCTACACTGCAGCAGGAGGCTAACCGCAAGCTGCACCTGTCGGCGCAACAGACGATGCGCATTGCCCAAAAGCTCTACGAAGAGGGCTACATCACCTACATGCGCACTGATTCCGTACATCTTTCGGAACAGGCAATCCGGGCTGCCCGTGCCTGCGTAGAATCCATGTATGGCAAGGAATACCTCAGTCCTGAGCCGCGCCAGTACACCACCAAAGCCAAGGGGGCTCAGGAGGCCCACGAAGCCATTCGCCCTGCCGGGTCCGAATTTCGTCTGCCCAACCAAACCCCTCTTTCGGGACAGGAATTGGCCCTCTACGACCTGATCTGGAAGCGCACCATTGCCAGCCAAATGGCAGAAGCGCGGCAAACCCATATTACCGTTTTGATTGCAGTAGAAGATGCCGTGTTTCGGGCCGGCGGCAAGCGCATTGATTTTCCGGGTTTTTTCCGCGCCTACGTGGAGGGATCCGACGACCCCGAGGCTGCCCTTGAGGATCGAGAAGTGCACTTGCCCCTGTTGCGCCAAGGGGATCATCCCGAATGTCGGCAGCTAGAAGCAGTTGGGCATGAAACCCAGCCTCCGGCCCGGTTCACGGAAGCCTCTCTGGTCAAGGTGTTGGAAAGCGAAGGGATTGGCCGCCCCAGCACCTATGCCACTATTCTCAACACCATTGTCAGTCGTGGCTACGTCAAGCCGATGGGCAATGCTTTGGTGCCTACTTACACTGCCTTTGCCGTTACGGAGCTACTGGAAAAATACTTCCCTGATCTGGTGGATACTCGTTTTACGGCCAAGATGGAGCAAACCTTAGATGACATTGCCTCGGGTCAGGCGGAATGGCTGCCCTATTTGCGCCATTTTTTCTTGGGGGAACAGGGCCTAGAGGGACAGGTCAAAGCCCGTGAATCAGAAATTGACTCTAGCTTAGCTCGCTCCATCCATTTGGAGAATTTGCCGGTCAAAATCGGCATTGGTCCTTATGGGCCTTATGTAGCGGTGGAAAATGGCAATGGAGAGGTACGGGCCAACCTGCCGGAGGATATTCCTCCTGCTGATCTCAGTGAAGAACAGGTGGCGGAGCTGATCAAGCTGAAGCAGGAGGGCCCTAAGCCCATTGCCTTTCACCCGGAGACTCAGGAGCCAGTTTATGTGGTGCCGCAGGGACCCTATGGCCCCTATGTACAACTGGGGGATGTTTCGGAAGATCACAAAAAGCCGAAGCGCACCTCCCTTCCCAAGGGGCTAAAGCCAGATCAGGTCACCCCAGAGATGGCGTTGGGCCTACTCAGTCTGCCCCGTACCCTTGGCGAGCACCCAGAGTCCGGCAAAAAAATACAAGCAGGCATTGGTCGTTTTGGCCCCTATGTGGTTTGCGATGGGGATTTCCGCTCTCTGCCTGCCGGTGAGGATGTGTTGACCGTCAGCTTGGAGCGGGCACTGGAGCTGCTGGCCCAACCCAAAAAAGGGCGCGGGCGTGGATCCGTCAAACCCTTGCGAGAACTGGGATCCCATCCGGAGGATGGCGAGCCGGTCAACTTGCATGACGGCCCCTATGGGTTGTATGTCAAGCATGGTAAGGTGAACGCCTCTTTGCCCAAGGAGATGTCCGCAGAAGAAGTCACCCTGGAGTTTGCCTTGCAAGTACTCGCAGAGAAAGAGGGGAGCAGCAAAGGACGCTCAACCGGCAAGGCTACCTCCGGCCAGACCAAAACCCAGTCAGAGCCGCCCATCCAAGCCAAAGCCACTCGAGCAACTCCCGGCACTGAGCGCAAGACCAAGAGCAGCCAAGCCAAGAAAGCCTCTACCAGCAGCACCTCGGTTAAAGCACCTCAAAGCCAGGGTACACCCCAAACCAACTCTCGCTCCACCATTTTGAAGGTCACACCCAAGGCGCGTGCCGGATTTAACTGATGTGGCTGCGGTAGCATGAGGTTGCCCTTTGGGAGGCTGTACGGATGCAACTGCAAGCTTTCATTTTTGATGTGGATGGGACTTTAGCAGATACAGAGCGAGATGGCCATCGCGTTGCCTTTAACGCCGCCTTTGCAGAAGCGGGTCTAGACTGGCAGTGGTCGGTGGAGCTGTACGGCCGGTTGCTGGCGATCACGGGGGGTAAAGAGCGAATCCGCCACTTCATCGAAAAGGAGCAGCCTACCCTACCTCCAGAGGAAGATTTAACGGCTCTGATTGCTCAGTTACACCAAGCCAAAACCCGCCACTACACAGCTTTACTGGCTCAGGGTGGGATCCCTTTGCGCACCGGGGTCAAGCGCCTGTTGCAGGAGGCACGAGGGGCCGGGATCCGCTTGGCCATTGCCACCACCACCACTCCTGAAAATGTAACCGCCTTACTGGAGCACACCTTGCCGGAGAGCTTGTCCTGGTTTGAGGTGATTGCTGCTGGGGATATCGTCCCTGCCAAGAAGCCTGCCCCCGATATTTATCACTACACGTTGGCGCACATGGGCCTGCGCCCCCAGGATTGTCTGGCCTTTGAAGACTCCGAAAATGGTTTACAGTCTGCCCAACAAGCGGGGATCCCAACCGTGGTAACGGTAAATGACTATACCCAAGATCAGGATTTTTCTGGGGCAGCCCTGGTTTTGAATCATCTGGGGGAGCCAGGGGATCCCTTTCAGGTGTTGGCCGGAACAGTAGGAGAGCACACCCATTTCACGCTGGAGCTGGCCCGGCAAGTTCATGCCCAGCAGTCTAGCCCAACCAGATAAACTCCTACTCAGGAAACTTCGTTGCGCTACGCGATGGAAGCTCTCAAACAGCAGCGGCAACCCCTACGCCTGATGCTGTCTTTGGAGATGCTCGGATCCCACGCCGGGTTCCCAGCGCTAGGGCTAGAGAGATTTTACCCCAACCGGGGGATCCCATCAGGCTGATTGGCAACTGGCCGACGCTGCCGGACTTGCTGCACCTGCAACAAAGCATGAAAAAGGTAGGGATCCCCTGTCAGTAGCTGTCTGCCGGGCAGCGAGAGTGGATGGGAGGGTTCCGGCTACCCGTCGCAGCGACCATACTCCCTTTTGGGATGAAGGCTATCGAGCGATTCTGCTCACCGATACTGCCGAACTGCGTAACCTCCACTACCACAAGCTGAGCGATAGCCCAGAAACCCTGGATCTAGACTTTTTCATCGGGGTATGCCGAGGTCTCATGGTCGGGCTTGGTTAGCTCCAACCTTCTGCAGGAGACACCAACCTAGACAGCATCCTCCCCCCAGAAAAAGTTGGTCAATGGGGTGGAATAATGCCTTTCGGCAGCCGTATGAACCAGTCGGAGAGGCTCCCAGAATTATCTTCGGTTACAGGAGCAGGCGTTTCTCGGCGAACCTCCTGGGCCTGCACCACCTGAAAAATGAGAGTGAAAGGACGACCCAACTCCGACTCAACAAATTCCTCCAAGAGAGTAGCCTGCCTAGGGGTAATCGGCTCATCAGCCCGTACCGAGAGCACCACCTCCGGCGGATAAACCACCCAGTTAAAGTCGCTGCGCACCAGGGTTACCCGTTGGAAGGTAATGGTTTTGTTGAGCAAAGCCGAGCGCAAGGCCGATTCCAATCGGGCTTGGTAGAGAAGCCGCGTCATACTGGCCCCCAGCGGCACCACCAGCAGCATCACCAACCCTAACATCCAAGACAACGCCGAGCGCGCCTTATGCAGGGGTGCGTAACCCATGGCTAGGAAGGTCACCATACAAGCCAGCGCAATCCCCAGCAAGTTGGTGGCATACAACAGGCTGGCCCCCAGGCTGGTGCTCCAATCGGCGTGAGCCAGTCCCAACCCAATCACACAGACCGGCGGCATCAGGGCTACCGCAATAGCAACCCCCGCTAGACTGTCGGAAATCTCCTTGCGTACCCTGGCAAAAGCACCAATTCCCCCCGCTGCCAACGCCACTCCCAAATCCAACAGGTTGGGTTGGGTGCGGGCCAGCACTTCACTGCCCCACTGGGGTAGCCCCACCAGACGTCCGAGCAGAAACGACACCCCTACCCCAATGGCTGTGCCGACTGCAATGGAGAGAATCCCAGTCCGAAACAGAACAAGATTGCCCTCCAAAGCCCCCATGGCCAGGCCGCGAATCGGTAGCATCAAAGGGGCCACAATCATCGCCCCGATGATCACCGCTGGACTATTAGCCATTAACCCCAAGGTGGCGATCACACAGGAGCCAATGACCAACATGAGATAGTTCAAGCTAAGGCGAGACTCCCGCATCAACCCCAGCATCAGCTCTGCATATTCCTCCGGCTTGGCCACCGGCCAGTGGAACATAGGTGGTCGGCGCCGAGCAGATGACGGGATCCCACTCGAGTCCACAGCAGTCTCGACAACTGCACCATTTATTGCCTCTGCCTCTACCCCAAGCTCGGGAGGAGGAATCTGTTCCATAGCCATCTCCCTCAGACCATTTCTGCAGCAGTTTAGCCCGGTGGTACTTTTTAAGCCCAGATGGCCTTGCCGTGCAAGGTGCACAATAGCATCAGGGAGTTCTCGTTGGCCCTGACTTGGGGGAGCGGTGCATTAAGTCTTGCACAGCTTCGGCGTGGTAGGAACTGCGGGTTAAGGGGGAAGACACCACCTGTAAAAAGCCCATCTCTTCCCCCACCTGTCGCCAATGGTCAAACTCCTCCGGGGTGACATAGCGCTCAACCGGCAAATGCTTGGGACTGGGTTGTAGATATTGACCCAAGGTGAGAATGTCACAGCCCACCTGCCGCAGATCCTGCATCACCTGCACTATCTCTGCCGGGGTTTCTCCCAAACCCAGCATCACCCCGGACTTGGTGTACAGACTGGGATCCTGGCTTCGTGCCAGCTGCAACAATTCCAGAGAGCGCTCGTAGTTCCCCTGGGGACGCACCCGGCGATAGAGGCGCGGCACCGTTTCTGTATTGTGGTTAAGCACGGTCGGCTGGGCGGCTAAAATCTGCGCCAAGGCCTGCCAGTTGCCACACAAATCCGGGATCAGCACCTCAATTGTTGTCTGAGGCATGCGCCGGCGAATGGCCAAAATACAAGCCACAAACTGATCGGCCCCCCCATCCGGCAGATCATCCCGATTTACAGAGGTAATCACCGCATGGCGCAACCCCAAGCGCTCCACTGCTTCAGCCACCCGTTCCGGCTCAGTGGCATCCAAAGGTTGCGGGCGTTTTGTAAAGTCGATATCGCAATAGGGGCAGGCGCGGGTACAGGCCGGCCCCATGATCAAAAAGGTGGCGGTGCGGTTGGCAAAGCATTCCCCCAAATTGGGGCAAGAGGCTTCTTCACAAACCGTGTTCAAGTGCAAATCCCGCAGCAGTTGTTTGACAAACCCCACCCGTTGAGGAGCTTTGGCCCGTAGCCAAGGGGGTTTACCGGAAAAAAAAGCAGTCAAGGAAACACTCCAATATCGGGACTCCGTCTGCTGACGCGAGAGGCTGCCAAAAGCAGCAAGCCCACCCTTCAGCTTACCTTGTCAACCCTGGCGCAGCAGGATCCATTTGAGCACCAATGGCACAGATTTACCAAGGCCGGCTCGGAAGCAGACCCAAAACGCGGCATACTAAAGAGTGAATGTCGAGCGATAGGGGTTCCCCCACATGGCTGTTGCTGCTCCTTCCTCTCTGGAACAACTCTCCATTAATACGATTCGCTTTTTGGCGGTGGATGCTGTTCAGAAGGCCAAATCCGGTCACCCTGGTCTGCCAATGGGGGCAGCACCTATGGCCTATGTGCTGTGGCAGCAATTTATGAAATTCAATCCCCGCAATCCGAAGTGGGCGGATCGGGATCGCTTTGTGCTCTCGGCGGGGCATGGTTGCATGTTGCTGTACGCCCTGCTGCACCTGAATGGCTTTGATGTCACCCTGGAAGATCTGAAGCAATTTCGCCAGTGGGGATCCAAAACCCCCGGCCACCCGGAAAACTTTGAAACCCCTGGCGTGGAGGTAACCACCGGCCCGCTTGGGCAAGGGGTGGGTAATGCCGTGGGGTTGGCCATTGCCGAGGCCCACTTGGCAGCCCGCTTCAATAAGCCCGGCCACACGATTGTGGATCACTACACCTATGTGATCTTGGGGGATGGCTGCAACATGGAGGGGGTGGCCTCAGAAGCGGCTTCCTTGGCCGGCCACCTGCAACTGGGCAAGTTGATCATGCTCTACGACAGCAACCACATCTCCATTGACGGCAACACTGAGATTGCTTTCACTGAGGATGTGGGTAAGCGTTACGAAGCCTACGGCTGGCATGTGCAGAAGGTGGAAGATGGTAACCATGACCTAAAAGCCATTGCCGAGGCTATCCAAAATGCCAAAGCGGTAACCAACAAGCCCTCCTTGATCATTGTTGAAACCACCATCGGCTACGGATCCCCCAACAAGGCTGGAAAAGAAGAAGTCCATGGGGCACCCCTAGGGCCGGAAGAGGTGAAGCTGACCAAAGAAAACCTGGGTTGGCCGTTGGAGCCGGAGTTCTACATTCCCGAGGAAGTGCTGGCCCATTTCCGTCAATCGGTGGACAAAGGAGCGAAAGCGGAAGCGGAATGGAACGAACGCTTTGCCGCCTACGAAAAGGCTTATCCCGCCGAGGCTGCTGAATTTAAGCGGATCATGGCTGGAGAACTACCTGTGGGCTGGAAGGAAGCCCTGGCGCCGATTGCCGAAACCGGTAAAGAATCTACCCGTAACCTCTCCAAGTTTTGCTTGAATGCTTTGGCCGCAGTAGTACCGGAGTTGTTGGGGGGATCCGCAGACCTAGCCCACTCCAACATGACTTACTTGAAAGGGATCCCGGAATTCCAGCCCGGTTGCTATGAGGGGCGTAACTTCCGCTTTGGGGTACGGGAACATGGTATGGGGGCAATTGCCAACGGGATGGCGTTGCACGGTGGTTTGATTCCTTACGATGCCACCTTCTTGATTTTTACCGACTACATGCGGGCAGCTATCCGCCTGTCGGCTCTTTCGCAGGTGCGGGTGTTGCACATTATGACCCATGATTCTGTTGCCTTGGGAGAAGATGGTCCCACCCACCAACCGGTGGAGACCCTTGCCTCCCTGCGGGCGATCCCCAATCTGTATGTGATCCGTCCGGCAGATGCCCGTGAAACGGTGGGAGCTTACCAAGTGGCCTTGGAAGCCAAGCACACCCCCTCGGTGTTGGTCTTCACCCGCCAAGCGGTCAACCCTGTGGAAGGCACCTCCATCGAAGGGGTGGCTCAAGGGGGATATGTGGTGGTGGAGGCGGAGAATCCCGAGTTGATCCTGATTGCCACCGGTTCAGAGCTGGAGCTGGCGGTGAAAGCAGCAGCCCAGCTGAAGGAAGAGGGTAAGGCTGTGCGGGTGGTCTCGATGCCCTGTGTGGAATTGTTTGAGGCCCAACCCCAGAGCTACCGCGATTCCGTATTGCCCCCTAGCGTTACTAAGCGCATTTCTGTAGAGGCCGGTTCTACTTTTGGTTGGCACAAGTTCTTGGGTTTTTCAGGGGTGGCCATCGGCATTGACCGCTTTGGAGCTTCTGCTCCTGGCCCGGTGTGTATGGAAAAGTTCGGCTTTACGGTGGAAAATGTTGTCAATACAGCTAAGCAGTTGTTGGGTTAATCTTCTGCGGTTTTCCATGGCAAAAGGACTCTGGCGCAAACGGTTTTGAAGCGTGAGAGGTTTTTCTTGCGGTTCCCCCTAGTTGGGTTCTAAGGCGCTGGGTTGTTTTTCAAGGATAGAGGCTTCTTCCCAGGGCGGAGCCTGGAACAACAATAGACCCGGCAGGGATCCCCTAGCGGGCTTTTTCTTGCTCTTTGGGTTCAAATCTTAACCGCCAGCACCCCCGTGCTACCTAGCAGCTGGCTGTTAGGACGGGGAGAATGTCAGAAAACTGCCCCTTAGCTTTGTTGCCCACCCAAAATGGCACGACAGCGAATGTAGGGGCCGCCGGCATCCACCTTGGCCGGTTGTCCTTTGCCGCAATGGCCGGATCCCAAGTCCCACAAAAAGTCTCGGGAAACCGCGTCCACAGAGCGCAGCACATCAAACGCATTGCCCGTAATCGTGACCCCCCGCAGCAGTTCCGCTAGCTTGCCTTGGCGGATGCGGTAAGCCCGCTCCACCCCAAACATAAATTCGCCGGTGGAGTCTGCCTGACCATTCCTAGCTCCATCCAAAAAATAACCGTCGGCGGTGCTGGCGATGATCTCCTCTAGGGTTTGGGATCCCGGCTCAATGTAGGTGTTACGCATGCGAATTAGCGGTTCATCGGCATATTCCCAAGCGCGGGCATTGCCGGTGGGTTCCACCCCAAAGTGAGCGGCAGTTTCGCGGTTGTGCAGATAGCTCACCAAAATCCCCTCGCGAATAAGGGTGGTATTTTGGGTAGGGATCCCTTCGTCATCAACGGGAAGGGTACCACCAGCTCCTGGCGCAAACTCAGAATGCCCCGAATCCCGCAAAGTCACCAACTCACTGGCCACCCGTTGCCCCAGTTTACCCGCGGCCACCGAGCCGGATAAGACAAAATCTGCTTCCACCGTATGGCCAATCGCTTCGTGGACCAGTAGCCCGACAATAGAAGGAGACAGAATCACCGTTGCCCAGCCCCCTTCCGCATACCCTGCCGACAACAGATCCACCGCTGTGGCAGCGGCTTTTTCTGCCATTTGCCAAGGTTCCTCTCGGAAGAGGCAGTTCCACCCCCCTGTCACCCCGATGGATTCCGAGCCACTGCTCAGTTGCCCGCCAGCTCCTGCCACCGCCTGCACCCGAAATTCAGGACGTACCAAGCGAAAGCTAACATCTGCTCCATCGCTGGTCACAATAGCTTTTTCTTCGTAGATTTCGTTGTAGGTGCAACTGGCGGAGCTGATTTGCCTGGAGGCTTGTCGGGTGTGTGCCTCGGTTTCTAGTGCCAATTGGATTTTTTCTTCTAAGGGCTTGTTCAGTACCTCATCCACACCTGGCTCTGAAAATTCTCCTTGTGCCAACTGCACCTTGGGCAGGGATCCCAGCTTGTGTTTGCGGTAACTGGCACTGGCCTGGGCAGCCCGACGGGCCTCCTCAATAGCGCTGCGGATGGCGCTCGGTGAGGGATCCCCAGTGGAGGCAAAGCCCCAGGTTCCGGCTTCAAGGACTCGTACCCCTACCCCAGAGCGGCGGCGGATGGCAGCCCGCTCAATGCGCCCCTTCTCAGCGGTCACACTCCGGAATATCTTGTCGTGGTAACGAAGTTCCACAAAGCCAGAGTAGTCCTGGATAATATCGCGCAGCAGATCTCGCATAGCAGGCAGAACAGGTTGAGGATGTCATTCAGCATAGCCTTGCTGCCCATCGGAAAGGATAGGGATCCCCCTCCATAGAGGTTTCAAGCCGAGAAGGGCGCACCCCGGCACCCCGGAAGCACTTAGCGTCTGTGCAACAGGCACCGAAAAAACCGCAAAAAAGGTATAGAGCTGCTTAGGGAGCCTCCATCAAAATCCCCTAACCATTGGGCTAGGGGTTTTGCTTAATCGGCAACAACTGGAGGCAGGATCCTTGGGGGATGGCTACTCAATAACCACATTTTTGGGGACCCCGTTCACCTCAGGCCGGCCCTAGTTAAAGTTGGTCAAGAACGTATCCGGATCCCTGAGGCTGAAGATGATCTTCTTACAGGGCAATTGCAGTCCCACCGGCCCTAACAGAGGAATGAAGAGGGGTTTTTCCTCCAGCAGTGGAATCGCCACCACCCCCTGGGTGCTGGTGATAGGGCCAACCAGGCCTTGGAAATCGGTGCGTATCCCCACTCCGTAGTACCAGGGCCAGGGAAACCGCTCTCCCTGTCCCAATTCACCGAGGGAGAAGGTTTCCTTGAACAGGCTGCCCGCCCGGACAATTAGCTTGTCTGGCAGCAGATCAACATAGGCCGATTCGCCGCTCACCCCAAACAAAGAAAGCGACAAACTGGATAGAGGATTGGAGTCAATGGCCATGTAATAGCGCATGGTGGGAAGTCTCCGAGGTCAGGAATAGGACGACCAGGTAAGCCATAGCCCCCAGCCTTGCTAACTATAATAAAGAATCTCCTACCCAGACTCGGAAATGGGATCCCGGCTGCCACTGCTACGTAATGACAAGCAGGTATGATGGGTTGCTGGGAGGGCCCTTTCTGCTGCAACCGCCTGGTCAAGAGGAGCAAAGCAAGGATGGATCTGAGATCCCTAATTCGCTTGGTGCCTGATTTTCCCAAACCGGGGATCCTCTTCCGGGATATGACCCCCCTTTTGCAGGATCCAACCGGTTTCCGGGTGGCTATTGAACAATTGGCTGCCGGCACCGCCAGTATGGGATCCCTGGACTATGTTGTCGGTATTGAGTCCCGCGGATTTATTCTGGGTGCCGCCCTAGCCCGTCATTTGGGTCTGGGGTTTGTCCCGGTTCGCAAACCCGGTAAGCTACCCCCGCCGGTACTTAGCCAAAGCTATAGCCTTGAGTACGGCCAAGATCAGCTGCAACTGCGGGCCCAGGCTTTGCACCCAGGGGAACGGGTGTTGATTGTAGATGATCTGATTGCCACCGGTGGTACGGCAGCAGCTACAGCCCAGTTGGTGGCCCAAACGGGTGCAGAGGTGGGGGGGTTCGCTTTCTTGATTGAGCTGGCTTTCTTGTCCGGTTGTAGAGCCTTGCCGGCAGGGATCCCGACCCATGTGTTGATGGTAGAAGAGTCAGAGTAGCCGGGAGAGGATAGCTCTAGGGCAGCCGGCAACACCGAAACACCGATGATGGATCCGGTTCAAGAGCCTGCCACAATGGATCCAGAGTGCTAGAGATGCCCATGAGTCTGTCTTCTTCTCGAGCCCGTCTCAATTCCGAGCAGTACCGACAAATGCTGGTGCGCGATGGAGAACGCCGCTTCCGCGAGTGGCACACCGCCTTCCTCAACCACCAGAAGCAGTTTTTACAAGAGATCGAGCAGCTGCGCTCAGTGCACTCCCGTAGCCGCTAATGCCCACCGTCCCCACCCTGTCTTTTCTCTCTGTTGTCTCCGGGCCGGATCCCTCCCTGCGGCAGGAAACCCTAGAGCTGTTGGAGTGGCCCCTTTTGTGTCAACAGCTGGCTACCTTTGCCACCACACCCTTGGGCCGTCGTGCCTGTTTAGAGCTGGATCCCTGGCTGAGCCGAGATGGCACCACCGAACAGCTGGATCACACAGAAGAAGCTATTCGTCTGGAGCAGAGCCAGCCGGGAGGACTCTCTCTGGAGGGTATTTACAATCTTTTGCCGGCCTTAGAACGGGCAGAACGGGGGGGTATTCTCTCCGGGGAGGAACTGATTCAAATTGCCACCACCCTAAGAACAGCCCGCCGTATCCGTCGCCTCATCGAGGCTGATGACCGTCTACCTCGCTTGCAAGCTTGGCTAAGCCCGCTGCGTACCTATCCGGAGTTGGAGCAGGAAATTGTTCGCTGCCTGGAAGAGCAGGGTGAGGTGCGAGACAGTGCTAGCCCTACCCTGGCCGAGCTGCGCCGCCGGCAACGGCAGCAACGCAACCAAATCCAGGAGCAGCTCCACCGGCTCATGAGTCAACACCCACAGGCGCTGCAGGATACTCTGATTAGCCAGCGGCAGGGGCGATTTGTCTTGATGGTGAAAGCCAGCCACCGGGATGTCATCCGCGGTATTGTCCACGACAGCTCCGCCAGTGGTGCCACCCTTTACGTTGAACCCTACGCCGTTGTGGAATGGGGCAATCGCTGGCGACAGACGCAAGCCCAGGTTGAGGCGGAAGAGGAACGGATTTTGGCGGCTCTTTCGGCACAGGTGGGATCCGTTGCCCCCGATTTGGAGCAGCTACAGGCGTTAATGCTGGGGTTAGAAGTGGCATTAGCCCGGGGTCGCTACAGCCTCTGGCTTGAGGGCAATCGTCCACAGTTTGTCTCGGCAGGGTTGCGATTGCGCCAGGTGAGGCATCCATTGCTGCTTTGGCAGGCCCGCTCCCAAGGAGAGGAGGCGCGGGTGCGGGTGGTCCCCATTGACTTCACCCTGTCTGAACAGATTCGCACCGTTGTCATCACTGGCCCCAACACAGGCGGCAAAACCGTTGCCCTAAAAACCTTGGGCCTGCTTACCCTCATGGCTAAGGCAGGGATCTTTTTGCCGGCTCAGGATCCGCCGCAACTGCCCTGGTTCGACGGAGTGTATGCCGATATCGGGGATGAACAATCTCTGCAACAGAATCTCTCCACCTTTTCCGGGCATATCCGCCGCATCAGCCGCATTGTGCAGGCGATTCAGTCCACTTCAGAATCTGCTCTCATTCTCCTGGATGAAGTCGGGGCCGGCACGGATCCCACAGAGGGGGCAGCCTTGGCTGCCGGTTTGCTGGAATATCTCTCCGAAAAAGCGCTCCTCACCCTAGCTACCACCCACTACGGGGAGCTGAAGGCCCTTAAATATCAGCACCCCAGCTTTGAAAATGCCTCGGTGGAGTTTGATGAGGCAACGCTGGCCCCCACCTATCGCCTCCTGTGGGGGATCCCCGGCCGCTCCAATGCTTTAACTATTGCTCAACGGCTGCACTTGGATCCCGAGATTCTAGAACGGGCCAAGCAACGGTTGCAGGGGGAAAGCCAGGTGGATGTGGTGATTGCAGGGCTAGAAGAACAACGGGCGGAGTTGGAAGCTCGCGCTGCTCTTGTGGGATCCCTGCACCGGGAGCTAGAAGCCCTGCAACGGCAGATGCAGCAGCGCAGCCGCCAAATGGCGGAACGAGAGGCCCAGCTGAAGCAAAAGCAAACCCAGGAGCTGCAAACCCTTTTGGCTGCCGCCCGTGAGGAAGTGGCTGCCGCCATCCGCAAGCTGAAACAAGGGGATGCCCCCCAGCAAGTTACTGCCCGGCTAGAGGAAATCCGGGAACGCTACTCCCCTCCTCCTGCGCCGGTAGAAACCGAATTTGTACCGGAAATTGGGGATCGGGTGCGCTTGCGGGGGCTAGGCCAAACCGGAGAAGTGATCGCCGCTGCAGAGGATGTATTTGTGGTGCGCAGCGGCATTCTCAAATTTACGGTACCGCGGGGTCAATTGGATCCCATTGATGAACATCAGGCCAAGCAGCGGCAACGCCCCAAGGGGCTACCCTCACCCCCTCCAGCTTCCTCTGCCCCTCTGAATATTCGCACCAGCCAAAATACCCTTGATCTGCGGGGAAAGACCATTGCTGACGCAGAGGTACTCCTAGAGCAACATTTTGCCCAAGCCCCACCTGGCCCGGTCTGGATCATTCACGGCCATGGTACAGGTCGTCTACGCGCCGGTGTACAAGCCTATTTGCGGCAGCATCCACGGGTGGAGGGTTTTGCGGCCGCTGAGGCTCAGGATGGGGGCACAGGGGTAACGGTAGCGCAGTTGCGGTGATCTTTGCCTATTGCCAGGAACCAGTCCCTGCCGAGCCCCACCCGTTAATGGCAGGTCAAAATCGCATCCATGCAGGTACAGCCCAGTATACCGAAGTGCCCCCATTTTTCTACGCTAGGATTCTGGATGCTCAATCCTGACCGCCGATCGGTTTGCTCTAGCATGGATCCACTGCCTGAAGCTGACTGGGCCAATTCTGTGTTGTTTGCATGAGTGCCATTTCCCAAGTAAAACCAGACCTGATCTTTCACTCGATTCCTGAGGCCCTCGAAGATCTTCGATCCGGTCGAATGATCATTGTGGTGGATGACGAAAATCGAGAAAATGAGGGGGACTTAATCTGTGCGGCCCAATTTGCCACCCCTCAGGTGATTAACTTCATGGCCACCCATGCGCGCGGGTTAATTTGTCTGGCCATGCAGGGATCCCGCTTGGATGAGCTGGATATCCCTCTGATGGTGGGGCAAAACACCGATGGCAACCAAACCGCCTTTACCGTTAGCATTGACGCCGGGCCAGAAGCAGGGGTATCCACAGGGATCTCTGCTGCCGACCGCTCCCGCACCATTCAAGCGGCCATCCATCCCAACACCCGACCGCAGGATCTGCGCCGACCGGGGCATGTCTTTCCTTTACGGGCGCGGGAAGGAGGAGTACTAAAGCGGGCCGGGCACACAGAAGCAGCGGTGGATCTAGCCATTTTGGCGGGATTGTACCCAGCAGGGGTGATCTGTGAAATCCAAAACCCAGATGGATCAATGGCACGATTGCCCCAGTTGATCGACTACGCTCGTCAGCACAACCTCAAGATCATCACCATTGCCCATCTGATCGAATATCGTCTGCACAATGAGCAGTTGGTGCATCGAGAAGCTGCGGCTACTCTCCCTACAGAATTCGGTCAGTTTCAGGTGATCGGCTACCGAGATACCCTGAATCACTTGGAGCATTTGGCTCTTGTTAAAGGGGATCCAGCCCAGTTCGCCACAGAACCTGTGTTGGTGCGGGTGCATGTGGAATGTCCTCTGGGAGATGCCCTGGGATCCCTGCGTTGTGATTGTCGCCGCCAGCTAACAGCAGCCCTGAAGATGATCAACCATCAAGGCAAGGGGGTACTGGTTTATCTGCGCCAGCAGGGAATCGGCCTTATTGAGCAGATCAAAAGCTATGCTTTGCAGGATCTCGGGTTGGCCAGAGCCGTTAACCCCAGTACGAGTGAAGCGGTCAGCCCTCCTGTCATGGATTTGCGAGATTACGGGATTGGAGCGCAAGTTTTACGCGACGTAGGGGTACGCAAGATGCGCCTGATTACCAATACCTCCCGTCACATCAGTGGTTTGCAGGGTTTTGGCCTGGAAATAGCCGAACGAGTACCTTTGCTGCTAGAGGAGCAGGATCCCCCTCAGCAGGAGGTGTACCCTGTCCCCTCTTCTCTCAGGCTTGTGTGATAATTCTTAACAGTTGCTTGGCTTAGGCATTGGCTAGTGGTTTGGGAGCTTGGTTGTGACTGCATGGAGCTATCGGCAAATTTGGGCGGATAGTTTGACCATCTTTTGGCGAGATTGGTTGGAGCTGCGCGGGCGAGTCTGGCAGGTACTGGCCTCCGGCCTGGTGGCACCTTTGATTTATATCGTTGCCTTTGGTGTTGGCCTAGGCGGATCCCTGGGGGCAAACGGGTTAGCCTCGGTGGCAGGAGCGAGCGGGTCAGGTTCCTATCTGCGCTTTATCTTGCCAGGGATGGTGGCTTTATCGGCCATGACCATTAGCTTTGCCGGCACAACCTTTTCCATTTGTGGGGCACGTTTGTTTACCAAGAGCTTTGAGGAGTTGCTGCTGCTGCCGGTTCATCCCCTCTCCTTGCACCTGGGTAAGGTAATGGCGGGGATTGCCCGCGGCCTGATTACCGCTCTGGGAGTCTTGGCCATTGGGGTGCTGGGCACAGGGGCCTGGGGATTGCTCAATCCCTTGGCACTTCTGATTTTGCTCTTAAACTGTGCGGTTTTTGCCGGAATTGGCGTGATTGCCGGGTTAAGGGTACCCAGCCTGGAAAGTGTTGGGGTGCTCACCAACTTCTTGATTACCCCGATGTCCTTTTTGGGGGCCACCTTTTTTGATCCCGGCCAGCTACCCGGTTTTATGCAGGTCTTGGTTTATTGTTTGCCTCTTTCCTACGCCAGCGTGGGCATGCGAGCGGCGGCCTATCAACCTCTTTCTCAGTTTCCTTGGTACACAGTTGTAGTGCTGGCAACATTGGCAGTGATCCTGAGTTTTATCGGAGCCTACCAGTTCTCTCACCAGCAGGACTAAACTGGGCTGAACCAACATCACAGTCAGCATTCTGCCGACCTATCCAAGTGTTGGATGAGTTCATGAACTTGCTTGAGTTGTCTGTCGTTTAACCCTGCTAGCGCCTGCTGAATTTGTGCTTTCAGACGCACCTGCTCATCTTGCGGTTGAGTCTGATTCTGATTCAACAGCCACTGTTGCAGCGGGCTAGGGTAGTCCCCCAAAGAACGACCCCCAAGCAGGGTGGGGGGAAGCTCCGGTTCTACCTGTGGAAGCATACGTGTGAGCGGGACGGAGCCCTTTTCTTGCCAGGCCTCCAGATTTGGCTTGAACTGCTCAGCCAGGCGATCAGTTGGGCAGTTGGACGTCCTTGCTGCTGCAGAGGGAAAGCGAAGGTCAAACAGTCGCTCCATCAAGGTCAGATCCCCTGCCTGCAGCTGCTCCACCAACTTATCCAGAACATCCCCGCCTGCGGCCTGCTTGACCTCTTCTCTGCAGTACACATACCTCTTCCCTAAAACCCTGCCGCCTTCTCAAAATACAAAGTTGAAAAGAAAACCTACCCTAGTTCAGCGAAGCTGGGTCAAGTTGAGGCTTGTTTAGGTTATAAGTTTTACTTAACCTAAATAAGCATTCCCCAAGAGACTCCTGACAAACTCCGGCCATTGCCGCTTTCAAGTGGAACCTTGATCTAACAGGGAGATACGCTACTTGGTTGAACCACAACATCAGCAGGGGATTGGTTGACGATGCTAGAAACATCGGAGCCGCCCTTGCTTTTGAGAACTTGACAGGCATTCGAGAGAGCCTAAACAAGAAACGCAGAAGCAGAACGGAACGGCGCAGAACAAATAGCTGGGCGTTTGACCAGTTGCGGATTTTTGTGGAATACAAGTCCACTATTGCTGGTGTGCCTTTGGTATGGGTTCCCCCCGCCTACAGGTCCCAGAGGTGCCACAAATGTTTGCACATCCCCCCGGAAGAGGGTCAATCGTACCGGAATGGTAAGGTGTTTAAGTGTGGCCATTGCGGGTTTGAGGGGGATGCGGATCAAAACGCTGCTCAAATAATTTCTCTCCTTGGGGTTGTTGTTGTAAATCAGCCCGAAATTCCGAAACTTAGCTGCTCTATTGCAGTCGAGGATTGGGATAAAGCCTGCACTGTAGCGTAAGCTCAGTGTCGGGTAATTTACTCAGTTGTGATTTTGTTAAACCTTGGTAACCTCCTGGGGGAGAGCTTGCACCTGAGCCTGGAGGTAAGGGATCCCCACTCGGTGGCAGTAATCCCCAAAGGCTTCTTGGGGGTAACGCTCCTGTTTGTACACCTGCAGAACAGAGCGCATCAGGGGCACAATGGCGTCGATGTGTACCCGCTCTTGGAACACCTGGGCCAGGCGATCCCCCCGTGGGCTGGCTCCTAGCCACACTTGATAGTGATCAGGGGCGGATCCCACCAGTCCCAGTTCTGCCAAGTAGGGACGGGCACAGCCGTTGGGGCAGCCGGTCATGCGCACCAGAAAGGGAGCATCCTGCAGCCCTAGCTCCTGCAACAGTTGATCCAAGCGGCGAATTAAAGTGGGTAAAGCTCGTTCCGACTCCGTGATGGCCAAGCCACAGGTGGGCAGAGCAGGACAGGCCATCGACAGACGCACAATTTGCGGGATTTCTTCTTTGCAGGGCACCCCACAGGATTTGAGGATTTGATTAATGGCATCCCGCTGCTGCTTTTCAATGTCCACAATCAGCACATCTTGGGTAGGGGTAACCCGCAGCGGCAGAGCAAAGGTTTCTGTGATGCGGCGCAGAGCGGTTTTCAGTTGCTGCCCAGCAGTATCTTGGATGCGCCCGTTCTCAATAGAAATCCCCAGAAACCAGCGGCCATCCCCCTGTTCGTGCCAGCCCAGGTAGTCATCGCTGTTGGGGGCGAACTTAGGCAAAGGACGGGAACGCTGTAGCTTCTCCCCCAGGTAGCGCTCCACCACCCGGCGAAACTTGCGGATGCCCCAATCCCGTACCAGGTATTTCAGCCGTGCCTGCTTGCGATCCCAGCGGTTGCCATGATCCCGCTGCACCGCCAAAATTGCCTGACAAACTTTGTAAACCGATTCCGGGGGAGCAAAACAGAGTTTCTGGGCCAACAAGGGTTCGGTCTCTTCCTTACCATGGGTACGGCCCATCCCTCCACCCACAACAATGTTGAAGCCTTTGAGCTGCCCTTTGCGGTCAGTCAGCACAATCAGCCCCAGATCCTGGGAATAGACATCGACGCTGTTTTCCCCGGCTACGGCAATGGCTGATTTGAACTTGCGCGGCAGATAGACAGGGCCATAAAGGGGTTCAGGGCCTTCTAGACGTACCCCATGGCCGACAAAGGCTTCTGCTGCTTTTACCTCCTCATCCATAGGGGGAATGGGAATCGGCTCGCCATCCACCCAAATCTCGTAGTAGGCAGAAGTTTTGGGAGCCAACAGATCCGCTAGCTTGCGGGCATACTCCTGGGCATAGCGGAAAGCAGGGCGATTCTTGTAGGGGGCAACCGGAGCCATGACGTTGCGGTTGACATCCCCACAAGCAGCTAGGGTGGATCCCATCTGCTTGAGGATAGTAGCCAGAGTCACCTTGAGGTCCTTTTTCAGGATGCCGTGAAGCTGAAAGGTTTGCCGCGTTGTTGCCCGTAAGGTGCCATTGCCGTACTCATCCGCCAGCCGATCTAACGTCAGATACAGCTGAGGAGCCACATGCCCACCGGGGATGCGGGTGCGTAACATCATCGAGTAAGCCCGTTCTTGGCCCTCCTGCCGCCGCTGCTGACGCAGATCCCGGTCATCTTGCTGGTAGGTGCCGTGAAACTTGAGCACTTGAACAGCAGCTTCCGAGAAGTGAGTAGTATCTTGGCCCACTTCCTCCAGCAAGGGATCCCGCAGAAAGTGGCTATCTGCCTTGATCTGCTCAACCTTAGAACGCTTAACTTCGGATGAGGCGACGGAACTCATACATTTATCCTCCGGTAATCCGGTCGGAATACCTGTGAAAACAACCTATCATTTCATGGGGGCGACGTCTAGTTAGAGACGCAAGGAGAGGGGCCAAGGAGTCTTTGTTCAACTCAGTTCAACTCAACAGCGGCAACCAATTCCCTTCAACTGGCCAGGGCTAGGCGGTTGCTGTATTCTGCTGCCGACCACAACTGCCAAGCGGATCCCCCTTGCAATTCCAAGACAAGATCGTGGTAGGCCAAAAGGCTAGGGCGATGGCCGACACTGATGTAGGTGATGTTTAGGTGTTGCAGTTGCAGATAGAGCAGCTTCTCATTGGCTACATCCAGGGCACTGGTGGCCTCATCCAGAATCACGTAGCGGGGTTGGGTAGTGAGAATGCGGGCAAAAGCTAGCCGTTGCTGTTCACCGAGCGAAAGGGTGTTGGCCCAGTCTTTTTCCGCTTCAAACCCGCCTAAGCGCTCCGGTAAATCCGCCAGGTTCACCTGCGTCAGCACCCGCCTCAATTCCTCATCCGTTACATCCTTGCGCCGCATTGGGTAGAGCAACTGATCCCGCAGGGATCCCAGGAGCATGTAAGGCTTCTGGGGCAGAAAAAGCATCTCTTCGGTATCCGGTCGGGTGATGGATCCCTTGCCGTTGTTCCACAGACCGGCAATAGCCCGCAGCAATGAGCTTTTGCCACTACCACTTACCCCAACAATCAGTAGCCGTTGCCCGGCTTCCAGCGCTAAAGACAGATCCTGCACCAGGGTTCGTTCCGAGTTGGGGGTGCGCAAGGTAACGTGATTGAGGGCCAAGCGTGGAGCGATGCGGGTTTGAATGGTGCTCTCCCTTGACCTAGCATGGTGCAGAGCCGGATCCTGAAGGGACTCATGAAAGGCACCCAGACGGTTGATCCCGGCGGCAAAGCTGGAAATGCCTTGGATTTGGTTGGCCACAATGGAGAGGGCACTCAAAACTTGGCTAAAGGCAATGGTGGCCTGGGTGATAGTCCCAAAATCACGCACACCACTAAAGTACAGAGGAGCAACAATGACATAGGGTACAATGCGGGTGAAATAGTTATAGGCGTATTGAAAGATATCGATGATAGCCTGCCAAATAATCAGCAAATTAAAGTTATGTAAAACAGAACTGAATCGTTGCAAAATTTGCTTTAGCTCCTGATCTTCTCCCTGATAGAAAGCGATAGACTCTGCATTGTCCCGTACATGCACTAGGCTGTAGCGGAAATCGGCTTCATAGCGCAGCTGATTAAAGTTAATTTTGATCAGCCTACGTCCTGCCAGAATAGCAATAGCTGTACCGGCAGTAGCATAAACTACAAGCCCTAGAGCTAAAGGACGGGAGATACTGTAGAGGATTCCTGTAAAGGCATAAAGAGTAAGGATAGAATCAAGGATATCCAGCAAAAAAGAGAGAGTGGTACCCGTGAAAGAGCGGACATCTTCCGAGATGCGTTGATCTGGGTTATCGATCTCAGTGTTGGCAGCGTTGGAGTCTAGCTCATAATATGCTCGCCGATCAAAATAGCGATCCAAAAAGTGCTGGGTTAGCCACTCCCGCCAATACAGACCAAGCTTCAAGCGGCTGTATCGGTAAATCACCAAAATAGGGATAGCTGAGATAATCAGCACGCCATAAATAATTAAAAATTGCCAAAAAGTAGACTCCTCCTTCTGTTGGAGAGCTGTATCGATGAACCGGAAAATAAAGCTAATCATTACATTTAAGCGGTTCACCGTTAGGGAGAGAAACAGCAAAAAAGTAAGCAGCAGCCACTGCAGCCAGCGTTGGGAGATGTGCCGCCAAACGGCCAAAAAACAAAAGCTGCTTAGCCCCAAGCTCACAGCTGCCACCCATAGCACTGGGGAAGTCAGGTTTCTTTCGGTTTGGGCCACCAACCCAGCAGCTAGGGTGGTGAAAAACTGGGGAAATAGAGCTTGGCCCACCAAGGTGACGCCAATCTCCACAAAGAACATGAGGGCAACCACAAATACCATGGAGGCCGCCAGCAGCCCCAAAAAAATCCAACCCCCATAGGGCACGGCTGGGTAAAAGTAGGGCTGGGCAACGGCAATAAAGCGATTCCAAAGTTGGCGGTCGAAATTAAATTGTGAGTCTTGGGGTTCCATGTCTGCTGTTGTTGGAGAGGCTAGATCATATCACCATCTCTCAGGCTAGCAGCCAGGGATCCCCAACTGCGTTCATCAGAAGCAAATGAGGGTTATTGGAAGGGATCCCTATTGGACGCGGTTTCCAGTTGCTCGGCAAAGGGTGGCAACCAAGTTACAAACGGTTGCAGATTTTGTTCTAGGAGACCGCTGGATAGCTGCCAAGCAGTTGGGCAATGCGCCCAGGATTTACCTCACAGCAGTACGTAACAGCAGTACCTACTGCATGCCGGAACCCCTCCTGTAGGGTAAGACGGCAGCTGTTGGGGCAGATATAACCGCTGGGTGATTTTGGTGCTGAGTGCCCATGCGGTTGAGAAGGCGCTTGTGCCGGTCAGCTCCCGTCGGCAAGATTCCGTTCCTCACCTTTCCGTTCGTCTCCACAGCCGTTGTTAGATGGGATCCCCTGCTTGTCGCCGCTGCCAAGTTGACTGGGCCGCCAACCAGACCCTCTGAACCGGCACCCGGTGTTCCTGAGCTCGGGCAACACAATCGCGGAACTCCGGTTGAGCGTTGACAATATGGCCATGGTGGCGGGCGACTTTAATGTCAACCAATCCATAGGGGGTCTCTACCCGCTCAATGGCCCGCTCCAGCAGGGTGCGTTGTTCTTGGGAATGGCGAATACCCAGGGTAGTGGTTTCTCGAAAGATTAAGGTTTGACACTCAGCCACCCGATCCGGTGGGCAGATCACCGTCAGCAACACCCCTGGTCGTCCTTGCTTCATGGTGATGGATTGAGTGAAAACATCCCAAGCCCCTAGAGCCAGGAGTTGCTCGCAGGTATAGGCAATCACTTGGGGGTTGAGATCATCGATTTGGGTTTGCAGCACCGAGACGGTTTCGGTGAGTTCTCCACCGGCGCTCTCACCAATCCAGAGGCGCAACACATTGGGAATCGGTAGCTCACGCGTACCTGAACCGCGCCCCACCTTTTCCACCCGCATCGGTGGACAGGGCCCAAAGCCCTCAGCCAGGGCCACTGCCAAAGCCGCTCCTGTGGGTGTCACCAACTCTGCTTCCACACCATTGCTAAACACCGGTACACGGCCCATTTCCCACAGCTCAATCACCGCCGGTACCGGCACCGACAGCTTGCCATGCTCGGTACTAACCCAACCTCCTCCAATCGGATGCGGGGAAGACAACACCTGCTCCACCCCCAGCCAATCCAGCCCGATACAGGTGCCGACAATATCCACCAGGGCATCTACCGCCCCCACTTCATGAAAATGCACCTTGTCTATAGGCATTTGGTGCACTTTCGCTTCCGCTTGCGCCAGCTTGTAAAACACCTCCAGGCTGTGAGTCTTAACAGCAGGAGCCAACTGGGATCCCTCAATCAAAGCCCGGATCTCCGGCCAGTGCCGGGCAGGGTAGGGTTTGGATCCCAGCAGCTCCACCACCGCATGCAAAGCCGGCTGACCACAGCGTTGCACCCGATTCACTTGCAGGTTAAATTCCCCGTCTAACCCCAACCCCTGCAACTGCTGGTTCAGGTACTCCAGGGGCACACCACAGTCCAGCAAGGCCCCCAAGCACATGTTGCCCGCGATACCTGCGGCACAGTCGAAGTAGGCCAGTTTCATAGTTAACGCCGAAATGCCGCCCTCATTGTAAGCGGCAAGCAAGATTTTTCTCAGCGGATGTCAACTACCTCTACCCCCGCCTGCCCAGCTCTGAAGAAAAGGCAGTGTGGAGACCTTGAGTCTGCAGAAGATGGTCGGGGCTTGGGTCATAGCTCCATTCCATCTCAACAAAATGCTCCCCCATACCGGAGAAAGTGGGGTTCCTACTTCTTGAGTTGCACCCCCCAGGAATAGCCTACCCCCCCTTGCTACTCAAAAGCGAAGCGAAAAGTACGGGTATCTCCGAATGTAAGGGCGCCAGATCCCTCGGCACACTCTAGCCCTCTCCTTACAATGAGAAGCATCTCGCAGCCCATACTGGGTGGTAGGGAGCTAGCCCTTTTGCTATCCTGTCACGTAAGTTCCCCTTTTTTTCCGGAGGGGCGGCGCGAGCTCTGCCCGGTACTTAACGCTAGCAAGACCCGCAACTGTTTGCGCAAAGGCGGTACCGCCGTGATTAACAGGCTTGGAGAGAGGATCTCACCCAATGTTTACCTGGCTCTGGACGAAACAGTTTTCTCGGCTGAACCAGAGGCTACAGACTCTGGAGGTAGCCCGTGAGGAAAACCTTTTATCCCCTGATCTGAGTGTCCAAACCCTGCAAGTAGCCCCTGACTTTTGGGAGCGGCAGCATCAAGCTTTTCTCTACCTGGATAAGCAAATCCAGAAGGTGAGCCGGCGCAGTAAAATTTGGGGTGGGATGGCACTGCTGGCCATTTTGGCGGACGCAGCCTTGGTGGTGGCAGGTCTAACGGCCATTCAGTCTTGGCAGCAGGTGCGGGCCGATCAAAACTTAACCCGCATTGCCCAGCAGGTAACTGCCCCGGATCCCGTTGAGAAAGCTTTTAAGGAGTTGGTGGCTCAACTGCCGCAGATGAGTGTAGCGGAGCGACATCGTGCCCTAGAGGCTCTCAATGCCCTGTCCGCGATCTCAATGGCGCACAGTGGTAGTGGATATTACTATGGCAGCTCAAGTATGCCCATGTACGGGGTGATGCCCACAGCAGCAGCTACCCCCCTTGAGGCCCAACTGCAAACCATCTACCAACTGGGGCAAATGCGTGTGGTTGAAGCCGTACCTGCTTTGCTGACCAAGCTCTCAGATGCTGAACCTAGGGTACGGGAGGCTGCAGCTCGTGCTTTGGGACAAATTGGCGATCCTCGTGCCCTTGATCCGTTGCACAACCTGCTTGCCCAAGAGCCAAACGAATTGGTTCAAGATGCAGCGATTGCTTCAATTGCGCAGATGCTCCGCTGAGGAGTGTTCATGCGGAAGAGGTCATTGGTCATCAATATGGTCGATTGAGGGGCATTAGAGGTTGTGTGGTGACTTGGGTTGAGGCACTGGGGATGAACAAAAGTATGACGAGCAGACTGAGCAAGCTGCTAGGGGTTGCCTTTTGGGTTTGCGGATCCATGCAACCTGTTTGGGCACAGGATCCCTTTCGCAATGGAGCCAATGCTCGGCAGATTAGCCCAGAGGTAGCGGCAGCCTTTGAAGAGTTTTTTTGTGCGGGCCGCTACAGCCAAAGCCGGGAAAAACTGGAGGCGGCTCGAAAAGCCTCGCCACAAGAGCCAATGGTCTATGCCCTGTTGGCCGCCTTGGCTTACCAAGAGGGGAACATGGAGGAGTTTGCTCAATTGGCTACCCAAACTCGGCAGGTGGCAACAGAGCTGAAGAAAACGGATCCTTTGCGTGGGAACCTTTACGAAGGTGTTGGCTATGGCTTAGAGGCAGCCAATACCGTAGTGCAGAATGGCGTGGTAATCGGCTTGCCTAAGGCTCTACCGACTTTGAACCAATTGTTCGCCTCAATTCGAGCAGCACAGGCGGTGGATGATAGTGATCCGGAGCTGAACCTTTTGAACGGCTACATGGATCTGTTACTCACCTATCGAGAAAAGGCCCTGAACCAGTTCCGGTTAGCGGCTCCCGACTACATGTCCTACCGGGGGCAAGCTTTAGCTTATCGGGATATGCAGCGCTATGCAGAGGCTCTGGAGGCGGTGGATCGGGCAATTGCTACCTCCTGTAACAACCCGGAGCTGTACTATTTGAAGGCCCAAATTTTGGTTTCTCAAGGGGAGGATCAACAGGCAATACCCTTGTTTGATCAAGCTCTGCAAGCTGCTGCTCAATTACCGCCACCTCTAGTAACTCAAATCCAGATGGAACGGGATCGAGCTGCTCAGCGCGTCGGCTTGACAGGTCAGTTGCCTAACCCAACTGGACATGAGCCTACGAATTAGTGGTAAACGCCCATTGCAAACCCCTGAGGGTTTGGCAACCCGGCCCACCCCTTCTCGGGTACGGCAGGCGCTGTTCAATATTTTGCGGGGACGGGTAGAAGGCTGTCGCTGGCTGGATCTCTGCTGCGGGGCAGGTACTGTGGGAGCAGAAGCCCTCTGTCAGGGAGCTACTTTTGTGGCAGGGATTGAAATTGCTGCCCCTGCCTGCCGCATCATTCGGGCTAACTGGACGAAAGTGGTGCAGCCGCAGCAATCTTTTCAAGTGATACAGGGGGATGCCCGCAAACTTCTCAATCGGGGGTTAGCCTTGGATCCTTTCGACTATGTCTATTTCGCTCCTCCTTATGAAGCGGGGCTGTATACTCCTCTGCTGCCCCTGATTCCACCCCTGCTCAAGCCAGAACAAGGGATCCTCATCGTTGAACACCGCACCGGCTATGAGCTCCCCGAACAAGTGGAATCCCTGCTTTGCTCCGATCAGCGCACCTATGGGCAAACCAGCTTAACTTTTTACCGTAACCTCGCAGATTGGCTGTAACTCACCCTTGCTGCTGGCTACCCAGATGTTCAGGGAAAGTTCCTCGGCCTACCTCAGCTTTTTCTGCAGCTAAGTGACGATGATTGCAATGCACTTTTCCCATCCTGCCTGTCAGGAGCAGCCTCCACCTGAGCAACTTGCGGGATCCGCACACTAAAGGTGGTCCAACCGTTCTGGCTGGTTACCTGCAGGGATCCCTGGAGACGGTCTACGATCTCTTTAACCAAAGCCAGCCCCAGACCCGTACCGGCCTCCTTCCAGGGGTTGCTGCTGGGGATGCGATAGAAGCGGTCAAAAATACGGGGTAGCTCTTGCGAGGGAATTTCTTGGCTGTTGCTGACTTCTACCCAGATCCACTCCGGATCGGGTTTTACCTTTAGGTGAATTGAGCCTTGCTGGGGGGTGTACTTCACAGCATTGTGCAGGAACTCCCGCAGGATGCGCCCCAAAAGAGTTGGATCGGTGGTGAGGGAGCGCTGAAAAGGTACATCAGCTTGGAAGTTTTGCCCCCGTGACTGGGCCCGCTCACGGGTTGTGGTCAGGAGATCTCCTATTAGCTCTGCCCAAGTGAGGGTGCGCCAATTGGGGGCATAGGCCTTGGCTTCTAGCCGCTGCAGATCCAAGAGGTCGTTAATGAGTTCAATTTCCCGGGAGCACTCCCGCTGAGCAATGGCCAGATACTGGGCTTGTTTTTCCCCTGGTGGTGTTACTTGTAACATCTGCAGGGCCATCTTCAGGCTGGTCAGGGGTGTACGTAACTCATGGCTAACAGTGCTGATGAAGTGATCTTTCAGTTGGTTCAAGCGCTCTAGCGCCAGCACCTGCTCCTGGGCTGCTTGATACAAGCGGGCTTGCCGTAAAGCAATGGCACACTGGCTGGCCACCTGCTGGATCAGCTGGAGCTCCTGCTCATCAAAACAAGTTGCAGCAGAAGAACAAGTTGCAGCAGAGCGAAACACCCACAGGTCTCCGAGAATGTGACCCCGGTCGGTAAGGGGAACGGCAAAAATAACCCTGTGCTCCTTCTGATTAGGACGCGACCGGTCAGGAGTGACAAAGCAAAATAGGCAAGCTTGCCCCTGCAGCAATTGTTGGTAAATCTCGTCGTAGTCTCCCCCCACCATGGGAACAGAAGCGCCAAGGGCAGAGGTAGCCTGGGGGCAATACTCGTAGACAATGGTGGAAACAGTGTAGTCAGAATTGTAGAGGGCAACCTCACAGATATCGACCGGCAAGTTTTCCCCTAGCTCCCGCACAGCATTCCCCAAAATCTCTCCCTCATCCAGAGAATCGCGTACCCGCTCGCTGATGCGCTTAAGTAGCGATTCAAATTGTAGGGAGCGTTCCAGTTGGGCGGTGCGCTCCTGCACCTTAGCTTCTAGGGTTTGGTTGAGAGATTGCACCTGCACATAAAGTTGGACCTGTTGCACGGCAATAGCCAGGTGCTCTGTAAGTTGTTGCAACAGTTTGATTTCCCACTCTTGCCACAGCCGTGGTCCTTGGCAGTGTTGAGCTGCCAACAAACCCCACAGAGAATCATTCTGAATCGGCACCACCAAATTGGCCTGCGCCTGAAAAGACTCCAACAACTGCCGATAACAAGGATCCAAATCCGCAGTCGCTACATCGCTCAAGGCTTGGATAAACCCCTGTTGCCATTTCCGGTGACAGGAATCTTTAGTAACATGCCTATCGAAAAGGAAGCGGCCCAGTTGGCTGGGCCAGGGCTCTGCCACCGACTCAGCAACAATGACCCCCTCTCCTAAAGGAGCTTCCAGTCGGTAGATCATGACCCGATCCACCTGTAAGCACTGCCGCACTGCCTCTACCGTTGTTTGCAGAATTTGCTCTAGATCCAGGGTCTGGCGGATCTGCTGGATCAACCTCCCCAACAGGCGCTCCTGCTCCGCTGCCTGGTAGAGGTGGCTCACATCGCGGGTATTGGCCACAATAGCCCGAATTTCAGGATCCGCCAGCCAATTGGTGGCCAAGCTCTCCAGCCATACCCAGTGGCCATCGGCATGCTGCATGCGATAGACAAAGCTCAAAGGCTGACCCGGCCTCGCCAGCAACTGATCAAAAGCAGCAGCAACTTGGTCTCGATCTTGGGGGTGAACTCGCTCCAGCGGCTGAGCATCTCCCGGTGTGGGGATATACCCCAAAATCGCTTGCACAGCCTTCGGGTTTAGGCATTGCAGCCGTCCCTCAGCATCCACACGGTGAAAGATGTCATGGCTGTTTTCAACCAAAGCGCGCAGTTGCTTTTCCTTTTCTTGTAGCTCTTGTTCCAGGCGCTTTTGCTCCGTCATATCCAAGACAATGCCCAGAACTCCCAAGCCTTCTGATTGATCCTGAATCGGTACTATCAAGCGATAGGTGTAGCGCTCTTCACCCAGGATGGTTTCCCAGCCCTCATATTTCCCCTCATATTCCAAAGCTCTCCCTTGTTGGCATACGGCAAAAGCCCGGGCGAGATTTTCTTTCCACTGGGTGTTTTCCTCGGGTATGGGGGTACCGAGCAAGTCCCCAAACCAGGCCCGATCGGTGGCATTTTGCAAAATGAGGATTCCCTGCGGATCCCTGGCCCAAACTCCTACAGGCAGTGCATCCAGCAGAGTGCGCAGTTGTGCCTCCCGTAGCCGCAGGCTCTCCTCCAATTGCTTTCTCTCCGTGATATCACGGCCTATTGCGCGAATAAACTGCAACTGCCCCGATTGGTCAAATAGGCCCTGGTTAATCCACTCAAACCAGCGCACCTGCCCCTTGGCATCGGGCAAGGAGTTGACACATCTAACCGTGGGTTGCTCTGGGGTGAGTTGGGCTAGCTTTTCTCGCACATAGGCTTGTTCTGAGGCAGGCACTAAGTCTATCCAGCGCTTGCCCCGCCAATCCCCCAATAGCTTTTGATAGGCCTCGTTACACTCCAGTACCGCGGTATCAGCCCGCGCCAGAGTGATCAGGTCGGGAAACCCCTCTGGAATACCTGGAATACGTTGTTGGATAGCCCTCAAGCGCCGGTTTTGCCAGTAGCCCACCGCCACCAGTGAGAATCCCCAAAGCAGAATGAAAATCCCATCGGGCAAAAC
>CALFBB010000004.1 GCA_937944885.1 uncultured cyanobacterium
ACCCCTTGAAACGGCCAAGGCTTATATTGCTTATATTGCAAACCAAAGTAAGCCCAATGGCTAGTCGCCATCCATCCCCAATCTGCTGCGCTGTAGACCGTAGGTCATTCCTGATTGGGGACTTCCGCTCGCATCGTTAACTGTTTGTGATAAGTCCTGCCCGGGGCCGCTGGGTATGGAACCGACCGGAAAGGTCATCCAAAGCAAAGGCAGAGGGGACGGCCCTAGGAGCGGGGATCCAAAACGGTAGTCGGTTTCTCTTCCACCACGCCCGCTAAGAGGGAGCTAACCAGTACTGTGATTAAACCCAAGCGATTGCCTGCCAAAATGTCGGTGAACAGGCGATCCCCCACCATGGCTACCACCTCCACCGGCAAACCCATCTCGGTTACAGCCCGCCGCAGTGCTCGTCGTGAAGGCTTTCCGGCACGGTGAATATGGGGTAGGGACAGGCTCTCACCGATTTGGCGAATGCGATTGCGGTTGAGGTTGTTGCTGACCAGCCAAATTTGAAAGTGGGGACGAAGTTTTTCTAACCAAGCCACAACCGTCGGATCTGCTTCCGCCTGCTGAATGGGCACCAGCGTACCATCTACATCGAAGATAATGCCGCGTACCCCCCACTGCAGCAGGGTTTCGGGCTGTAAATGCAAAACAGTGCCGGCGACCACGAGGTCCGGCTGCAGCAACTTAAACCAGGGTTTGTGTACCATCCTAGACTCGGCTATGGGGTTGCTGCTCCTGGTGCGGTCTGCTTGGCCTGCCGCTCCCGAATAATTTGCCGTTGGGCTGCTTCATGTTCAGCCAAGGTTTTGCTAAAAACATGGGTGCCATCGTAGCGGGCAACAAAGTAGAGAAAATCCGTCTCTTCAGGCTCCAGCACCGCTTTCAAACTGGCCAACCCTGGGCTGGCAATGGGGCCGGGGGGCAAGCCTGGATAGAGGTAGGTGTTGTAAGGGGAAGGAGTACGCACCTCGGCCAGGGTAAGACGACGATCCGGTGTTTGCCGGATATTGAGAGCATATTCCACCGTGGGATCCGCTCCCAAGGGGATCCCTTGTTTCAGTCGGTTCAAAAAGACACCCGCAATTAGGGGGCGCTCCTCTGGGACGACGGCTTCCCGCTCCACAATGCTGGCCAAAGTTACCCACTCATGCAATGACAAGGGGGTGGAGTGCTGTTGAAACAAGGGTAAAGCAACTGAAATAAACCGTTGCAACATGGCGTTGATCACGGTTTGGGCCTTTTCTTGATCCGGCAGGGATCCCTCCACTTGCTCCACCGGAAACAGGTAGGTATCCGGGAACAAGTAACCTTCCAAGGAGGTTAAGTCTTGGGGTAGCCAATCCAGAGGAGGGATGACCTGAGCCATCGCAATAAAGGCATCAGCCCCAAACCAATTCCGTGCCGCCAAGGCAGCAGCCATTTGCTCGATCCGCCAGCCTTCTGGAATCGTCAGACGAGTTTGTAAAATGCTCCCTTGGCGCAACTGTTGAGCTATAGCCAACATGTCCTGGTTGGGATCCAGCAAGTAGGTACCCGCCTGAAAGAGCCAATCCCTTGCCAGGGTACGACTCCAGAGTCTCCAGGCTAGCTCAGAGCGAATCACACCTGCCTGCTGCAGCTTTTGCCCAATGAAGCGGCTACTGCTGCCCGGCTCAATCACCACCTGGATAGGTTCTGAACCGCCCACAGGTTGTAGCCAGCGTTGCCACTGCCAGTAGGCCAAGCCGGTAACCAGCACCAGCCCAAGTACAACAGCTTGCAGCCATCGCCTCACCCAGCGCCAGGTGCCGGAGGAGGGAGGTGCGGCTGAGCGTTTGGGCAAGTGAGGATCCTGTTGAGCTGGAAGCTGCAGATCTTCTGCCATCAGTCCCTCCTCCATCATGATTTGACCACACCGAGGCTACTCTGCACGCAGGCTGTTGCAGCAGGCTGAACCCAGCCTAATTTTAGCTGAGTCAGCGGAAGCCCCATGCTTTAAGACAGTTGCCTAGCGTGCCACAGGCATAGCATCGGATGAAAGCCAATTGTCACTACCGCTAAATTGCTACGCCACGATGTCAGTCTCGTACAATAGGTCTAGACTCACCCTCTTGCTCCACAAGGTGGCCAAGCAGCAGGGAGTGCCTTGGTGTCAGCTTGTTGCAAGGCTCAGGTAACAGGTAAAAGGAATTTTTCTCTGAAAATTTTCCCTGAAAAGCCCACGCTGTACGTAAGGTCAGCGTAGGAGAGGGGCCACTCCCTCCGGTTCAGCTTTCCTGAGTGGCAGCCAGCGGGATCCCTTTGCCTTCCCTAGAGGGCTGACCGATGAGGGTTCCGATAGGTTCTCCCTTGACCACCCGATAGATATTGCCGGGGGTTGTGAGGTCAAAGACAACGATGGGCAGTTGATTCTCTTTGCACAAAGCAATGGCCGTGCTGTCCATGACCCGCAGATCATGGGTGAGCACATCTTGGTAACTCAGAACCTCATAACGACGAGCGTGAGGATTGGTTTTGGGATCCGCATCATACACCCCATCCACCTTAGTAGCTTTGAAGATGACCTCCGCATCGATTTCAGCGGCCCGCAAAGCTGCAGTGGTATCGGTGGTGAAAAAAGGATTTCCAGAACCCGCTCCAAAGATCACCACCCGCCCCTTTTCCAGATGACGAATGGCACGACGACGAATATAAGGTTCTGCCACTTCTTGCATGGCAATAGCAGTCTGGACACGGGTAGGGATCCCAGCTCGCTCGATCGCATCCTGGAGGGTGAGGGCATTGATCACCGTGGCCAACATGCCCACATAGTCCGCAGAGGCTTGATCCATGCCTTGAGCGGCTGCCTCCTTGCGGCCCCGCCAGATGTTCCCACCTCCCACAACAATCGCTACTTGCACATTGGCCCGCACCACAGAAGCGACTTCGCTAGCAATTGATTGTAAAATCTCGGGGTCAATTCCGTAGGAACGCTCGCCCATCAGGGCCTCACCGCTTAGCTTCAGTAGAATCCGTTGATACTTCATGTCTGCCACCTGCTCCAGCCCGCCCCTGCATACGATAGCAGGTTTGTTGGGCTAGCCCTGTCTAAAGTAGGACTCAGCCAAAGCACACCCCTGAGCTATGGCTACGGCTCTTCTTCAGTAGCACTGGCATCGTTGTCGCGGGGGGCAGAACGGAAACGGCGGCCATTGCGAGTGCGGCTTTTCTGAAACTGTTTGGCATACTCACGGTTTCGCTCAGCTTTCTCCCGCTTCAGGTTGCGTTTTTTGGCCATGCTGGTTTTCCTAACCGGTTATCCGGCGTGAAGGTATCTAGCACCAATTCAGTGCGAAAATCAAGCGTCCCTAATCCTAGCACGCTTTGGCGACCTGCCTCTGTGCTTAACTGGCTATCGGTAGGGATCCCCAGATCAGGGTTAGTCCGATCAACACAAAACCCAAACCGGCTATCGTTTTAATCCAGCGGGGCGGGAACCATCGTGCCACCCAAACTCCCGCCCACACTCCGATGAAGCTGGTGCTGATCAAAGCAGTGGCAGCTCCGCAAAAGATCACCACAGGGCTTTGGGAGCGTGCACTCAATAAAAGGGTTGCCAGTTGGGTTTTATCCCCCATTTCTGCCAACAGAATCGAGCCAAAACTGACCAGAGCCACTCGCCAGGCTGTCTGGCCTAGGGCAGATGATATGGGGCTATCCTGGTTGTCGGTTAACACTGCTACTCCCCGCTTTGTCCTGTTTGCATAGGTTCTCCGAAATCACTAGCTCTGGGAAAAGGGATTTCCCTGCCACTCTTGCCAAAGCACATAGCCCCCGATCACCAGGAAGCCTGTGCCGGCCAGCCAGTGTAGCCAGTCTGACGGAATAATCTGACCCAGACTACTGCCTAACACAACGCTGAGCAAACTGGCCGTGACCAAAGCGCCGGCAGAACCCAAAAAGATCGCCCAAGGGGATTTGGATTGGGCACTCATCAACAAGGTGGCCAGCTGGGTTTTATCCCCCATTTCTGCTACAAACACCGTCAGAAAGGTTATGAACCCAAGTTGTGGTCGGGAAGGGCCATTGGCAGTAACCTCAGTCGGGATGGGTTTACCCTTGAAAGCTATCTCAGCAGAGGAGGATGTACCCAAACTCGCCTCTACCGGCGCAGATGCGGAGCCGGAATACCCTTCCAGATACTGATGTCCAAAGGCTAGAAAGCCCAGACAGACTGCCAAAGACAGAGAAACTACTCCCAATCCCAAAACCAGCTGACCCTTCCAAAAGTGCGGCGACATCATGTTGCTTGCCGTTGGTAACTCCTCTCCTGCAGCTTACCCCGTCTACTCAACCCAGTTCATGCCATCTCAGCCACGATTAGGGGGCTAAAGTCGCTAAAGTAGAAATGCGTAGGGGCGTTGGCCGAGCGGTTTAGGCAGCAAACTCATAATTTGCCTTACACAGGTTCGATCCCTGTACGCCCCATCAGGGAGATGCGCCCCAGGCTAAGACTGGGATCCCTCAGAGAAAGCTCAATTGGGTACCTCATTCTCCAGACAGGTTGCAAAGGGTTTTGGGAGATGACCGGGCTCAAGTCCCCTAGCTGCAGCAGCAGAATTTCACAAGGGGGGTGGTGGGATCCCTAACGATGTGTGGCTAAGTTATTGAATGAGACGAAATGTTGCAAGATGTCCGCTTACTTTGCAGGGATCTGCCGTCGCAGATCTAGGATGAGTTTTGGTCAATTTTGGCCGGAGAACCATTGCGTCTAGGGAAGGAGTCCTCTCATGCCTCGATTTGAAAATGTGATTGCCGCCATCGATGGCAGTGGCCCCACAGAGCAAATGATCCACACCCTGTTGTCTTTGCCGGCTTTTGCTAAGTGCAATGTCACCTTGTTACACGCAGTACCTTCCCAAACCTCAGCCGAAGACATGCGAGCAGCATGGCAAAAAGGGCAAGATCTATTGGCCAGAACCCTACAAAGCTTCCCGGCTCAACCTGGAGTTAAGATCAGCACCCAATTGGTGGAAGGGGATCCCAAGGTGGTGGTGCTGGAGGTGGCAGAGTCCTTTCCGAATCCGTTGATCGTGATGGGATCGCGGGGCCGTAACCGTATTATTGCTATTTTGCAAAACTCCGTCAGCCAGTACGTGTTTCAGCTCTCCTCCTATCCGATGTTGCTGGTGAAAGACGATGCCTATGTTAAGCAGCCTAATCGCGTCATGGTGGCACTGAACAGTTCCCCTAGTGCGCAGGAGGCTTTATCCACCGCTATGGATCTGGTTAGCGGTATTCAAGGGACTCAAATCTTTTTGGCCCGTGTGCAACTGGATGCCGACAACCAAAGCAGTGATCCCGTTCTCGATCGGGCAATTGAGACACTGAAACAGCGGCAGATCAGCTATCGAGTTTTCACCGCTGTTGGGGATCCCGGTACGGAAATTGTGCGTTTGGCCGCAGAAAGCAATGCCGATCTTTTGGTGATGGGATCCCCGGATCGTCGGCCTACAATTGCCCGCAGCATTCCGGATTTGGATCGGTTGTTGGGGCGTTCCATTTCCGACTATGTCCGGGTGCACATTGGTTGCCCGGTGCTGATGGTGCGCTCGACCCGAGACACAGAGTAAAAATTGCTCCGTAAAAATTGCTCCAGGGATCAGCCCTTGCGGTAAGGGTCAGCCCATCCTGTCTGTTGGTTAGCACACCCTATCCTCCCTGAGCTAGGGAGGAAACGTAAACCCTTACTGCTGCGGCTGCAGATGACGCAGCCAAGCGCTAACGTTGACGCGAAGCCGCTGCCCAACCTGTAATAGACGGTGCAGGTTATCGGCAGAAATATCTTGACACTCTTGCTGTGGCCAACCGGAACAGCGCGGGGCTACTTGCCGCTCTAGCCCTGTAAGGTAGAGTTCCTGAAGCCGATCGATGTTGATGGGCAAGTGTAGCTCTGCTGCCAGTTGCAGCCACTCCTCCAGGTTGTACAGATGTTCACTGAAGGTTTCTGGCTCGAAGGCGTGGGCCAGGTGCCACATACCGCGGTGGAGAAGCCGATCTAAAACATGGGCTGCTTCTTCCCGCCGTAACTGACATCCCAATTGCTCTGCTTCTTGGGCAATCGCCCGTAGTTCCATCAGGTGATCTTGCTTGCCCTCCTCCATTTCCATGGCCCGCAGACCGGCCAGAAGGCGTTGGTTAAGGGTAATTTGGGCTGCTGCCAATAGCTCCTCTGGAATCGGTAGGCCATCGGCGCGGAAAGCCATCATGATCCCGTAGTTATCCAGATAGGTTTGGCGATAAAGCTGGGCCAAATGGGTCAAGGTATCTTGGGTAAGCCAATGCATCATCTGCTGCCGATCTTCATCGGTCAGAGTATTGAGATCAAAGGTTTCCGGCCCAAACTGATCTTGCAGCAACAGAACCAACTGCACCCGACTGTGGGATCCGGTCATCAGACGGCTTTTGATCTGTTCATAGGCGCGTCGCCCGGTAAAAGGTTTAACACCACACTGAAAGTCCCAACCCCCGAGGTGGAGCACTGCATAGATGAAATCATGTTCCTCCCGCGTGGCAAGGAAGGTCAGCTTAACCCGCCCAAGGGTCAGGGTTGAGGCCCCCAGTTGCAACCGCTCCCGATCCACTTCCTCCGGTACATAGCCACAGGATCCGCTCTGTCGGTGTGGGATCCCCTTGAAAAGAGAGGACATGGCGTACTGGGCCACCAAGCGTTGGGGGCTGACCAGGCTAGGGCGCACCAGAGCAAGATAGACACCCTCTCCATTCTTGTAGATATCCAGGTTGCTGGGAGCCTTGCTGAGGCGACGTAAAAACTCCTCTTCTAGATTGAGACCGGTTACAGCAGCTGCCAACTCCATCGCTCGGGCCGCGTAGCGGAGAATCTGTACCCCCTCTGGTCGGGAGAGCTCCTCAAAAAACCAGCCACAACTGGTAAACATCAACTGGCTGTAGCGCTGCATCTCCAACAGACGCAACACCTCCACCCGCTCTTCACTGCTGAGGCGGTGGCTTTGCTGTTCTCGCAAGAAGGCGTTGCACCCTTCTCGATCCAAAATCACCTCAATGTAGCGATCCCGCGCCAGCCAGGGATCCCGTAGATAGGCTTTGGCTTCGGTCTCGTAGATCTCTGCTAGCTGATCCCGCAACCAATTGAGGGCTTCCCGCAAAGGCTGCCGCCAGCGCTGATGCCATCCCCCAACCGCACCACAGCCGCAGTCTCTTGACCAGCGCCCCACACCATGGGCACAGCTCCAGGCGGTTACGGGTTTGAGTTGCACTTCCCAGGTGGGAGGATACTGACTGAGAAAATGGCTGTAATTGGTCACCTGCCAGCCCCGGCGAGGAAATTCTTCTGTAAAGGCATAGGCTAGCGTTCGTTCAACACCCCGCTTGTGATGACCAAAGGTTTCCCCATCGGTGGCACAGTTAATCAGCTGCACTTCTGAACCTAAATTCTGTGGGCGAAGCGCTAAGCTCATCCGTTCCGCCAGATGATAGCTGCTGTAGACCACATTCCCGAAGCCAAGATCCCGGGAAATGGGACCATCGAAAAAGAAAATATCCAGGTACCCATCTCGGTTGGGGGTGAAGCAACGGTAGGGCCGCCGCGGGTCAATCTGGCTCTGACTGACATCGATCCATTCGCTTTGCCCGAAAGGACGCACCCGCTGCGCTTGACTAGGGGCCAAAATTACGAAGCGGATCCCACACTCCACCAGGGCAACCACCGTTGCTACATCAATGGCAGTTTCAGCTAGCCACATGCCTTGGGGATGACGCCCAAATCGATGCTGAAAGTCGGCAATGCCCCAGCGGATCTGGGTATACTTATCACGCTCGTTGGCCAGAGGAAGAATGATGTGGTTGTATACTTGAGCAATGGCGTTGCCGTGGCCATTGAGTCGCTCAGCACTCAGCTGATCAGCTGCTAGGATGCGTTGGTAAACCTCCATGTCTTGCTGTTCTAGCCAGGACAGGAGGGTAGGGCCAAAATTAAAGCTGAGGTACTCATAATTATTAACAATGCGCACCACCTGTCCTTGATCATCTAGGACGCGGGCAAAGGCATTGGGACGGTAGCACTCTGCTAGGATGCGCTCATTCCAGTCATGAAAGGGGCTGGCGCTGGGTTGTCGCTGAATGCGGTTAAGACTGGGATCCTCTCGGGGGGGTTGATAGAAGTGCCCATGCAAAATGATGTAGGGCGCGTTGGTTGTTGCCCGATCTTTGACAGGCGCAGCGGCCTCAGATTGGGCAGAAGGGGAGGTGTCCTGCCCTGATTGTGCCGCTGGCTTAGCGGAAGGTTTGGAGCCACTCGGCATCATCGTTAACCTAAGTTCATATCTATACGTTACAGCGATCCCCGATCTGTAGCAGTAAATGTAAAGGGTTTGCTTAGAATAGTTGACAGCAAACAAACTCAGTTAGTAATCTTTGCGTTTTTCCCATAAATGAACTAAGCTTAGCCGCCGTTGCGCCAGCTTTGCGCAGGTTGCTTTAAGGAATTCTCAACAAACCCAGTTGTCTGAGTAATCTGCAACACTTGCATACCCTTGGCTGAGGCCTGTCACTTCTCTACCTGGAAACAAACGGTGCAGGTTGTTGGCCTGTCCCACTGACACACTTTACCCCCATAGAAAGCTGACCTATAAAAAGCTAACCTAAGTTGATCAAAGTGAATGCTCCATACCGGTTGGAGGCAGCTTTGACTCAAAGGATTATGTTGCAAACCAAAGTACAGCCCTTTCATGTTCTACATCCCTAAAGCGAACGCGGCTTTGCTACAACAACAGTTGTGGGTAGCCCTAAACAAGGAATAACTCATTCTAATGGTGTAGAAATAATGGTGTAGAAAGTTAAAAATCGCTGCGATGTGACTGTTCAATCTTCTTGGAAAATGACAAGGTCCTTGCTCACCAGTGAGTCTACCGGTGGCCAACTGCAACACATGGCTGCGACTGGAGTAGGGGTCCACTGCCACTGCACCAATCCCTGTTAAGCCCAGGAATGCCACTGCCGGTGCAAACCGGCGCTGCAGCATTTCCATGGCTATGCTCCTAACCCCCCTCAATTTTCACTGCCTCAGCCCCAGTGGGGAAGATATCGGGAAAAATCCTGTTTTTTGACAAACTGAAATGGCCCCGATAAGGATCCCCAAATCACCTGATCAGTTTCCGGATCCCGCCCTTGATCCAGGCTGTGAAAATAGTCGGTGCCGATCTCAAACTCACTGTAGAGATAGGTGGTTTTGCCTTTGCGCTCCACGATACACCCTTTACCAGGTACACTGCGCCCTCGGTAGCTGTATCCCGTCCATTCCACCTGGGTAACACATCCAGGCAAAGGTTCCAACTCTGCAGCGGTGAGGGTGGCCAATTTCTCTGGCTCACGACCGGCACACTTGTAGGAGTCTGGAGTCAGGAGAGCATAGTTTTGAATGCGGATCCCTTCTGAGGTTTCAAATAGATGGAGCACCCGCTGACGATAGGGCTGCTCAGGATAGATATCGTAAAGCTGCTCCACATAAAACCCTATCCCATTCAGCACCGACCAAGGTAAGGGGCATTGGTACACATGGATATTGGCAAACCAAACCGGTTCTGCGATTGCCTGTTGCAGGTTATTGAAGTGTCCGGCCATCCAGGTGGCCAGTTGGGCCAGTTGCGGAGAAATCGACATAGCACGCCAGGGATCCCGACCGTGTCAACTTTATCTATTATCTCGGTATCTTGAACAACGAACCTAGCCGTCCACCTATCCAGACGAAGAAATCCTGTCTAGCTGCTTTCTAAAAAAAGCTACCCGCTCGTCAAGCAGCATTCTTTTTGCTGTCTCCCCCAGCAATGCAAGCTATACTACCGTGTGGTGATATGATGGAAATGAGTAAGCTCCTCTATGGAAGTGTCTCCCCTATCTGCAAAATTTACAGCTGCAAACTTAGCCAAAGTATTGGCTGAAGATTCGGTTGCGCCTTCAGCAAGCGCATCCCATCCGAGTGTACCTGAGGGAAGGGGTGATTGCGCTGTTTCTAAACTTACACCTGAAGCTTTGAGCTTAGTAGCAGACTTTTTCAAGGTTCTATCGGAAGTAAGTCGACTTCAGATTATCTGTTCTCTGAAAACAAGTGCAAAGAATGTAACAGAGATCATTAAAGACACAGGATTGGGACAGGCAAATGTTTCTAAGCATCTGAAGATGCTGACTCAGGCTGGAGTAGTTACCCGGGAGCAATGTGGAGTTTGTGTCTACTATCGCATTGCCAATCCATTTCTGTTTGAACTTTGTGATCTGGTTTGTGATATGTTGACTGCACAAGTTGAGCACCAAAGTCAACAGCTTCAGCAGTTATCGCAGTTAAGGCAGAGCCACTAACGTTTGCCGCGGTTCTTGCATCGAGCAAGATTGCAGTAGTGCAGTCGAGAGTAGCCGGTTTACAGATAGCTAACTTTACGTCCAAGGCATTACTTTTTGTTCCCACAGCCGCACAAAATCCTCGCATTTAGGCTGATGAGTGGGAGTGAGAACTATTCAACCCTTAAAATAAACTCTTAAAATTAAAAAGGGATGGAGAGCACCCATCCCTTACTCTACGTTCCTCTAGCGGCGAAGCAATTTATTCAGGGGCTTGAAAACATCGGCTTCAAATCCCTTACCCTTTAGCATCCGATTCCAATACAACCAAGGCAGCACATGTACTTTTGCCAAGTACATCGAGTAACGTTCCTTGGTCGGATCCAGCGGAAATGATGGAGCCAGCTTTCCTCCGTAGGCAAACTCTGCCATGATTGTCGAGTTGTAGCCGGTAATCAGGGGACAACAGGTATAGCCATCGTATTCGGCTGTAATTGTCTGCGATTGCAGTAAAGACAGTAAGTTTTGAACCAAGATCGGGGCTTGCTTACGGGCAGCAGCAGCTGTCTTGGAAGTAGGCAAAGAGGAAGCATCTCCTAAAGAGAATACATTGGGGTAGCGGGTGTGCTGTAGCGTCGCTTTATCCACATCTACCCATCCCCCAGGCCCTGCTAGTGGGCTTTGCTTGATAAAATCAGGCGCACTCATGGGGGGAGTCACATGGATCATGTCGTAGTGAATGCTGACTTCCTCGACACCGTTATCTGTAGTGACGTCAAAAATGGCTTCTTGTGTGTCTGCCTTGATTTCCTTGAGGTTGTGCTTGAATTTGGTGACAATACCTCGTCTTGCTACTACTTTGTCCAGCGCAGCAGAATACTCCGGAACAGCAAACATCGATGCCCCAGCAGTACAAAACATAACAGTTGTATTGACGCCCACACCACTCTTGCTCTTGAAGACGTCATCTGCCATGTACATGATTTTTTGAGGGGCGCCGCCACATTTGATCGGCGTAGCAGGGTAGGTGAAGAGGGCATTGCCACCCTTAAAAGCTTGAATGGTTTGCCAGGTATAGGGAGCGTAGTCTTTGGAGTAGTTGCTAGTCACTCCACCTCGACCCAGCGCTTCCTTGAGACCTTTGATCAGATGCCAGTCAATTTGAATGCCGGGACAGAGCACCAGATAGTCGTACTCAATGGCTTGTCCTGCCTCTGTAATGACCACATTGCGATCGGGATCCAGTTTCGTCACCCGCGCTTGAATCCAAGTTGCCCCCTCAGGAATTACATCCTTTTCATCACGAATAAATTTGCCAATAGGAGCTATACCACCGCCCACCAGCGTCCAACCGGGTTGATAGTAGTGCTTATCGGACGGTTCAATGATGGCAACATCTAGAGAGCGGTTTCGCCTCAGTAGTTGAGCTGACACTGTAATCCCGGCTGCTCCGCCCCCTACAATCAAGATTTGATGGTGCTTTACCGGAGGGGCACTTGCCTCAAGAGCCGAGAGCTTTTGGTGAGTCGGCTCAGTCAATTGTGCTGATTGGGCTTGCTGTGCAGTTGGTAACACGGTAGTTCCTCAAATGAAATGAAAATGCAGTCAAGGTGAAATGGAAGGAGTGAAACCCAAGTCAATTAATGCAAGTCAACTAATGTGAGATGCTAACCATACATGTCATATCACATATATTACCATACTGCTAAGTAGCAATACAGTTGCTCTTTCTAAAAGAAACTTTAAATCTACGCTACGACGTTTTCCTGTGAGGTGAAGTGCACGCTAAAGAAGGGAGAGAAGGGATCCATCCGGCTTCTCCCTCTACTAGCCCTGTAAATCCTGAGTAGGTAGTTTAACATACATTGACTTGTTAATGATATTGCTGTATAGCTATCTAAGGATGCTTGGGTTGGCGCCACAGGGCGATTCTACCCGTGGGGAATGGCTACCTCACCTTTTCCCGATCCCGGTTGTTGCTGTTGGATTCGTAGGAGTTAATACCTAGAGCACAGGGTTGTTTACGTCAGCAGAGGATGCGCTGGTTTATCCAGTACATGAGTGTCGGGGTCACAGCCGTTGGAGCCCTGTTTTGCTGAGCGAAGCTGCGATCGATTCATTGAATTAGTAGACCGAATCTTCCTTACCCAGGAAAGATTTAGGGTTATGAAGGCAGTTTCAATAGGTGAATAGTGTGACAACGTGCTAGAAAAGCCAGTCTGCTGATAGGACATTGAAAAATAGATAACATTAGGGTACGAGTGATGAGTGGAAAACAACTAGCTGACATTCATTCAATTGACAATGAGATATTTGTTGCCGGGGAACTTAGCCCAGAGCAATTGCAGCAAGCCTCTCAACAAGGATTAAGATCGGTGATTAACTTGAGAATGCCGAAGGAAAAGGGATTTCTAGCCGATGAGCCGGAAGTCGTGAAGTCACTGGGAATGGAGTACGTTCATATTCCCGTCAATCCCTCTAGATTAAGTAGTGAACTTGTGGCTCAGATTTTTGAACAGATTGATCAACTTCCGAAACCTATTTTGATGCACTGCTCCCTGGGGTTGCGCTCGGCTGGAATAGCATTGTTGCGGACTGGAATGAAGTGGGGCATAACTGTTGGAGAGTTCCTGCAACGAGCAGAGGAGATGGGTTTGGATTTTGATGCTCGTCCTGTTGTCAAGGAATTCTTTTTGGATTACATCACCCAACATTTAGAGCGAAGAGGAAAAGTTAATGACAAACAGGAGTGAAATCAATTCTAACTTGTTTTAGTCAGCTTCAGTGTTATTGTTTCAGACTCCTGACACTGCTTCTCTAGAAAAGAGGTTACTGAGTTAGTAAGCTGTTACATGATTGGTTACATTACTGAATATGCCTGAGTCCTCCACGTATGAGTAGAGAGACTTATGGCTTGGTTCTGATTTCACTATCAAGACTTGCTCCAATTTGCATTTGCTTCAATGTCTAAGAAGCCAGGGTACTGTATTCTCTAACAGAAATCATGACACTTAGGTAATAGAGAATCAACTTGAAGCAGTAACCGATAAAGTTACTTCTTTGAAAGAAGGATAATCAGCTTGTATGTGAGCAGGTTTGCCGACTAATGTAAAATGTCTCTACCAGACTGATGCGTCAGATATAATCAGATGTAAATTTCGTTGCAGTCGGCAGTTGTTTGATTTGGCGTGACCCAGAAAACTAATCCAAGGAGATGCATCAGTGCTTACTACTATTATTGGACACTTTCTGGCAATTTGTATTGGTATTAGCTTAGGACTGATTGGTGGAGGCGGATCGATATTAGCTGCTCCTATCCTCATTTATGTTATGTCCGTTCCGCCAAAGTCTGCCTTTGCTATGACTTTAGTCATTGTGGGGATTGCGAGCGTAATCGGTGCAATTCCTCACTGGCGGCAGGGGAATGTCAATCCTAAAGTTATTGCACTGTTTGCACCTACTTCTATGTTAGGGTCCTATCTGGGAGCACGCTTGGCCTCATTACCGTTCATTACAGCTACAATTCAACTGATGACCTTCGGAGTCATGATGCTGATTGCTTCGATCAGCATGATTCGTAAAGGGACAAGCAAGTCAGAAGAACTACTCAATTACGTTGAACATCGTGATCAACCTACGATTATTCCCAAGTGGTTGGGGATTGCACTAGAAGGGTTGTTGGTTGGAGTGCTAACAGGCTTTGTTGGTATTGGTGGCGGATTCCTGGTGATTCCGGCATTGGTATTGTTCGGCGATACTCCTATGAAGGAGGCAGTAGGAACATCTTTGATTATCCTGACTCTGAAATCTGTTACTGGGTTTGCCGGATACTTTGGTCATGTTCCAATTGATTGGAATTTACTTTTGTCTTTCACAGTTGCATCCAGCGCAGGGATTCTTTTGGGATCCTATCTTAATCAGTTTGTCAGTGCAAAGCAACTGGAGAAGGGATTTGGCTACTTTGTCTTAGTCGTCGCTATTTTTGTTTTGATCAAGCGGTGATTCTTGAGTGATTGCTTCTAGACCTGGAGTTGGCTTGTAGGAAGGGGCTAGAGTGGAAAAACCAGATCACTTTGGGGTTGCCTTTTATGTCTGTCCCCTCCCTTCCTCTGCTTGGGCAATCTTTATCGGCACTGAAAGATTGGGCCGTAGCCCAAGGACAGCCTGCCTATCGTGGGCAACAACTCTACGACTGGGTTTACCAAAAAGGGATCCGCTCCCTGGATCAGGTGACGGTGTTTCCCAAGGCTTGGCGAGAGGGGCTGCAAAACTACCCGGTGGGGCGATCCCAGCTGGTACAACGGATGGAAGCCCGCGATGGCACGGTGAAATATCTGCTGGGGTTGGCGGATGGACAGTTGATCGAAACGGTCGGGATCCCTACCAGCAGGCGCCTGACGGTGTGTGTGTCTTCTCAGGTGGGCTGCCCGATGGCCTGTGATTTTTGTGCTACTGGCAAAATGGGCTACCGGCGCAACCTAGAGTTACACGAAATCCTGGATCAAGTGCTAACGGTTCAAGAGGATTTTGGTCGCCGTGTCAGCCATGTTGTGTTTATGGGCATGGGGGAACCGCTTCTCAATCGGGAGGCGGTGGTGCAGGCGATTCGCAGTCTCAATCAAGATATCGGCATCAGCCAGCGGCATATTACCCTTTCTACGGTGGGGGTACCGCGACAAATTGCTTGGTTAGCCGAGCAGGATCTGCAGATTACTCTAGCCGTTAGCCTGCATGCTCCCAACCAAGCGCTGCGGCAGCAGTTGATCCCGTCGGCGGCTCACTATCCCTTGGAATCTCTGATTGAGGATTGCCGCCACTATATGCTTAGGAGCGGGCGGCGGGTGAGTTTTGAATATACCTTGCTAGCAGGGGTGAATGATTTACCCATCCATGCCCGGCAGCTGGCGGAATTGTTGCGCAGTGCCGGTCGGTCGGGGGTGCAGTTGCATGTCAATCTCATTCCTTATAACCCCATCTCGGAGGCCGATTATCAGCGCCCCCACCCCAGTCGGGTGGAGGAGTTTGTCAGGCAACTGGAGCAGCACCACGTACAGGCCAGTGTGCGTCAGACCCGCGGCTTGGATAGGAATGCTGCCTGTGGGCAACTGCGGGGATCCTTTTTGCAAAATCGCTCTCCCCTGGCTTCAAACCTGGGGATGACGTCCCGCTCTCAGGAAGGGCCAACAGCAGGTGCTGTACCCTCCTAACCAACTGGGGATCCCTTTGCTTTTTGTTTGAGAAGGTGCAGGGCGCGGGGTAAGTGCTCTGCTAGCCGCACCGGATCTACCCCGGTTAAACCCTGTTTTTCCACCAGTTGCAAGGCGGCCTGGGCATGCCACCACACCCCGGCGCAGGCACAAGCAGATAAAACAGGCTCGTCGATGGAGGAGGCGGATCCCTGGGCGCGGGCGAGTAACCCTCCGATCAAACCGGTCAAGACATCGCCGCTGCCACCCCGTGCTAAGGCTGGGGTACTGGCTGGGTTCAGCCAACACTTGCCCTGGGGAGAGGCAATCACCGTGCGGGCTCCCTTCAGCACCAGGACGGCTCCGCTTTGGGCTGCTGCTTGTCGGGCTGCCTCGATACGATCCTCTAGAGGTATCTCCGGAAACAGGCGGCGAAACTCCCCCAGATGGGGTGTGAGAATGGCTTGAATCCCTTTTTCTTGCAGCCGCTCCACCCCCATCTGAGCTAAGGCATTGAGACCATCGGCATCCAGCACCCACGGGATCCCTGCCCAGTCCCGCAGCAGAGCTTCCAGCAGCAGCCAACGGGTTTTCCCTAAGCCAGGCCCTATTGCCACGGCTTGAAAGGGTTTATCCGAGAGCGACGGCAAGGAAGGGATCCCTTCCCCGGCATGGACCAAAACCTCTGGTAGAGCTGTGTGGATGAGGGGTTTTAACTCGCTGGGTACAGCCATAGTTACCATCCCTACCCCACTGGCTCGGGATCCCAGGCCGGCCAGGACTGCCGCCCCTGCATAGGTTGTCGAACCTGCCACGATCAGCAGGGATCCCTGGCGGTATTTGTGGGTATCTGGAGGGGGATCGGGAGGAAAACAAGACCAAGGTTGTCGCAACAGGTGGGGCAGGATTGCGCAGGGGGTCGCCTCCTCTTGTTCCGGGAAAGCCCACTTAGGGATGCCAAAATCGATGCGCCGCAATTGCCCTACCCAAGGCAGGGCTGCCTCCTGCCACACCCCCCGTTTCCAAAGACCGAGAACATAGGTATAGGTTGCCCGCACGCAGCAGCCCCAGGGTTGCCCCGTTTGATCATTGAGGCCGGAAGGCAAATCTAGACTAAGGATGGGGATCCCACTGGCATTAGCCCACCTCACTGCTCCCGCCCAAGGTTCCTCCAGGGGCCGGTTTAACCCAATTCCAAATAGAGCATCAATAAGGAGATCAGAGTCCTCCAGCTCCTCTACAGCGGCCACGAACACCGCTCCCAAGGCTTTGAGGTAACGGGCATGATCCGCCGTTAGGGGCTTGAGATCCGGCTTACCCAGCCAAACTTTCACCCTTTTCCCCGCCAGGATCAGCTCCCGCCCTACCACCAGCCCATCGCCGCCGTTGTGGCCTGTGCCACAGAGGATGCCGACGCGGCTGGCCTGAGGAAAATCTTGCTGCAGCCGTCTAAAAACTGCCAAAGCCACCTTTTCCATCAGTGCAGCCACTGGCATGCCTGCCGCGAAGATCTCTGCTTCGATTTGCTGCATCTGGGCCGCACTAACCAGTGCAGTGGTAGGGTCAAGCTGGGGTGAGGAGGATTCTGCCAGAACTTCCCTGTGCTGGGAAAGGGAGCCACTCATGATTGCCTAGCATTAGAGTTTTGTCCTTCTGGATTCTCTTTCGCGTTAGCGGAGCTTAGCTCTTTCGCGCTAGCGGAGCTTAGCTCTATCACATTCCCATCCGGATCCCGGACAAACAAAGCCGCTCGACCGGAAGCACTGCTTTGAATCTCATACCCCTGCTGCAGCAGCCGAGCTTTGATCCCCTCCAAATCCTCAACCCCTAAAGCCAAATGGGGATTCCGCCCCCACTTTGAGTCTGTATGGCCTTGATCGACCGGCTTCTCGGCCAGGATCAAATGAATTTGAGAAGAACCCACCTGATACCAAGCACCGGGAAAGTTAAAAGGCAAACGTTCCACCTTTGGGATCCCGAGCACCGTGCCATAGAAGTGCTCTGCTCTAGCCAGATCGCTGATCCAAAGAGCAGTATGAAGGTGACAATAGGTTGGCATAAGCCGTCCAATATCCTCTGCTCTCTTATCTTGACATTAGAACCCAGAGTCCAAGTGCCAGTCACCTGTCCAAGAGGGTTCTCCTTTGCCATACTGCAAGCAACCTTCATTGTCGACATCCTCAGATGGTACAGCAGCTTCCCCGTGCCATAGACGATGGGATTTTCTACCCGGAAAGCGACGGTCAACCGATGGCCGATAACACCAAGCAATTCCGTTGGATTGTGCGAATCAAAGAGGGAATTGAATATGGAATGCGCCATCGCCCCGATGTTTTTGTAGCCGGCGATCTGCTCTGGTACCCCGTTAAAGGGGATCCCAACATTCGCATGGCTCCGGATGTGATGGTGGTGTTTGGCCGACCGAAAGGGGATAGGGGATCCTACTTGCAGTGGCGAGAGGAAGGGATCCCTCCTCAGGTGGTCTTTGAAGTTCTCTCTCCCGGCAACCGTTTTGGCCAGATGCTAGAAAAGCTGCGCTTCTACGAACGCTACGGGGTGGAGGAGTACTACATCTACGATCCAGACCAAGGTACGCTAGAAGGCTTTATCCGCCAGGGTGAGAGCTTGGTGGAGATCCAACCCATGCAAGGGTGGCGCAGCCCTCACTTGGGTATTCTTTTTAACTTGGTAGATGGCGAACTCCAGCTTACCTACCCAGATGGTCAGCCTTTTATCGACTTCTCAGAAGCTTTAGAACAAGCGGCACAAGCCCGACAGCAGGCAGAGCAGGAGCGGCAGCGGGCAGAACAAGCCCGACAGCAGGCAGAGCAGGAGCGACAGCGGGCAGAGCAGGAGCGACAGCGGGCAGAGCAGGAGCGACAGCGGGCAGAGCGCTTGGTAGAACGCTTGCGGCAAATGGGCCTGGATCCCAGCGAGCTATAGGGATCCGGTGCCCAACCCGGTGGCCTAACCGAGTAGAAACGTTAATCAATTATTAACGTTTTTGTCATAAGCCCTCAACATCCCCGGGAGCAATGCGGTAGATTAGTGCAGCGACCCCGGTAAAGGGGTTTTTTCTGCTGTTTAAGGACTGGAGAAGCTCTTGGCAAACGTTGTGGTTGTTGGTGCTCAGTGGGGCGACGAAGGAAAAGGCAAGGTTACAGACCTCCTTAGTGAAAAGGCCCATGTGGTTGTCCGTTATCAGGGTGGGGTCAATGCCGGGCATACCTTGGTGGTAGGCGGGCAAACCTTCAAGCTGCACTTGATTCCTTCCGGTATCCTCTACCCCGATAAACGCTGCATCATTGCCAGTGGCACGGTTATCGATCCGGAAGTGCTCCTGGCGGAAATCGACCAACTGCATCAATTGGGCATTTCCACCGACAACCTGTTTATTGCCGAAACCGCCCACGTTACCTTGCCCTACCATCGCGTTATCGACCTAGCGGAAGAGGAACGGCGCGGCATTTACAAGATCGGTACCACCGGCCGGGGGATTGGCCCCACCTATGCCGACAAATCGGAGCGCATGGGCATTCGCGTGGTGGATCTGATGTATCCCGACCAGTTGCGGGAGCGCCTCAGTTGGGCCATTCCCTACAAGAATGTCTTGCTGGAGAAAATCTACAACCTGCCGCCTCTGGATCCGGAACCCATTATCGAGCAGTACCTGGCCTACGCAGAACGGCTGCGCCCCTATGTTACCGATGCAGCTTTGCTCCTCACCCAAGCCATTGAAGAGCGAGAAAACATTCTGTTTGAAGGAGCGCAAGGCACGCTGCTGGACTTGGACTACGGCACCTATCCCTACGTCACCTCTTCTCACCCGATTGCCGGCGGTGCTTGTATCGGTGCCGGCATTGGCCCTACCAGCATCGACCGAGTCATCGGCGTAGCCAAGGCTTACACCACCCGTGTGGGAGAAGGCCCCTTCCCTACCGAGCTAAAGGATGAAATCGGAGCTTACCTAGGAGCCACCGGAGCGGAGTTTGGCACCACCACCGGGCGGCAGCGGCGTTGTGGCTGGTTTGACGGGGTGATCGGGCGCTACGCGGTGCGGATCAATGGCTTGGATTGTTTGGCCATCACCAAGTTGGATGTGCTAGACGAATTGGATGAAATTAAGGTGTGCGTAGCCTACGAGTGCAACGGCAAAGAAATTCGTCATTTTCCCAGTGATGCTCGTATCTTTGCCCAGTGCCGACCTATCTATGAAACGTTGCCGGGTTGGAAGTGCTCCACCAAAGGCTGCCGTTCTATTGAAGAGCTGCCCTCTGAGGCCCATGACTACCTGAAGTTTTTGGCACAGCTGATGCAGGTGCCGATTGCCATCGTTTCTTTAGGCGCTAGCCGGGATCAAACCATCATTGTTGAAGATCCAATCCACGGCCCCAAACGCGCCCTCCTCTATCCCAACGGTGGACAGCGTATCCATGCTCTCATGCCCGATTGAAGCAATACCGACGCAGCTGGGTTAATTCTGTCTGGCTCAGGTCTTGCCATTCACCGGGATTTAAGCCCATGAGCGACAACGGCCCTAACCCTACCCGCACCAGCCTCAGAGTCGGGATCCCCACGGCAGCAGTCATACGGCGTACCTGTCGATTGCGACCCTCCCGCAGCCTCAGCTCCAGCCAAGTGGTCGGGATGGAGCGGCGGAACCGAATCGGTGGATCCCGGGGCGGCAGAGGGGGGTCTTCTGCTAGCACTTCAACGTGGGCAGGGCGGGTTTTACGCCCTTGGATGATTACCCCCTGTTGCAGTTGTTCCAAAGCCTGTGGAGTAGGGATCCCTTCCACTTGGACCCAGTAGGTGCGCTCATGACCAAACTTGGGGTTAATTAAGCGAGCATTGAGAATCCCATCATCCGTGAGCAGGAGCAGCCCTTCACTATCTCGATCCAGTCGCCCCACCGGATAGACCCCAGGCACCGGGATAAAAGATTTCAGGGTAAGACGCTGAGCATGCTCCTCAGATCCAAAGAGGCTATCGGTGAATTGGGTGAGAACCCCGTAGGGTTTGTAAAACTTGAGATAACGCATGATTTCAATAACGGTGGTTCTCTAATCCTTCAGATCTGCAGAGGAGCTTCAACGGTAAGATTAACTCCTAAGGGAAAAGCATTCCCCAGGCGCAGTTCACGGATCCCACCCCATGGCAATAGACAACACTCTACTCTGGGTTTTCATCGGAACAGCGGGTATCTCCCTCTTGACCTTGGTATATGTGGTAGTAGACGAGGGCACCAAACGACGTCGCTACGAACGGCAAAAACAACGACAAGCAGAACAAGCTGCTGCTGAACTAGCCCAGTCGCCTCAGCCTACAGAAGCAGAGACAGCGACCCTGACTATGTCCCCTTCCCCTACATCTGCCTCTGAAGTGATATCTGCTCAAGATCAAGAAGAAGATCAAGAAGAAGCAGCAGGAAGCCCTACTGATTCTGACTTGTCAGAAGAAGTAAAAGCAGGGGTAGAAACCCCAGAAACCTCCGACTAAAGCACCCTGCTTGATCCTTTCTGAGTGCGGATCTGCGGTTACTTTTTGCTTAAGCTTGTCGACGCGGTCTGGCCCGATCCAAACGCAAAGGTCGCCCCATAAAGTTCTCCCCATTGGCCTTATCAATGGCCTCCTCTTCTTCAGCATCTGTAGCTAGATCCACAAATGCAAAGCCCCGTGTTTGCCCCGTCTCTCGATCTGTCGGGATGACAACCGATTTGACGTTCCACCTCTGCTGGAAGAAAGCCGTGAGTTCTTCTGTTGAGGCTTTATAGTTTAGGTTTCCGACAAAGATGGTCATGGCAATTCAAGCAAGGTGCACCACAAATTAACAGGAATGATAGCGATACCTCAGGATACCTTACTTCTATCATGGGGCCTGGCTGAATTGCAGAACATGACGGGATGTAAAGGGATCCTTGTCAGAAAATCTTTGCACTTCCCTATCAACAAATGTGCATTTCTAAACTTTACGGGTCTGTACTTTCTCCGCCGCTTTGTTCAACCCTTCTGCTTTTACCTCTGGATCCCTTGGCATCGATGCTGCAGGAGCAAGAACTTGGGTCAGCTCTTCAAGCCTCCTGCCCTTGCCCTCAGGCTAGGTGCCAACCCAAGCCCATGCCCCAAGCCCATGCCTTGTCGTTTTGTTGCAATTTGTTAAGATATATATTATCTTGCTTGCATTGCCTCCCTTGCTCCCCCTTGGGGGGTTTTTCTAGAGATTCTCTAACCCAAGCACCTTGAGGTAATGGTAATGGATGAAACGCTAGATCTCTCTTTGGAACAGCAGTTCCGCCAGCGGGCTTTCGAAAGCCTGGTTTCTCGGATGAGCCACGAGCAGGCCAAAGAGATTTTGGTTAAGCTACACAAGCAGATGCTCTTGCAAGAGGCGACCTACCGCCATTTGCTTCGTCACGCCCTCAGCGCCTAATGCACGCCCTTTCCCTTCCCACTTGGTGGATCCATATTGCCAGCGTTTTGGAGTGGAGCGCTGCTATCCTTATGGTCTGGCAGTTTGGCGAGCGAATCGGCCAACCGGAATGGCGACGCTTGAGCTGGGCCATGCTACCTGCTTTACTAGGAGCAATGTGTGCGATTACCTGGCACTGGTTTGATAATGATGTAAGGCTGGAGTGGGTAGTGACGGCTCAGGCAAGCTTGACACTGGTGGGCAATTGCACCCTAGCTGGGGCTGCGTACCACATTTGGCGGGTTCAGAAGGCGCGCCAGCTGTCTCAGGAGGGGGAACAGGACTGAGCATGAACAGCTTGTTTGCTCTTTCTTTGCTTCCTTACCTGGTGTTCCTGTTCTTCCTATCCCGTTTGCGTCAGCTGCCTCGTCTGGCTCTGCTGGGGTTTTGGATGTTACTGCTGTTTGTTGTTGTTAGCATTCCAGCAGGTTTGTACGCGCAAATCCATTACGGGACTTCCCTGGCCAATGTGGATCCCTTACATGGGGGAGCAGAAGCTTTTCTGACTCTTTCCAACATTTTGGTGGCTTTGGGCTTCAGACAGGGAATGGATCAACAAGCCAGATCCCCCTTAGGGTCGGAAAACCCTGAGCTAAAATAGGGATCCAGTCAGGTTCTGTATTGTTTTTTCGAGGGCCCTGATGGTTGCCATCCTTTCTGTTTCTAAAGTGAAGTTGAAGCACCCTCCCCTGACCATTCATCGCATGGGGGACAAGGTGCTAAGGCAACCTGCAAAGCGCGTTAGTCAAGTCAATGATGAGATCCGCCAGCTGGCACGGGACATGCTCCAGACTATGTACAGTTACGACGGTATTGGTCTGGCAGCTCCCCAGGTAGGTATTCATAAGCGGATCATCGTGGTGGATCCTCATCCTGACAAAGCAGATGTTCCTCCTCTGGTACTGATTAACCCAGAAATTCGTGAGTACGTGGGTGAGACCGTTGCTGGGCAAGAGGGTTGTCTGAGTATTCCCGGTGTCTTTTGTGAAGTTATGCGCCCAGAAGGAATTGTTGTTTCCTTCAAGGATGAAACGGGGCGGCCTCGTACCATCCAAGCAGATGATCTACTGGCACGGGTGATCCAGCACGAAATTGATCACTTGAATGGTGTGCTGTTTGTGGATCATGTGGAAAATGAGCTAGTCCTGGATCAAGAGCTTCGCAAGCATGGCTTCCAGATGCAGGATGTACAACGGCGGGCAAAGGTGGGACTAAGGTAGCTACTGCCGAGTTTGAACGACGAATAGGAAACTCAAAAGCTGGCAATCATCGAGTTAGCCGGCCAATTTGGGCAGTTCCAACCCTCCAGGCTTATTGCTTCAGTCGCTGTGCCAACAGCTGCTCCTCTAGGGCAGCAATACGGTTGTAGGCAGCGGTTAACTGGGCACTCAAACGCTGTACCTGGGCTTCTGGGGCAAGATCCTGTCCCACACTGCGGCTGCTGACCACAGGCATTTCCTCCTCCAGGAGAAAGCTATGGCTGCCGTCTTCCACCAAATCGGAGTTCAGAACGCTGTAACGGGAGGGAGTGGGGGTAGCCTTTTTAGCATCTTGAGCAGCTAGGATAACAGCAGCTAGCTGCTCGGGCATACGCTCGATAGCAGCCTTTAGCTCCTGTACTTGCAATTCCAGATGCTCAAAATAGTGCTGCAATGCCTCGCTCATAATGGCCCTAGTACTTGACTATCTTTATTGAAAGAGGCAAGTTCTTGCTTTGTCCCTTCTTCCTCTAGATCATTTAACGATTGGGGCTGGTTCAGTCGAGTTAGAGATTCTTTTCAGGTTGGCTGGTCAGGCGAGGCTCAACTGAGATTCAACAGGCTCAGCCCATTTGGCTGCCTAAAATCCGAGGGATCCATGCCAATGGCCAGTCTGAAGCAGAAATCAGGCTGCAGAACAATCCACAATTGAAACAAGCTTTCTCTAGAGAACTTTCGCCTCTGACTTAAGCTATTTCCATCTTCCAGACAGAAGAGGCTGTGAAAATGCCGGATGTGTTTCGGGAAACCCAAGAGCAAGGCTACACACTGCCTGTATTTGCTGTTGCAGCAGCCAAGGCAGCTCTCCACCACTTGTTGGGGATCCCATTGTCAGGGGTTCCAGAACACCCTACCGTTTGTGTCCAATTGCAGCCTGAACAGGCCGTAGGGATCCCGGTGGAGCAACTAGCGGCTGTGGATACTGAAACTGCCCTGGCCATCACCCGCTCTGATCCGGGGCCGCATTTGGATCTTACCCGCAACACGCCGATTTGGGCCTGGGTCAGGCTAGAACCTAGGGCTGAGGGCTGTCCCAGGTTGATCTTGGAAGCAGGAGAAGGGTTGGGTCGCCATACAGATGGGCAACCGGCCATCTATGCCTATGCTAGGCAGCTGTTTGAGCTCAATCTTTTGCCCCATCTACCTATAGATTGTGGGTTGCGTCTCCGCATCATCCTGCCGGAGGGAAAACGCCTGGCCGAGCGGACCTCCAATGCGGCTTTTGGGGTACTGGAGGGATTGGCCCTGTTGGGAACGCGGGCTGAGGTTGAAGCTTCCTCGAGTGTAGACAGTCTGGAAAAGGCTCGCCACAGGTTGCAACAGATGCTGGAGCAGCACAAGCAGCTGGCTTTTTGCGTGGGTAGCCATGGGCAGCAGGTGGCGCTGCGGCAAGGGATCCCGGCGGAACAGGTTTTGCTGGTTGCCAATTGGATGGGGCCGTTGTTGGTGGAAGCGGCGCTGCGAGGGGCAAAGTCTATTCATTTGCTCGGTTACCACGGTAAGTTGATCAAGCTGGCGGGGGGTATCTTCAACACCTCTAGCCATGTGGCAGATGCTCGTCTGGAGATTTTGCTAGCAACTCTGATTCGCTGCGGTGGCACAGCAGAACAGGGACGGCAGGTATTGAATTTTGCCACGGTGGAAGCAGCGGTCGGTTACTTAAACCGCATCGGCTGGGGAGCGCAGGTGATGAAGAAGGTGGCGGATCAAATCCTGGAACAGGCGGAGCGATACATACGCAAGTATGCCGATTCTGCCATGGAGCTCGGCGTTACTTTGTTCGACCGGCAGGGCGGCATTGTGGCTCAATCTGGGATCCCTTGGGGGCAGGATCCTGTGGTTAGCCCTGAGAGTTAAGTTCTCGTCTTTGTGCTACCTAGTTTTGGCATACTTGGAAGGGTTGAGTGTGTCCCCCCTCCATTCTGGACTTAGGTAGCCTAGGGGCTGTAGGGTCAGTTCTCGGCTTCATCCTCAGGCAGCTGCACATACCTTTCTGGGGGAGAAGCCTGGATCTCCACCTCTGCTGTTCCCTGTTGGCTCGGTTACACTCCACTGCTTATCTACCGGATGGTTCATGGCTAACTCTTCGACCGTTGTACCAGAAAGCAAAATCTTCCCCTGGACCCATCGTCAACCTGCTCTGCTGGTGCTGGCCGATGGCACGGCTTTCTCCGGTTGGTCCTTTGGGGCTGAGGGGACTACCGTGGGGGAGGTAGTCTTCAATACCGGTATGACTGGCTACCAAGAGGTGATCACGGATCCCAGCTACTGCGGTCAGCTGATTACCTTTACTTGCCCAGAGTTGGGCAATACCGGCATCAACAGCTTGGATGAAGAGTCGGATCGGCCCCAAGCTAGGGGAGTGATTGCCCGCAATGTTTCTCGCCGGGTTAGCTCCTGGCGGGCCACCGGTAGCCTGCCCGATTACCTTCGCCAGCACGGGATCCCAGGGATTGCTGGGGTGGATACCCGGGCGCTGGTGCGGCGCCTGCGCTCGCAAGGGGTGATGAATGGAGCCATTTCCACTGAGATTTTGGATGTGCCAGGCTTACTGGAGCGGGTGCAAGCGGCCCCTTCCATGGAAGGGTTAAGTTTGGTAGCTGAGGTTACAACTGCTCAGCCCTACGAGTGGTTGGAGCCTACCCCTGCCGATTGGGACTACGGACGCAGCCAAGGGATCCCCTTGCCGGATCCACCGTTACGGGTGGTGGCCCTGGATTTTGGTGTGAAGCGGAACATCCTACGGCGGTTAACCCGCTATGGCTGCCGGGTGATGGTGCTGCCTGCCTATGCCACGCCGGAGGAGGTGCTCAGCTACGCGCCGGATGGGATTTTTCTCTCCAACGGGCCTGGGGATCCGGCGGCAGAAACGCAGGCTATCCGCACGGCTCAGGCCCTTTTGCAAAGTCAAAAACCCTTGTTTGGCATTTGTTTGGGGCACCAGATCCTCAATCTGGCCTTGGGGGGATCCACCTTTAAGCTGAAATTTGGTCACCGCGGCTTAAACCACCCCTGTGGCTTGCAGCAGCAGGTAGAGATTACCAGTCAAAATCATGGTTTTGCCGTGGATGCCCACTCCATTTCCTCGGAGCTGGTAGGGATTAGCCATTTCAATTTGAATGATCAAACGGTGGCCGGGATCCGACACCGGCAACTGCCTCTGTTTTCGGTGCAGTACCACCCGGAGGCCAGTCCTGGTCCCCACGATGCCGATTATCTTTTTCGGGAGTTTGTGGAGCTGATGCTGCAAAATCGCTCCCTAACCGCTGGGGCTCCCCTGCTGGGCCCGCAGAGCTAGGGCATGACGGGCTTCTTCCCGGTCATCAAAGGGGAACTTTTGGGTACCGAGGATTTGGTAATCCTCGTGGCCCTTGCCGGCAATCACCACTGTATCCCCTGGCTGGGCGGAGAGAATGGCTTGTTGGATGGCTTGGCGGCGATCTGCCTCCACCAAGAAGGGCGAGCCCGGGATCCCGACCAGGATATCGGTTAAAATCTGCTGTGGGTCTTCGGTACGGGGATTATCAGAAGTTACAATCACTCGATCTGCCCAGGTGGCTGCAATTCGGCCCATCTGGGGTCGTTTCCCCCGGTCCCGATCCCCGCCACAACCAAAGACACAGATCAGCTGACCCTGTACCTGCGGTCGGATTGCCCGCAAGAGGTTATCCAGGCCGTCAGGGGTATGGGCGTAGTCCACAATCACAGTAATGTCCGGCGGGGGTAAATCTGGGTTGGTCAGGGTTACGCGTTCCATCCGCCCCGGCACACCTGGGAAATGGGGTAGAGCCACCTGGATTTGTTCAGGGGTCAGGTCCAGGTGCAGAACCACGCCGACAGCGGCCAGCAAATTGGCTAGGTTAAAGGATCCCACCAGAGGAGCCTCGACCGCAAAAGAAGCCACCGGGGTGTGCAGGGTGGCTCTCAACCCCGTAGGGTAGAGCTCAACTTCCGTGGGCCACACCCCCGGCATCCCCGCCAGTGGTTGCAGGGAATAGGCCCAAGGTTCGGGATCCCTGCTGTTCCAGGCGGCCAAGAGCCGTTGACCCCCGGCGTCATCCGCGTTAATAAAGGCCCGCCCTTGCAAGTAATCGGGCTGAAAAAGAGTAGCTTTGGCCTGCCAGTAATGTTCCATACTGGGGTGAAAGTCCAGGTGATCCTGGGTCAGGTTAGTCCAGACGGCAGCCTGAAAAGAACACCCCCAAACCCGCTCCTGAGCCAGAGCATGGGAGCTCACCTCCATCACCGCTACTTTTGCTCCTGCTTTGTAAGCTGCTTGCAAGCTCTGCTGCAACTGAATGGGAAAGAGGGTAGTGTGGGGAGCCGGCTCGCTGTGGCCCGGCCAGCGGTTGTAAAGGGTACCCAGCAGCGCCGTGGACCGGCCCGCCGATTGCAAGAGATACTCAATCAAATGGGTAGTGGTGGTTTTGCCATTGGTGCCGGTTACCCCTACCAGGCTGAGATGACGGGCGGGAAAACCATAAAAAGCTGCTGCTAGCTGGGCAATCCCTCTGGGGATTCCTTCTGCCGGCAAAAGCAGGATTGGTTGGGAATAGGATCCCTGAAGAGCCAAAGTCTCCCAAGTCTCCTGCGACATGAGAGCTACTACCGCTCCGGCAGCCAAAGCCTCGCCAATAAACTGACCTCCATCCACCCGCGTGCCAGGTACCCCTAAAAAGAGATCCCCCGCCCTCACCTGACGAGAATCAGCACACAACCCCCTCACTCTCACCCCCTCTAGGGATCCCTGAGCTAGGTGCGGTTGGATCCCAGCCCGCTGCAACAAGTCCTGCAAATCCACAAGACCGATTAGATCCATTCCATTTAGATCGATTCCATCCATCACCCTCACCCTGATTACCTTGCAGCCTACACTATCTCTCAGAGGGTGCTCTTGACCAGAAGTTCGGGGAGTGTGAGGGGTGCGACGCAAGCTCCCACGCTTTCGGTACGTTGGGTACGGGGGTAGCCGCACCCTTCATCTTTTTTCGAGCTAGAGACCCGCATTGAATGTCAGTGTCGGGAGGAAAGCCTGCCTTCATGTAAGTTTACAACAAACAAAGTTTGGATGAGTTAAAATCAACCCACAAGCCAGACTCTATCTGTACCTTGCAAGC
>CALFBB010000005.1 GCA_937944885.1 uncultured cyanobacterium
CAATTTGGTTCGTCAGCTTCTCAGGGGTGTTTTGGTTTAGATACGCACCGCATTTTGCAAAGGCATTGAGCATCGAATCCTTCAATCTGCCGTGCATTCCTCCCCACACTCAATCCAAGATGAGAGCGCGGCACTCCTGCTGGTTGAGTTGAACCCTAGCTTGCCGAGCCTGTTGCCAGAGAGGAAGACACTGCCAAAAACTCTTGCCTTTACAGCACCCCAGATCATTTCTACCAAGTTATTTCTATTTGTGGGTTTTCAGTTGAATGATTCATGCCGACTTTTGGCCTGTTCTCTAACCAAAGAGAAAGCACCCTAGATAGGGTGCCACCGGAAATCTATGCGGTTAGCTCTGAGGCCGACCCTGAGGGGGTAAGGGTTACTCTCTTAGCCAAGCAGTTCTGCTGCTTGAATCAGCTCCACTTGCTTCTTCTTCAAGACCAATACCGTTTGAGCAATGAAAACTGCTGCCAAGAAAGCCAGGAGCCACTTCACCCGATCCGGACTTTGCAGCACCAGATCCCGCTCCACTTGTCCGAAGCCACCCACATTGGGGTTATTGGTGACGGGATCCCCTTCCTGAACGCTGTCGCCCAGGTTAATGATAAGCTCTGGGCCCGGTGGCAGAACCAAGTTTTGGATCCCGTTTTCGGTCTCAAAACTAAGCACTCGGGTGCCCGGCAGTTCGTATTCAGGAGGAACCAAACTGGCCAAGTCAGCGGGCAGATCACCGATATCTGACTCAATCATGGCCACATTCGTCAGACGCCCGGTCGCCGGTGCCCGGAAGACATTGTTATTGCTTAAGCTGCCATCGGGGTTAAGCTGTCCACGGCCACGGTTGGCCCCCACATAGACCTTATATTTCATAAAGGCCACCGAGGGATCCTGCGCCGGATCGGGAGCAACCACAGGGAAAACGATCTCTTGATGATCTTCGCCGGCCAGCGGTCCCACCAGGAGGATGTGGGGCTTATCCTCACTGTAAGGAGTAATGTAGGTCTCCGCAGTTTCCTGCCGCTGCTCCTCATTCATTTCCTCTTCAGTGGCAAGGCGGAAGCCTTCCGGCAACACCACCACAGCGCCGACATTCAGCCCACCCTTGCTGCCATCTCCCAGAAGCTGCTGCTTGCTCAGGTCATAAGGGATGCCAACTTTAATGTTGAAGACCTGCCCGGGGATAACAGCCTGGGGCACCTCGGCACGGGTGGGCATGGCGTTCAGGTGACAATTGGCACAGACAATTTTTCCAGTTGCTTCGCGCGGATTGTCATAGGCCATTTGGGCGTAGTAGGGGAAAGCCGCTGCTGGACGACTTCCTATTCCCAATAGCAGGAAAAGTGCGCAGAAGACTAAGCAAATTCGCTTCATATCTTGGCTCAAATGTTCAAAAGTTCATGTTACGCAGAGTGTAACTGGGGCATCAAAGCGGGTTATAGCTTTCACCCCACCGCTTGGTTGCAATTCATGGGCTTTAGGCATCCCGGAAGTCAGCCTCTTCCCAGGGGCTAAAACGAACGTTATCCCCTTCTACAGTGGCACTGACCAACTCCAAGGAGCGTGGCGCCGGCCCTCGTATCACCTTGCCGTTGGCCGCATACTGAGAGCCATGACAGGGACACTTAAACAGGTTTTCGCCCACGTTCCAGGGCACCACACAGCCTAGGTGGGTACAAACGGCATTCAGGCCGTAGTTGGCCACAGAACCGTCGTTGATCACGATGTAGGTGGGATCCCCCTTCAAGCCTTGGGCCAACACCCGGTCAGTACTGGCGTGGGTAGCCAGCAGCTCACTGACGCTCACCGGCTTGCCAAGGGCATCTTTGGCCAATACCCCCTCTCCAGCACCCCCAGAAGAGGGCGGAATAAAATACTTCACCACTGGGTAAAGGGCACCCAGCACCACAACCCCCACAGAGCCGCTCAGGAGGGCATTCATGAAGACTCGCCGGCCCATGGAGGGCGCTTCAAACTTGCTAACCGCTTCCGTCATAATACAAGTGCAGATCTGAGAGTGTCTTAATGTTCGTTGATAATTGAATCCATAGTAGCTGGCCCCCATGGCCAGTATCGTTAAGAAATACAACAGACTTCCTCTGTTGTAGACAACAGGCAGAACTAGATGACCGGATCCGACTTACAATCTCTGCTACGGGAGAAGTGGGGCCATTCTTACGACGTACAGCTGCGGCGCGTCAACCAGAGGGTAGTGCTGCTGGTGATGTGGCGGTATCTGGAGCAGCCTTCTTTCCCGATGAGTGAAGCGGAGTATCTTGACCACCTGCAGAGGATTGTTGCCCATCTGCAGGCTTGGGGGGTTTGGGAGACGGTATGCAGAGAAATTGCTGCCACCCGTCAAAAGCCGCGTATGGGCAAAGCGGTCACGATCCCGCTGGATTTGGCCGGGATGGGGGAGCGGGCTTCTGAGTGGCTTCTGTAATACTTTTTTTATCCTTCTTATCTTTCAACCTGAACCAGGCCGGCTCTGATAGCATCCAAAAACTGGCGGGCGGTGCGACCGGAAAATCCATTCTGCTGTTGAGCCCAGATCAAAGCCTGGCGGCGCAGCACCTCTGGATCATGGGCAAGACCGAGTTTGTCTGCTAAGTGTTCAATCGTAGCGAAGTAATCCGCTTGGGTGAAGGGGGTGAAGGTGAGGGTGAGGCCAAAGCGATCCCGCAGGGAGAGTTTTTCTTGGACTGTGTCCCAGGCATGTACTTCTTGATCCTCAGGACTCGGTCGATCCGCAAAGAACTCCCGGATTAAATGGCGGCGGTTGGTGGTGGCATAGAGGCGTACGTTGGCCGGTTGGGCGGCAACATCCCCCTCCAGCAGGACCTTCAGCTGCTTAAAGTCGGTCTCATCCGCCTCAAAGGAGAGATCATCCACAAACAAAATGAAGGGCAACACCCGTGCCTGCAGATCCAACAAAATCTCCGGCAAGTGGATCAAATCGGCCCGGTTCAGTTCCAAAAGCCGTAACCCTTGCTTGCCATAACGACCCAGCAGGGCCTTGACCAGAGAGGATTTACCGGTCCCTCGCGCCCCATACAGCAGCACATGTAAGGCGCTATCACCCCGCAGCAGGGCTTCGGTGTTAGCAGCCAGCCGCTGTTTTTGTCGCTCATTGCCGTAGATCCAATCCCACTCGGGTAGGTCGGGAGTAGGGATCCCTTGTAGCCCTGTAGGTCCCCAGCGAAAGGCCCAATACTGCCCACATAGGCCCACACCCGCCTGCCGATAATGGGTAATCAACCCTTCCAGACTCAACTCCCAATCGGGGAAGTGGCGGGGATCCCAATCCCTCTCTGCTGTGCCACCCGGTATGCCATCTGGCCAGTGGATCCCCAAACCCAGGGCCTGCACCTGTTCCCAAATTTGCTCTTGGCTATCTGCTATGGTTTGCAAACACTTCAGGTCATGTTGAGCCGCCTGCAGCAAAGGTGCCGGGATCCCATGCGAACCCAGTGCTGCCCGGGAAAAGGGGTTATCCGCCAGTCGAATCGCTTGAATTAGCCATTCCCGCCAGCTCCGGTTCTGCTGAGCCAACAATTCAAACCAGCAGCCATAGGCTTGCAAACACAGCAAGGGATCCCCTTCGGCTAACTGTTGAACCAAGGCCCGCCAAGCCAGGGCAACCGGATGGGTGAGAATACCCCGAAACACCAGCAGCTCGGCGGCGGCTTCTACAGCTGCTTGCAGAGAAGTCATCGATCTTTATCCTCAGGAGAGGAACGAGAAGCGGCCCGCTCACCATCGCGGCGGCCCAATTCGTACAGACCGCCACTGACACAAGCAATCAACCCACAAGATACTGCCCAGCTTTTACCCAAAGACAGTTCCGTCAACCCCACCACCAAGAGGGATGCCAGCAAAAAAGGCGCCAAGCTCAACAGTGAGGCCAAGGCCCCGGTTTGGTCAAAGGGCAGTTGCCGTTCCCAGCCCTCCTGCAACTGCCGCTGTAGGGGTGAGAAGGCCCACATTAGCCCCAAACACCAGAGGGCCATACCCGCCCACAGGGAGGGGCGGATCATCTCCCAAGGCACTGCAATCACACCGGGATCCATGCTCAATACTCGTTCGCGTGAGCGGGACGGAGTTCTTACGTTCCCCATCCTAGGTTACCGGGACTCTGCCCATTCTGTGGCGGTGATTGTGGTACCGGGAAACTGGATCGGGTTACCCAAGCGCTGGATCTGGGCCTGTAAAGCCGGCAAAAGCTGTAAATCCAACAGGGGCTCCTGCACAATCTCAGCTGGGATCAGATCTCGCTCTAGGGCAAAGTGAGCAGTGTGGCCGGCAGCAGTGCCGATGGCCCACTCCACCGGGTGCACCCGATAGGAGGCGCTGGCGATACGACTGGTGGCAATGTTTTTATTGCCAGCCAAGAGGTTATCCACCCGCTGTGGGATCAAGGCCCGCAAGGGGATTTGGTAGGGATAGCTGGGGGCTTGTGAGTCTTTGTTGTTGCTGGGGGGCAGGGAGAAATCCGGCAACAGGCAGTCGTGAAAATCAATCGGGTACTGGCCTATCCCGACCGAGTCATAGAAGATAAAAGGGCGGCCCCGATTGAGATCCGATTCTCGTGTGGTGATATCCGACTCATAAATCGTGAACCCCTGCGGATAGGCAGGGCCGGGTCGGCCGATAATGCGCCGCGATTCGCGAATGTAAGGATATTTAGAAAGACCACTGGCGGATCCCATTGGGCTATCGGCTCCTTGCATATAGCCGTAGCGCAGATAGTAATCCTTCTGAAAGTCAGGATCCTCCTGTTGCAGCAGAAAATCCGTGGTTCCCGCCACCAACCAGTAGAAAAAGCCTTTGGCGTGTTGTTCCCCCCGCCGCAGGGCTTCCGGTCGTAGCCCCCCTAGCCATCCGCCCGGCTGCAACTGGCCGGAGGCCTGCAGCTGCTCATGGGTGAGAATGAAGTTCTTCTCCGGCCCTGTGATCCGCCAGTCGTTGCCCCAGGTCCAGTTCTGCATTGATTGATCCCCAACCCGGATGGCATCTTCGCCAAAGCCAGGCACCTGACCGAGGATCCGCCGATAGGTAAAAACCAGCGGAAAATTGAAACGGGCCTGTTCAAAGCTGTAATAAGGGCCGTGCAGGGGGTCATGGTAAAAGTCAGGCCGCACCGGTAACTGGGGCAGAGGTAATCGCTCCATCACGAAAGTATAGGTAAAGCCCTGGGTACAGTAGGGATCCTTGTAGGGCTTGGAGCTGGGTTCCCAACGGCTTTCTCCATCAGTGCCAAGACGATAGGGCACCCCTGCTAAAGGCAGCAGCTCCCCGGTCTCGGTAGCATCAATAACTATCCAGGGCAAGGTTTGACTCTGTCGTTCCGGTGGAGGAACAAAGCGCAGGATTTCCTTATCCCAATCTGCAGTGGGTTCTAGGCTGTAAAAGTCCAAGAAATAGGTAGAGAGATCCCCCCGTTGCTGCGGTTCAACCCCCGCGTGTTTGGGGAGGTTACGGATGGCTTGCACGCTGCGGATTTGGTTGTCCCGCACCTCCAGATCCTTGATCACCGTTTCGGTAAACAGTTGTAACTGCCCCGTCTGAATGTAGGGATCCAACATGTCGCGGATCACCTGGTGACCCACCTGGGGTGAAAAACAGAGCACACTCACCCAGCATTTGCCCGGGTTGGGATCCCCACCGTAGGCTGCCCGTACCCGCTGGCGAAACTCACTGTACCCCCTGGGGAAGATATCATTCTCCCGCTGCAAGGGCCGCTCATCCAGGGCCGATACCCCCTGGGCACTCACCTGGCCACCGATCCAATCGGTGATCTCCGTCATGCATACCTGACGGCCCAGTTGCAGGGCATCGTAGGCTGCAGCCACGCCTCCCAGGCCACCCCCCGCAATCAAAATCTCACAGGTTACAGGGGTTTCCGACAAGGGTAGGGATGTGGTTTGGGCCATGCTTGTCCCGGAGGCAAGCATCCCTAGCCCTAACAAAACCCCACCCCAGGCTGTTCTGTCCATCACACCCACTGCTTCAGGCAACATCACTTAGGCTAGACGGGTTCGAGCGAGGTTGAGGATCCCAAGGCGACCCAATCTTCTCTTGCACTCCTCTCTTGCACTCCTCTGACAAGAAGAGGGATTTGTAAGCAGGGAGTAGTCTGTCGGCCAGGTTCTCAATTCAGCCAAGATCTGTTGCACTGTTCTGCCCCTCACCTCAGCAGCGCCTAGCAGTCCAGCCTAGACTTCATGAGCAAGAATCTTCCCCTCCAGGGTGTGCGCAGCAGCAGGGGGCAGCTGCAGGGAACAATCAGCTAGATTAGCTGGCCGTCAGATGCCGACGAGCCTTGCAGGAGATCTGTGACCAGACTCCGCGAACTGAAACGGGTTTATAGGGGTCTGTGGTGGGGCGCAGCCTGGATTGCTCAAGGGGTCCTGAGGGCTACTAAAAGCCTGGACTCCATGCCAACGTCCGCTAGTTTAGTTGAAGACGTTACCTAATGCCTGCGGAGAAGGTCTGGCGGAGGTTGGGGAACCACCCCAATGAATCGGGAATCTCTCTCCACATTCCCCAGGGTTGAAGGGAGAGCGTGGGAGGTAAGCCTCGCAACCAGCAGGGCTCCAGAGTAGCGCATGGGGAGGTCCAGGCAAGGGGAAAGGGTTGACGTAACGCCTGCCCCATCCGGGATCCAACCCCTAAAGGTTGACCCGGTGCGCGGCAAGCCCCGCCGTACCGCTCGCTGTGCGGGCGCAAACTAACAGGCCGGGGAGGATGTCAAAAGGCCCGTCTGCTGCAAAACCCTCAGTAACTCCGGGATCTGCACCCAGACATCTTCTCGATCCAGATCTGGACTGGCCAAAAGGGATACCAAGGCCGGGTCACACACCGGAGCCACCAGCGGGAAATACCTCAGCTCTGCCACCTGGGCGATGGTCCAGAAGTAGGGCAAGACGGCGTTGCTGGGAAAGATCTCAATCACCAAGGTCTGGGGGCGACAAAAGGCAATGTTGGTCAGACCTGCCCCATGTAAACCAATCACCACCTCTGCCCCCTGCATCAGGGCAATTTGCTCGGCCAAAGAGAGCTTTTCCAGTTGCACCGACACAAAGCCCAAGGGCTGCAAATAGGCCAGTACCTCGGCTTCGTTGATCACCCGCCGCCAACGGGCAAAGCGGCGACTGATGTAAAGGCGACGGGATGCGGAGAGAGAGGGGCTACCCTGAACCAACTGCCGCAAAACCTCCAGACCTCTGGGGGTAAGACAACCCACCGGGCCAACCCCAGAAGGAACAACTAGGGTGGGGGCCTGCACATGGGATCCCCCCAACTGCTCAAAACTGAGAATCCGTTCTAGCGGGATCCCCAAGCTGGCCAAGGTTTGTTGCTGAAAGGGTTTGCCTTGGTAGCCGTGGATAAGAATTGGGATGGGGCGATTGAGGATCCCAGCCCGGTGCAGCATATCCAGAGCTGGCAAAACATCCACCATCCAGTGAAAATAATTCACTGCTCCCAGAGGCAGCAAGGCTATGGGCTGATCCAATCGGATTGGCGCAGGAAGGGAGGGTAAGTCAAAAATGGGATGGTGTTGCAAATGATCTGGCCGATAGTCTTGATCGAGAAACTCCGGCGGTGGCAAACAGGGGGATAAATCTGTGAGGAGCTCCCCTTGCCGCGTCAAAACTGCACTGGCAAAACTGGCATAAAGATGGCGGGGATAATGGCCAATGTGGACGGATCCCTGCGGAATCTCCACCACAAAGGTTTCCGGCAAAGGGATCCGCTGTGGGCGTAACTTCTGCTCCAGGCTAGGGATCCCTTCTAGGCCAGCTATCCTCCCGGCGGAAGACTCCGGCCAAGCAACAGGGTGTAACTGCAAGCTAGCCGCTGCATCCAAGCGATGGTAAACCCCTTCCCCTGTGGCTTGGTGCCAGGCCCAAGCTGTCAGGTACCCCTGCGTTGGCACCGGCCAAACTTGAGGGCGTAGAGCTTCTGAGCCCGATTGAGGCAGAGCTCCTGCTCCAGAACCCGATCCAGCAGGGGAGAGCAGGCGTTCTTGCCAAGCCCCATAGAGCACCAGCCAGGGATCTTCGGGCTGGGATCCCCCCTTGCCCCCTGACCCTTGCAGTTCCAATAGCGACCCTAGGGCGGTACTCAGAGGATGGAGACTCTCCGCCGTCTTTTTTGCTCCAGTCCACCAAGCCCGTAACCACTCCTGTTCTGCTTCTAGGGCCCGCTGCAGTCGCTCCCGAGCCGCCTTGGCATCTCCCTGCCGGATCAACGCCTCCACCCAGTAACTGTACAAACCCTTGGCCAGAGGATCCCGAGTTTCCGCTGCCTGGAAGCAAGCTATGGCCTGCTGCGGATCCCCCAAATCCAGCCACACCACCCCCAACTGCACCCAAGGCTCCGCCCAATCCGGGCATAACTCGGTAGCTTGTTGCAGCGGCCTAACTGCCGCTTGCCAACGTCCCAACTTGAAGAGTGCCAGCCCCCACTGAAAAAAACTCTCTGCTGCCGTTGGATCCCGTTGACAGGCCCGCTCAAACCAAGTTGCTGCCGAGGACCAAAACCGACTTCGCGCCTGGGTTAACCCGATGCGGCGCATTGCCAACCCTGTTGGAAAAGTCACCTCCCCCCCTTCCACAGCCTCCAGCAACTCTAAAAGCTGTTGATACAAGGTGGCCGCCTGCAGCCAATGGCCACCCTGCCACAACCCTTCGGCTACTTCCTGCAGCCCTCTTGCCAACCGATGGATGGCTACAGATTCCGGGATCCCCACTTCCGTCAGAAGGGCCAACCCCTCCTGCCACGTCAGTTGTGCCTCCAGTTCTTGACCCAATAGCTGCTGCACTGCCCCAAGGCACCAGTAGAGCTCAGGGGTAGGGGATCCCTGTTCCATTTGCTCTTGTAAGTAAGCAGCCACTTGTACGTAGTTCCCCTGCTGCCAGTTCTCACGGATGGCAGCCAACCTCAGCTGGGAAAAAGGGAGCGGCAAAGCGGAATCCATAACCCCGAGGATAGCCTTAGGGATGAGAAACAGTGTTACAAACTGCAACAACCCTCCCACGTCAGGGGCATCGCCCTAGTATTCTAGGCTTGGCTTCTCCTTCAGGCAGCAATCCTTCTGGTCCAGGGGTTTTTGCTTGATTTCGGGGCAGCTGTCTTTCACATGGCACCATCCTCAGCTTTTGTCGGCCAATTTTTTCGATCAAAACGGAGTTTAAGAGATCGATGGGTATCAACGCATCAGGTGGCACAGTCGTCTCCAGCCCCCGTCTTTACCAAACCGTGCCCCTATCGACTATCTCCCAGGCGGAACAGCAGGATCGCTATCTGGGGCGCACTGAGCTGGATCGTCTTGATGATTTTTTCTCCAGCGGCCTGAAACGGCTAGAAATTGCCCAGGTGATTGCAGAGAACTCCGAAATCATCGTCAGCCGTGCCGCCAACCGCATTTTTACCGGCGGCTCACCGATGGCCTACCTGGAGCGGCCAGACATGGATGAAGATGATGTCAAGGAAGGCTTCAAATTGGGCACTGCCTTCTATGTCGAATCCACCGGTGGCTTTATTGAGGCCATTCGCAACATTTTCAGTGCCAGCGGCATTGAAATTCCACCCAACTTCCGCCCGATCAACATCTCTCGCTATGGCGCTGCCAACATGCGCAAGTCCTTGCGGGATATGAGTTGGTTCCTGCGCTACGTCACCTATGCCCTGGTGGCCGGGGATCCCAGTATTATTGCCGTCAATACCCGTGGCCTGCGGGAGATCATCGAGAACGCCTGCTCCGCCGAGGCCACTGTTGTTGCCATTCAAGAGATGAAGCGGGCTTCTGCCAGTTACTTCCGCCAAGATCCAGAAGCTATCGCCATCATCAACCAGTACTTTGATGTTCTGCTGAGTGAGTTTATCGCCCCTGCCCCATCTGACAAGCTGCGGCAACGCAACGCCAGTACCGCCGATGGCACCAGCCTGCAGGGGTTGCAACTGCCCCAAATCTACAATGCAGCTGCCGAGAAAGTGCCGGTATTTGCCATGAAGCCGGGTCTATCCAACGCTGAGAAAGAGGAGGTCATTAAGGCAGCCTACCGGCAAGTGTTTGAGCGGGATATCCGGCGTGCCTACAGCCTCAAAGTGTCGGATCTAGAATCGAAAGTCAAAAACGGCGAGATCTCCATGAAGGAGTTTATCCGTCGTCTTGGTAAATCAGAACTGTACCGCAAGCAGTTTTACGAGCCCTACATTAACAGCCGCGTGGTGGAGCTGGCCTTCCGCCATTTCTTGGGGCGTGCTCCGGAAACCCGCGAGGAAGTCCAAACCTACTTCTCGATTGTCTCGGCCAAAGGCTTGGCCGGCTTGGTGGATGCCTTAGTGGATAGCCGCGAATACGGCGATTACTTTGGCGAAGAAACTGTGCCCTACCTGCGCAAACTGGGGGTTGAGGCCCAAACCAGCGCCAACTGGGGGGCCAAATTCGACCTTTACAACTACGCGGCCCCGCGGCGCAAAGTACCCCAGTTCATCACCCTCTTTGCCCGTTACAATCGGCCCCTACCGGATCAGCATGTTTACGGCTCCGGCAACGATCCGCTGGAGATCCAATTTGGGGCCATTTTCCCGAAAGAGACGCGCTCTCCCAGCGCCCGTCCGGCCTTGTTCAACAAAGATGTGAAGCGCATCTTGATTCGGCGGGGCTTTGCTCTGACCAACGAGCGCACCATGCCGCAAACCGCTCCCATCCCCAGCAGCCTAGGGCCCAAAATCTTCAAGCTCACCCAAACCCCGATCAACCGCAGCAGCAAGATCGGGGCCCGCTCCGGAGCAACGGGCAGCGAGGGATCCACGCAAGCGGTGATTCGCGCCTGCTATCAGCAGGTCTATGGTTATGTGCCCTATGAGGGGCAGCGACTGACCCGTTGGGAGATCAAGCTGGAATCCGGTGAGATCAGCGTGAAGGAGTTTGTCCGCCAACTGGCCAAATCCGATCTATTCCGCAACAAATACTGGTCGAGTCTCTACGTCTGCAAAGCAATCGAGTTCATTCATCGCAAGCTGCTGGGTCGACCCACCTATGGGCGGCAGGAGATGAACCCCCTCTTCGACATTGCCTCCAAGAAGGGGTTCTATGCGGTGGTGGATGCGATCTTGGACAGTGAAGAGTATCGGCAAGCCTTTGGGGAAGATACTGTGCCCTATGAGCGCTACCTCACCCCTGGTGGCCTTTCTCTGCGGCGGATGCGCCCTGGCTCTAGTGATATGGCAACCCTCAAGCCCATCCGCACCGATGACGACATTCCGCTCTTTGTCAAGTTGGGTCAGCCGCAGGATATGCCCTCCGGCGAGCTGGAGATTCAGCGGCGGGTGCAGCAAGGAGTTCCCAAAGTACGTCAAGAAACCCCCATCTTCAAGCTCACCAGCCTTGCCAACAAAGCGGAAGTCAACAACCTCATCCGCGCTGCTTACCGGCAGGTATTCGAGCGGGATATGGACATTTACAGCATTAGTGCTGAGCTGAGTGTAGCTGAATCTAAGTTGCGCAATGGGGAGATCACGGTCAAGGAGTTCATTGAGGCGCTGGGGTGTTCGGAGCTGTATCGCTCAGAGTTCTACGCTCCCTACCCGAATACCAAGGTCATCGAGTTGGGCACCAAGCACTTCTTGGGGCGTGCCCCTCTCAATCAGCAGGAGATCCGTAAGTACAACCAGATCCTGGCCACGCAAGGGGTAAAAGCCTTTGTGCGGGCCCTGTTGAACACCCAGGAGTATCGGGAGCTGTTTAATGAGGATGTGGTGCCCTATCGCCGCTTCCCCACCTTACCGGCTGCCAATTTCCCCAACACCCAGGATCTGTACGGTCGCCTGACCAAGCAAAACGAAGAGTTGGTGGTACCCAGCTTTAGCCCGGTGGGCAACGATCGCAGCTAGAGTATCCTTAGCAGCCGACTGAACGGGAACTGAACGGGATTCCTATGGCCCCCTGATTCCACACCTGGGATCCGGGGGTTTTTGAGGGGGAAAAGGGATCCCTCCTGCTTCAACTCCACAGAGGTAGGGGCGACTGGGCCTCATAACCGAGATGCCGCAGGGCTGCCGGTGTGATCACCCGGCCCCGAGCGGTGCGCTGCAGATAGCCAATTTGCAATAGGTAAGGCTCGTACACCTCCTCAATCGTCTGGGGATCCTCACCTGTAACCGCCGCCATGGTCTCTAGACCCACCGGCCCACCCCCAAACTGCTCCACCAGCAGGGTGAGCAACTTGCGATCCGTCCAATCTAGCCCCATCGGATCCACATGGAACAATTCCAGAGCAGCAGCGGCAACCGCCTGACTGATGTGGCCATCCCCTCGCACCTGAGCATAGTCTCGCACCCGTTTGAACAGACGATTGGCAATACGGGGTGTGCCGCGGGAGCGGCGAGCGATCTCAGCCGCCCCTTCCGGGTCAATAGAGGTGTTCAAGAGACGGGCGGTGCGCAAAACAATCTGCACCAACTCGTCAGGCTCATAAAAGCGTAGCCGTTGGATCTGGCCGAAGCGATCCCGCAGGGGAGAGGTGAGCGCGCCAACACGGGTGGTAGCCCCGATCAAAGTAAAACGCTCCAAAGCCAGAGAGGTGATGCGGGCAGAACGCCCCTTGCCAAGGGTGATATCGAGGCGAAAATCTTCCATGGCCGGATAGAGCAATTCTTCCGTAACCTTGGGCAGGCGGTGGATCTCGTCGATAAAGAGCACATCTCCCCGCTTCAGGCGTACCAAATAGCCGGCAATATCCCGCGGGCTTTCTAAGGCCGGGGCTGTGGTCATGTAAAACCGGGATCCCATTTCAGCTGCCAAAGCAGCCGCCACTGTGGTTTTGCCTAAACCAGGCGGACCGTAAAACAACAGGTGATCCAAAGGTTCTTGGCGGGCACGGGCCGCCGCAATCACAATTGCCAACACTTCCTTCAGTTCCGTCTGGCCGATGTACTCCGCCAGTGTGCGGGGACGGAGGGATTCCTCCTGCTTTTCGGCAGGGTCAGCTTCTGGCTGCAGCAGATCTGCACCGGTTTTGGGGGCATTTTCCTCTGCTAGTTCCCCAGGAAGAGAAATGCTTTGGTTACTTTGGTGGGGGAAGCCTGGGTTGCTCTTTAGAGGTTCTCTGGCAGCCTTGCCAGCCTTTCTCCCCTCTTTTGGGTGCTCAGCATCTGCATCTTGTGAGGAAATAATTGCCATGGGCTTTTACCAACCTAACCTGCCCCACTTTAACTTTGCGGGCAATTCCAGGATCCCGGCTTCGGCGTATGCTGGAGAAGAAGGATTTCTTCACACTTACGGACGGAGCGGATCGTGACAGCTCTTTCGATAGCCCCAACTTTGCCCCAGACCCAGCCGGCGGCGGTAGAACTGCAATCGGTGTGGAAACGCTTCGGGCAGCAGGTTGCTGTTCAAGACCTGAACTTACGCATTCCCAAGGGAGAAGTGTTTGGCTTGCTTGGGCCCAATGGAGCTGGGAAATCCACCACCATCCGCATGTTGACCAGCCTCACCCGTCCGAGTGAGGGATCCATTCACGTGGGGGGCTACGACGTGGTCCGGGATCCCCTCTCGGTGCGGCGGCAGATCGGGGTGGTGCTGCAGCCGATCACCCTAGAGGCAGAGCTGACCGTTTGGGAAAACCTAGAATTTCACGGTCGGATGCACCATATTCCCAACCCGGAGCGGCAGCGGCGCATTGATGAATGGCTGGAGTATGTGCGCTTAGCGGATCGGCGGCAAGACAAGGTCAAAACCCTGTCTGGAGGGATGAAGCGGCGGTTGCAGGTGGCCAGAGCTCTGTTGCACCGCCCGCAAATTTTGTTTTTGGATGAGCCGACAGTCGGGTTGGATCCCCAGGCACGGCGACTGCTCTGGGAGATCATGCGGGATCTCAACCAGCAGGGCATGACCTTGCTGGTGACCACTCACTACATGGAAGAGGCCGAGGAGTTGTGTGACCGCATCGGCATTATGGAAGGGGGGCGGTTGATCGAGTTGGGCAGCCCGACCCAGTTGCGGGCCAAACATGGGGAGGCCCTTTTGGTGCGTTCCCTCTCCGGTCTGGAGGCCGAGTATACTTTTTTCCCCAGCTTGGCGGAAGCACAGCGGCAGCTGGAAGCAGAACCCGACAAAACCGGCCTGATGGTACGCCCTGCCAACTTAGAGGATATCTTCGTGCGTTTAACGGGCCGTCGTCTGGATTAATCAAAAACCTTCCTTGCATGGCCGGCACTGTTGAGCTAGTCCATCTCAGGATTTTTCCTCCGGCCATCCTTCTGTAAAACTGGGAGGTTCGAACTTGTAGCCTACCCCACGCACGGTGCGAATTAGCTCCGGTTGGTTGGTATCGGTTTCCAGTTTCTTGCGGATCTGACCAATGTGCACATCCACCACTCGTTCATCCCCCTCGTGGTTAAAATCCCACACCTCTTGAATCAACTCAGCCCGTCGCCAAACCCGACCCGGATATCGGGCTAGGGTATAGAGCAAATCAAATTCCAACGCCGTCAAGTTAACCGGGCGATTATCTCGGGTTACTGCTCGAGTTTCTGGGTCGATCACCAAAGAGGGAAACGTCAGCGTTGGTGCCGAGGCAACTTCGGTTTTAAGCCGTTGTCGCCGCAAAATGGCTTGTACGCGTGCTTGCAATTCTGGCAGGTTGAAGGGCTTGGTCAGGTAGTCATCTGCCCCCAACTGGAAACCCTGTAATTTGTCAGCATCACTGACCCGGCTGGTTAGCATCAACACGTACACACCGGTCTCTTTTTGCATTTGCTGGCAGAGGTTATAACCGCTGACATCCGGCAGATTTAAATCCAAAATCACCAAAGTTGGTTGGAAGGAGCGCAACCGTTGTAAGCTTTCTGACCCGGTGGCGGCCACTTCAACCGAATAGCCTTGCCGCTGTAGATACCGCTGTAACAGTGTGCGAATACTGGGATCATCATCAACAACGAGGATACGCGACATGGCAGCTTCACATTCTCAGGGCTAAGATGGGCAGCAGGGATGTGGGCTCGGCTAAGTAAGAATGCAGGGGCAGGCGATGATTCCAGGATAGGCAACTTCCTCAGCTGGCTTGATGCCTTGCACAGCAGCAGGCGGCCAACAGAGCAAGCTCAACTTGTGGAATCTTTGCTGTCATCGAAGATAGGCTCAAGCAACTTGTTTCAGCTCATTCCTAAGTTTTGTTTACTACATTACATAGAAAGTTTATCCTTGCTAGGGTACTCTTTTTCTCTGTAAATTAACGGAGGTTGCCGGCAAAATGGGGTTATTAGCTTACCAACTTGCCCGGAATCGAGGGGAAGAGTAACCTAGAAGAGATCCAAAAAAGGGACCGCTGTGGTGATCTGGGCCGGGGAGTGAATCAAGGTGGATCCCGGCGGGAGTACAAAGGATAAAAGAACAAAAAAATCGAGAGTGACACTTAGTAACACTTTAAGAGTGACACTTAAACTGGAGGCTTATGTACAACCCCCAAGAAGTCTTTCGCAAGGATATCCAGTTGGCCCTCTTCACTTGGGGAGTCTTAGAGCTTGCTTGTTTTGTGATCATTCCTCTTACAGGAGCTTATCAGTTTTCACAAGTCGAGGCTTGGCTGTGGCCTTCTCTGGTTTTAGGACCGGTGGGAGCGGTGATAGTTGCCTTCTGTTCTAAGGTGGTGCTGGCCGCCAACAATATCCCGGATCCTAAGAAGAAAAAAGCCCAGCGGCAGATTGCCCAGCTATTCAGCCTTGTTGGTTTTCTAGGCTTGGCTTTGCCTTTGCTCTTGGCAGGCTGGGTGTTTGGACGGGAAATTCTCACCACTGACTGGCAGAATATGTTCACCAATGAGTGAGCTGGATGCGATCCGGCTACCCACCCCTTCTTGAACAGGCGAGGGATCCTTGAGCTTATCCGGAAAGGGCCGGATGCCAAGATGTTATAAATTATAAACTGAGAGGCAAGCGCTGCTGCCCTCCTAAGCTGCAGGTGAAGCTGGTGTTGGGGATCCCTACCCGTGGCTTTGCCTGTTTTTGGCTGGTTGAGGTGAAGAACCGATGTACCCATACGAGACGACTTCTCAACCTGAGATGAGCCGCCGATCGCTATCTGCACAGGAGGCTGGGCAAGGGATGAACCGGGATCCCGGAGCGCGGAGGCTAGCTTCTCCCATTCATGAATCTGCGTGGGTACAGGATTTGGATAGCCAATCTGCAGGTTACTACCCCATGCGAGGTCGTTCTTCTGGTTCTGACAGGGGTTTTCCCCTTGGCACCTTGATGGTGATGAGTGTCTCGGTGGGGGGCTTGGCTGCTTTGGGTTGGCAGGTTTGGCAGATCTTATTACCCATGTTGGAACCGCCTTCCCCTCCTCAATTTCGCCAGGCTGTGCGGCTGGATCCCTTGCCCAGTCCAGTGAGTTTGCCTTCTCCAACAGCGGTTACCTCTGAGCCTGCTGCCGGCAGAATTGATCCTGAGGGTTTTCCTCCCGGTAGCCGCGGACGGGTGATTGAGCCGATTGGTTTGGCGATTCGCAGCCGCCCTGCTGCTGATGGAGACTATCAGGGGGGGATTGTGGTGGGAGAAACGGTCACAGTGCTGGAGTACAGTGCTGATGGCCGTTGGCAACGGGTGCGTCGGGAGCTGAATGGGCAGGAGGGTTGGGTACGAGCCGGCAACCTTGGCCCAATTGACAGTTCTGGATCAGTAGCTGCGGTTACCTCTGCAGAGGCTCCTCCAGTTGAGTCTACCCCGCTCCCCACACGGCCTCCTGCACCAGCGGCTGTTTCTGTGGGTGGGCAAGGACGGGTCATCGAGCCAATTGGGTTGGCGTTGCGAGCATCTCCAGATGCGGAGGGAACCTATATCGGTGGTGTGCCCATGAATGAGGTGGTGACGGTGCTGGGCCTGAGCGAGGATGGCCGTTGGCAGCGCATCCGTCGTCAGGATGGCCAGGAGGGTTGGGTACGAGCCGGTAACTTGGCCCAAGAATAGGGAGACTATCCGCACAGAGATGCCCCGGCAGGGGATTGTGGGGGACAGGAGCCTGTGTTTCGGTAGAAAAGTACCGACGCAGAGCAATGGATAAAACAGATGGGATTTGGGTTGGACCGAACGTGCAGGGATCCCCGGCGAGGGATTGTGCTGGTATTGGTTTTCCTATTGGGATCCCTTCTGGGTGGCTGCCGACCCACTCCGGATGCGACGCCAAATCGGAGGGCAGAGAAACCCCAAGCGACATCAGCGCCTGCGGCTCAGACCGAGGTGGGCACGCTGGAGATTTGGGCCAATGGGGAGGAGTTTATTCGTGAGGGCTTTGTTTCCAAGGATGGCTGGACACTGAGCTTTGATGAAGTGTATGTAACCCTGGCAGATATCACAGCCTATCAGACGGATCCCCCCTTTGATCCTGAATCGGATCAAGCTTTACAAGCACAAGCTCAGGCGGGTCTACCCGGCCCGATTACTGTTAATTTGGTCACTACCCCGGAAGAGCGGGCCTTACTGGGATCCGTAGAGGCCCCCTTTGGCCACTACAATGCTCTGTCCTGGCGGATGGTGCCGGCGGTTACAGGTCCGGCAGCCGGATATTCCCTGTGGCTGAAAGGGACGGCCCAACCCCAAGGAGGATCTGAAGGGGATGACCTGACCTTTGTGCTCCGATTCGATCAGGAGTTGGCCTTCACCTGTGGCGAGTACATTGGTGAGGAACGCAAAGGATTTGTCAGGTCAGGCCAAGGGGCGGATTTGGAAGCTACTTTTCATTTCGACCACCTGTTTGGAGATGGAGAGTTGCCTCCTGAGGATGGTCTTAACCAGGGGGCGCTAGGGTTTGCACCGCTGGCGGCCCTGGCCACAGATGCGGGATCCCTAGAGGTAGACTGGGCCGATCTGCGGGAGCAGCTTAGCTCGGCAGAGGCTGAGCAAGTCTTGGAGATCCTGAGGCACCTAGGCCATGTGGGGGAGGGGCACTGCCGCGAGATTGCTGCCGATTCCTAAACACACCCCTAACCGATTCACCTTTGGATGCAGATTTTCCATATTGTCTATGTACACATTCTTGTCCAGAAGTTGGAAGCTTTCCCGCCGCTTGAGACTGGGGCTGTTGGCTTCTAGCTTACTGCTGCCTGAGGGGACTTGGGCCCATGGAATGGAAGCCTCCTTCCGGGCTATCCCCACCTTTCAAATTGAGGCCCGCTACGATTCCGGTGAACCCATGGGAGGAGCTCAGGTGACGGTGTTTGCGCCGACGGATCCCACTACCCCCTGGCAGGAGGGGCAGACGGATAAGGCGGGGCAGTTTCTTTTGCAACCGGATCCGGAACTGCCGGGACTTTGGCAGGTGCGCATTCGCCAGGCGGGGCATGGTGTGCTGTTGAATGTACCGGTGGGGAGCGAAGCGGAGTCTACAAGTGCTGCTGGGGTGGCCGCCGGCAGCCGTAACTCTTCCCTGGGGCTGCTGCAACGGGGGTTCATGGCTGCCTGTGTGATTTGGGGCTGTTTGGGTACAGCCTTGTTTTTCTCCAGACCACACCTACATGCCAAGACTTCCCAGCCTGAAGAGCTGACCACTCCTGCTCTGGAGCAAGACTAACCATGCACATCAGCGATGGCATCCTACCGGTGCCCTTTTGGTTGGGGGGCTACGGCCTCACTGCTGTGATCACCGCCCACAGCTTGCGGCGCCCTGAAGGAAGGGATCCCCGTCGTCAGCTACCGAAGGCGGCGCTGCTCACGGCTGCTTTTTTTGTTGCTTCCTCGATTTACTTGCCGCTTCCGCCTACCAGTGTGCACCTGCTGCTGAATGGATTGATGGGGGTGATGTTGGGGGCCTTGGCCTACCCGGCTATTCTGGTGGGCTTGTTTTTTCAAGTGGCAACCTTTGGGCACGGCGGTCTGACCACCCTCGGAATCAACGCTGCCATTATCGGGATCCCGGCTCTTTTGGCTGGTGCTCTCTTTCGGGTGGGGCGTTGCAGGTTAGGCATTGGCTTCTCTGCTTTTTGGGCCGGTGCAGTGGGGGTAGGGCTGGCGGTGCTGCTGTTTTATGCGGTGCTGCTTGTTGCTCTGTCGGGCAGCGGGACCCTCTCTCCTGAAGCAGAGCATCTGGCCCTTAGCAGCTTGGTGGTAGCCCACATCCCCCTGATGGTTGTGGAAGGGATGTTTACCGGTTGGGTGGTGCTGTTTTTGCAGCGGGTGCAGCCGGAGCTCTTGTCTGATGGCGAGTCGCTCCCCCAAGTCCTCGCTGAGCCGGTAGATCCAACCTCTGCCCTGCCTCCAGGGAGATCCTAGATGGGTCCTGTCTTCCCTGTGAAGAGACATACGAAATGTGCGACTGCAGATCAGGCCAGGTTGGAATCCCTGCAGCCGGAGACTGGGCCTTCTCTCTCTGCTAAACCTTCCTCCTGTATCTACCGTTGGCGGCCTTTGCCCAAATTGCTGGGTCTAATGGCTCTCATTGTGGCCTTTGCCTCAGTGCAGCGCTTGACTTGGCTGCCCGTAATCGGGGCTTTGGCAATCGGGATCTGGGGTCTATCGGGATTGCCCTGGAGCTTGGGGCTGAGGCGGCTGGCCTTGCCGGGGCTACTGGTGTCGGGCTTAATCGGATTATTGCCCTTTTGGATGGGGGAAACCGTGATTTGGCGCTGGGGATCCCTGGTGCTGTACTGGGAAGGGCTAGAAATGGTGCTGCGCATCGGGGCACGTCTGCTGGCTATAGTGGCCCTCAACTGGGTACTGCTGGAAACCACACCTCTGACGGAGTTGCTGGCGGCTCTGCGGCGGCTGGGGATCCCGGATTTACTCTTGGAGCTGGCCTGGCTCACCCACCGCTATTTACAAGAGCTGGGATCCCAGTGGCAGCAAATGCAACGGGCAGCCCAATTGCGGGGCTGGCAGCCATCCCTGAGGCAAGATCTTCCTTTCCTGGCCACTTTGCTGGGGACTTTGCTGGTGCGCAGCTACGAACGCTCTGAGCGAGTTTACCAGGCATTGCGGTTGCGGGGTTGTGGACAGGTTGTTCCGTGGGTTACTGCCGCAGGGGATCCCACCCCCAGCTGCGTAGGCCTGAGTTGGGGAGCAACCGGGCTGGCTTTGGGGGTGGCAGGGCTCCTGCTGAGGCTGGGCACGGCTTGAAGTCTCAAACCTAGAGCAGGGACTGATGGAGAGATTCTCGGCAGCAGAGATGCCAAAGGCGCCGTGCAGCTCCGTCCTAGGCGGAAAGCTTGCTCAGTAGGGCGGGAAGGCTGTCAAGCATCCGGCAAAATTAACATGCCATCCCCAAAGGAATAAAAGCGATACTGCTCTGCCAAGGCTTCTTGATAGAGATCCAAAAGTCTGGGTCGCCCAATTAATGCCGCCACCAACATCATTAAACTGGAGCGGGGCAGATGAAAATTGGTGATCAGCCCCTGAACAACCCGCCAGGTATAACCGGGGTAGATAAAGAGATCACTCTTGCCCTGCCAGGGCTGCAGGGATCCGGTTTGAGCCGCCGTTTCCAGCGAGCGGGCTACTGTTGTCCCGACAGCAATGACTCGCCCCCCACGGGCTTGGGCTGCCTGAATTGCCTCCACGGTTTCCGACGGAACCTTGAGCCACTCGCTGTGCAGACGGTGGTCGGTTACCCGTTCCACCTCCACCGGCCGAAAGGTGCCCAAGCCGATATTCAGGGTAATGTCAGCAGTCCGGATGCCGGCCTGAGCCAGCCGCTCCAATAGCTCCTGGGTAAAATGCAGCCCCGCAGTGGGAGCCGCCACAGAGCCGGGTTGCCTGGCCCACACCGTTTGGTAGTCTTGCGGACGGGCTTGATTCGACTGAATATAGGGAGGAAAGGGGATCCGACCCACCTGTTCCAAAACCGTTTCAAAGGCAGCCGATCCTACCCACTCAAATTGCAGGATGCGCCCACCCGTACTGGTATCTACCTCTAGCACCCTAGCCTCCAGTCGATAGGGCAGGATGGATCCCTGTGGATCCCGAAATTGCATCCGATCCCCTACCTTGACCCGTTTGCCCGGCTTGACCAAAACCCGCCAAACCCATCCTGGGATCTCAGCTTGAACCGGTTCCAAAAGCAAAACTTCCACCTTCCTTCCGCCCGCCTGCGCAGACACAGCTTGAGGATCCCTGTCCCGCGGTAGCCTTGTGCCCAACAGCCGAGCCGGGATCACCTTTGTATCGTTTAGAACCAACAGATCCCCTGGCCGGAGAATCTCTGGCAGATGGCAGAAGCGTCGGTGCTCATGGCGATCCCGCCAAACCACCAGCATCCGCGCTTGATCCCTAGGTTCTACAGGGGCTTGGGCGATGTACTCGGGAGGAAGCCTGTAGTCATAGGAAGCTGTCAGCAGATCAGGATGAAGATCGCCAGCCGAAGGATAAGCCATACAGTACGCCGGGACAAATCCAAACACACCCGCAGAATCTAGCCTAGCTAACCGGATCCCTAAAGCTGGAAACGGAAGATAACCCCGCCATCTCCATGACTTACCCCCAATGCTTGGGCCGTGACCGAGGCCAAGTCAGGGTTGAGCCGTTTCGCCCTAGTCAGCTGTTGGCACTGCCCCTAGAGTAGGGCGGCAGGATGGACTCGCTACGCCCAGAGCAGGCGTCCACCAGACACTTGTCAGAAGCCATCCAGTCTTTGCCCTTTCTAAGCGGATTAGGGATTTTAGAGATTATCCAAAAGACGATTGCTAATGGTGAGACGACGACTCTCTAGGGTGATGCCTGTCTGATTCACCAGCATGACGGAGATCCATTCCGCACCTGGCTCCTGCGGGGCATCAGCTTGCCGGAAAATGCCGCCTGCTTGTAGGGGCTCAAGAGGAAAAGAGGTCCCTTCTAGGTAGCCAGCAGGGTTAATGGGTTGTTCCGTAACAGCTCCCAGAAGTAACGAACGAGTTAGGGGTTCCGCCACAATCGCTTGCAAAGAATAGGTGGCACCTGGTTTGACCACCTGCGGCAGACTGAGGGTGACTGTAGGTGGAGCCGAGCCAGAGGTGAGAGTGCTCTCTTCTCGCAAGACCTCTTGTTCAACCAAGAGCAGCTGCTCAGGATTGCTCGGATCCGGGCGATAGCGATTGCGCACCAGAGTAGAGGCTTCCACCTGAAAATTGCCCCGTACCGAAGCTTGGGATCCCTGCATCCGGCCAGAGACCTCAGCAACAATATCAGGACCGACTTGCCGCCAAGATTCAATCTGTGCTGAGTAGATCAGGTCAGGGTGATGATCCCAGAGGGTTTGAATGGCACGCTCCACACCCTCGCGATCCAGTCCATCCCGATGCCGGAATTCAAGGCTATAGGTGGCCATAACCCCTTCTAGATCCCGCCGATTGGCCGCTTCAATCTGTCGGTTAAGCAGATCAACAAGAGCCTCAGGGGGAGGATTCAAAACTTTCCGTTGCAGCCCCCCTTCTAACTCCATTGGGGCTAGCTGAGCCAGAGCTTGTGTTGAAACAACTGCCGTGAACGGGATCCCCAAGCACACAGCAGAGACTAGGGTAAAAAGCTGTTCGTGTAAGCGGGCCGCAGGCCTTTGTAAACCGACCGATGAGGATCTCAAACCGTAACCTCCAGCAAGCCAATCTGCTCTCCAGTCTAGCCTCGCGGCGACTATGATCCAGAAGGTGAGCCGGATCCCGGCTCATCAAGTCCACCGAAAACAGGTTAGGTTCCCCATGGCTTCTCACCACTCTCCTGCTTTTCTGGCCTTGGTCAACGAGGCCAAAAGTCGCATCCAAGAGCTGACCGTTGAACAGGTCCGGCAGAAACAACTGCGGGGGGATCCCTTCTATTTTGTGGATGTGCGAGAGGAATCGGAATGGCAAGCAGGTCATGCGGCGGGGGCCATCCACTTGAGCAAAGGCATCATCGAGCGGGACATTGAAACAGCTATCCCCGACAAAGAGGCGGAGATCGTCCTGTATTGCGGAGGAGGATTTCGCTCCGCCCTGTCAGCAGACACTCTGAAAAAGATGGGCTACCGAAACGTAATTTCCATGGCTGGTGGGATCCGAGCTTGGCGAGAGGCTGGATTTCCCGAAGAATCCTAGAATCAGAAAAGCTGGACGGATTCAGTGGACGGATTCATCAGAATTGAAACACCACAACAGGTAACCAGCAGGGTAGCCTTGAATCGGTGACCGCTCCTTGGTTTCAAGAAATTCCAAAGACCAAGATACAGTTTTTTCAGCAGCATCTACGGCGGTTAGGGCAGGCGAGACCATGTTACGAGGGCTGGATCAACTCCTGGAAAGCTTTGCTAGCCATCCCCTTTGGGCGGAACTGAAACAAATGCAAACCTTGCGACAAGTATGGCCGGAAGTGGTAGGGGAGGTTGTTGCTGCTCAAACCTACCCCCTCAGTGTGCGACGACAGGTACTTCAGGTGGCTACCTCAACCCCGGCCTGGGCACAAAATCTAGCCTTCCAACGACGCCTAATTCTGCAAAAATTGAACAGCCACCTTCACCCTCCCCTGAGTGACATCCGCTTTAGCCCCGGGGCTTGGCATAAGGGATCCGGTACCACCTCCCCCCTTCATCCTGACACCGAGCTAACCGGCCAGTTCTACGGTGTTGCTCGCCCTAACAAGCCAGCGAATCAGACCCTGACTGCAAAACCCAACTCTTCAAAGCATTCCCGACCAACGGATGCCAAAACAGCCTTTGAACGCTGGGTGCGAGTGGTGAAACAACAGCAAAGCCAGCAGAATATGTTTCCCTGCCCTGTCTGTCGTTGCCCTACCCCTGCTGCCGAATTGGAACGTTGGTTTGTTTGCGGTTTTTGTCATCGACAATCGCTACACCCACCCAGCTAATTTTGGGATCCCTCAATTGTTGCAACCCATCCCCAGTTGATTGGTTAAGCTTACTAATCATTCATGGCCCGGTAAGTGGCCACAGAAGAGGGTGAAACCCGATTCAAGTAGCGGAAAATCCAATACTTAAATACCGTATCCAGAAAAACCGGGAAAGTTGCAATAAAACCATAGATCAAGTCACGGTTTTCCGGTACCCCTAGGTGAGCAGCCAAATTACTGAGAAGCACCTCCCAGCCGTGAGGAGAGTGGTAACCCACAAATACATCTGTGAAAAGAATGATAATAAAAGCCTTGGCACTGTCACTTAGTCCATAGATAAGGCGATCCAAAAAGGACTTCAGTACTTCGATTTCTTCTCTACCAATAAAGATGAGCCAGCCAAACACTAACATAGACAAGAGATCGGCCAAAACATTTTTGACTCCTTCCAAGTTCTCGCGACTATATTTTTTCAAGAGTTCTTCTGCTTTAGCTGAGAGCTGATCCTCTGCTTCTAGGTCCAGCTCTCGAGATTGGTGATGTAGGGCTCGCTCGAATTCAAGCTTTTCCTTAAAAAAATTAAACTCCGAAAGAGCTTTTTCTTGAAGCTCAGCCCTGAGAATCATAGCAGTGGAGGCCTGGCTTTGAAAATGATCCACCAAGGGCGCAAATAGAAAATTTTTTGAGAGAATCTGTGTGAGCAAAGGCAAGATTGCCAATAGCAATAAAAACCGTATCGACACCAATGTGCGGGTGCGGGAGTTACGGTAATCACGAATCAACTCTTCTTCTGCTTGTGAACTCAGCTCACGGCGGATCTGGCTGGCGGTGCGCAGAATCGAACGGGGTAGGATCCCGGTTTTAGAAGCAACAGGGGCATTGTCATGACTAAGGCTTGCCTTAGACAACTCTTCAGAAGGAGGAGTCTGGGTCAGAGGCAGCCGTTCTGGCTGCTTGTTTGGTTCAGGCGGACCAGCAACAGATTTACGTTGACCAGGGGAATGTTTGTAGCGAGAGATCACCTGGTCAATAAACTGCAGTTTCTCCAGAATAGAAAGCTCCCCGCTTTTGTGACCGTTTTCAGAGCCTTTGCCGTTCTGTTCAGAGCCATTGAGAGGAAGGGTTTCCTTCTCCTGATCTGGGGCAACTTGGCCAGCCACAGCAGGACCCCTGCCATTTTGATTGGGATCCGGTAGACCAGAAAAGCTGCTACTGGCTCGAAACTCTGCTAAGCGCAGCTCAATTCGGCTGAGTTGTTGACGCAGTTGAATCTGAAAGTAGCGACTGACATTTTGGCCATGTTCTCCCTCCGCACTGATAGAATTCCCATGGAAGTATTGGTCTTCGATGGCCTTGATGCGAAGGGCAGCCTCATAGGCTTGCTCAAGGGAACGGAGGGGTGTATTTGAGATCCATTGGCCTAGCCTACTAAAGACAGACTTTCTCATGGCACATTCCTGTGGCACCTCCCCTATGGGCCGATCCACCCCTCTTTCTCAAGTATTGTAACGGGTTTGGACAGGGATCCTTATCCCGCAGCAGCCGTGCTCTGCCAGGGTAATCTTTGGGATTGAGCTCCTGCTATCTGGCAGAGCGGCCGGGCAGCATCCATTATTCCACCCACACCTGTGGGGTAAAACTGCCGTGTAGACCATAGGGAATATGATGCCGCAACGGGATCCGTGCTACGGGGCCGGCAGCCAGGTCTTGCGCCTCCAGGATCACCACCTGGGAGCAACGGCTGGCTGCATCAAAAACCACGGTTACAATCCACCCCTCCTCTTCTGCAGCGCTATCGGGATAGGGGACAAACACCGGTTCACCGACAAATCCACGCGGGGCAAAGCTGTACTGCTGGGTGCGGCCTGTGGCGGTATCTAACTTCAAAATTGCTTGTAAGGGAGCATTGGGGCCAGGGGCATGAGTAGCACCCATGTAGATGTAGCGATGGCATCCTCCCATGTGGGCCGGGTGAACAGCGGGGAACTCCACCGATCGATCCAGGAGCCGTTCTCGTTTGACGCTGCCCGCTTTAGGATCCAGATAAAACCGCCACAGCTTACCCGCTGGAACCTGGGTGAAATCAATCTGCAAATAATCGGCATCGGGCTCTAGAGCAGGGTATTCTTCATAGAGAACCGCATCTACAATCAGTTGCTCCCCAACTTCGTAGCCGTTGACAAAGTGAAAGACAAAGCCCGGTTCGGTTGCCAGTTGCATCGGCTCGCCGCTGTTGGGAAATAACCAGACGCGGGTCGGCTCCCTCTGCTTGAGGGTCAGGCAGGTGCCTGCCGGTTGCCAACCCAGGACAAAAGGTAAGGGGTTGAAGGCCATTGGATTTTGGAAAAAGATGCGGTAGTTAGGTGTCCAGGCAAAGTCATGCAGAAAAGCAAAACCGGGCAGGGTGTAATTCCGCCTTTCCGTTAGCCGCCCCTGGGCATCTAGGCGATAAAAGAACAGCTGAGAATTGAGGGCAGCCCGTACTCCAAAGGCCATCAGATCCCCCGTCTTGGGATCCCGACGTGGATGAGCGGTAAAAGGCTGACCAGGAGAGAGAGCTCCAGCAAAGGTTTCCACCCCTTCTGTTGCCAAGGTGGCCGGGTTGAGGCGGTAGGGAGCACTGGCCTCCCAAAGGGCCAGCAGTTTATCCCCTTGATAAATCACATTGGTGTTGGCAGGGTTCTTAAACCGCAAATCCAGAAAATTGGCCCACCAACCCCCCGGTTTTTGGGTCCCAAACACCCCTCGATAGAGCACCCGCCCCGCCTTCTCTTCCGCTTCAAACTCGCAGGTGCGCACAAAGCGGTTGCGGAAATGGACTTTTCCATTGACAAAAGTAATGGCACAAACCATGCCATCCCCATCAAAGGGGTGACCGTAACGCTGGGATCCGATCTCCAACTTGCCCGGACCATTGCGAAAGAGAGTGCCCCGTAAACCCGTTGGGATCCGCCCCTCAATCTCCGGGATCCAATACTCCTGTTCGCAGGTGAGGGAGCGGTAGCCCAGCTGCCAATCGGCAGTGCTGTAGGTGGAAGTGGCAGTGACCATAGGTGGAGCTCAACGGCAAGCAACGCCTCCTATTGTCGCTTAAACTTTTGTAAAGGAGCCAGTTCCTGGGGGCCCAAATCCTGTTTCTCAGGCCACCGGCAGGAGTCTATCTCTTGAGAAGTCCAATCGGATGGGCTAGAGATTCTCTAGGGCTTTGCTTCTGCCCTTTCTCCCCCAGGTCTTGCCCCAACTGGATTATGGTAGGAAATACCCCAAATACCCCCGCAGGATCCCTGGACAGGATAGGCAGCACCCATGTTTGATGCGCTCTCTGAGAAATTGGAACTGGCCTGGAAAAAGCTCCGTGGCCAGGACAAAATCACCGAAACCAACATCCAAGAGGCCCTCCGAGAAGTGCGGCGGGCTCTGCTGGATGCCGATGTCAACCTGCAGGTGGTGAAGCAGTTTATCGAGGAGGTACGACAGGCTGCCCTTGGCTCCGAGGTGATCATGGGGGTAAGCCCGGATCAGCAGTTCATCAAAATTGTTCACGATGAGCTGGTGAAGGTGATGGGGGAAGCCAACGTACCGATTGCGCAAGCTGAGCAACCGCCGACCATTATTCTCATGGCCGGTTTACAGGGATCCGGAAAAACCACCACCTGTGCCAAGCTGGCCCTTTACCTACGCAAACAGGGCAAAAAACCTCTCATGGTAGCGGGAGACATTTACCGACCGGCAGCCATTGACCAATTAAAAACCCTGGGGCAGCAGATTCAGATTCCGGTCTTTGATCTGGGTAAAACGGATCCCGTTGAGATTGCCCGCCAAGGGGTGGAGGCAGCCCGGCAGCAGGGGTATGACTATGTAATCTTGGATACCGCTGGGCGCTTGCAAATTGACCTGGAAATGATGGCAGAACTGGAACGGGTCAAGGCTACCGTGCAACCCCACGAAATTCTGCTGGTGGTGGATGCCATGATCGGGCAGGAGGCAGCCAACCTGACACAAGCTTTCCACCAACGGCTGGGCATTACCGGCGCCATTCTCACCAAGTTGGATGGGGATACCCGCGGTGGAGCAGCCCTCTCCATTCGACAGGTGTCCGGGCAGCCGATTAAGTTCATCGGTGTGGGAGAAAAAGTCGAGGCCCTGGATCCCTTCTATCCCGACCGCATGGCCTCGCGCATTTTGGGCATGGGGGATATCCTCAGCTTGGTGGAAAAAGCCCAAGAAGAAATTGACCTGGGGGATGCCGCTAGCATGGCGGAAAAGATGATGACCGCCCAGTTTGATTTCAACGACTTCCTGAAGCAAATGCGCCTGATCAAACGCATGGGATCCCTAGGGGGCCTGCTGAAACTGATGCCGGGGATGGGCAAAATCAGCGATGAACAGCTGCAGAAAGGACAAGACCAACTGGCCCGTTCCGAAGCCATGATCAACTCCATGACCCCAGAAGAGCGCAAAAATCCCGATCTCTTGGCCCGCAGTGTCAGCCGCAAACGCCGTGTTGCCAACGGTTCCGGCCACAAGTTGGAGGATGTCAGCCGTTTGGTCAGTGACTTTCAACGCATGCGGGACATGATGCGCAGCATGGGCATGGGCGGTGGGTTTCCCGGTATGGGGGGCTTCGGACGTAGCCCTCTTCCCGGTGGTGGACCCAACTGGCGCGGACGTTCAGCCGCTCCTCCGCGTCAACGACCCAATCCCAAGCCGGGTAAAGGGGGGAAAAAGGGGGGTAACAAGCGAGGCTTTGGCGGCAAGTAACCATGCTTCTGGAAGCTTATTGCCAAGAGTCTGGCATCTGCTTTCATAAGGTGAGTTCTGCAATGCCTGGCCAGGCTCTGAAACGTCGGGGATTGGAGCCAGATGAGTGCTACTACCTGGGTTCTCAAAAAGAATTTCCCGACCTGAGTGTTGAAATTGTCCTTGGCAGTAGATTGATCGATAAACCTGAACTCGGTCTGATCTTGATCAAGAATTGGCTATATCGAGCTATATCGGAAGTGTAGCAGTGACAAGAGGGTTAATTCTCAATCTATTGCCTAGGTTCTGATGGTTAAGCATTCATGCCTCTCCATGTTGTTTTGGTTGCTCCGGAGATCCCTGCCAACACGGGCAATATTGCCCGCACTTGTGCTGCTACCAACACCCCTCTACATCTGGTGGATCCCCTTGGATTTCGACTCTCAGATCGCTACTTGAAAAGAGCCGGACTCGACTATTGGCAACATGTGCAGCTGTATCGCTACCCCTCTTGGGCTGCTTTGGTGGAAGCCCATCCAGAAGCACGGTTTTGGTGTTTTAGTGTGCGCGGCAAGGCCGTTTATACAGAAGTCACCTATCAACCAGGGGATTGGTTGGTCTTTGGCAGCGAAAGTCGAGGATTGGATCCCATGTTTTTGGAAAACTACCCCAGTGTGCGGATCCCGTTGAGTGGGCCGGTGCGCAGCCTCAACTTGAGTAATGCCGTAGCGATTGCCCTGTTTGAAGGATTACGCCAACAGGGATCCCTGATTTAATCATCTATACTTCTACAAACCAAAACACTGCCTTTAGGATGCCTTTACGATGACAGAAAATATGACCCTACCCATGTAGAGGCTAAACCCAAAACCAGTTCAAATCCTCAAAAATCACGATCCACTCAGGGAAGAATGCAACATTTTTTCCCTTCCAATTATCTTTCAATACTTCTGGCAGATGTGAGTGTGTACCAGCTAAACAGCATCAAACAGTTCATAAAAGATTGGGAGGACTTCATGGATTGAAGGGTTGAATGACACATTACGACAAGTGGGGTGATGATTTAAGAAGACCCTGTCACTTTCCAACCAGATTGACAACCCCATCGCAGCAATTTTTAACTTTCTAGGTCATTAGAATAAGTTATTACTTGCTTAGAACTACCCTTTTGCGCCCCCTCACCAGTTGCTAGGGCGAATTGATTTGCTCCCATGCTAGGGCTTTTGGGGTGAGTGTTTTATGTCTCTATTTTTAAGTGGGATCCTCGGGTTCGCCTATGCGTTTCTTGGTTACCGGCGGTGCCGGTTATATCGGTAGCCACACCTGCAAAGCATTGGCTGCCTCTGGCCATATCCCGATTACCTACGACAATTTGGTTTACGGTCACCCATGGGCCGTTCGCTGGGGGCCTTTGGAACAGGGAGATATTGCAGACCGAGAGCGGCTGGATCAGGTGATTAAACAGTATCAACCGGAGGCTGTTATTCACTTTGCCGCCTATACCTACGTGGGCGAGTCAGTCCAAGATCCGGCCAAGTACTACCGCAACAATGTGGTTGGATCCCTTAGCTTATTAGAGGCCATGCGGGATCACGGCATCCCCTACATAGTCTTTTCCAGTACCTGCGCCTCTTACGGTATACCCGAACAGATCCCCATTCCCGAAAGCCACCCTCAGCGCCCGATCAATCCCTACGGCCAAAGCAAGCTGATGGTGGAACAAATGCTGCGGGATTTTCGTGCTGCTTACGGGATCCAGTCGATTAGCCTCCGCTATTTCAATGCCGCCGGGGCGGATCCTGAGGGCGAGATCGGGGAAGCCCACAACCCGGAGACCCATCTCATCCCCTTGGTGTTGGATGCAGCCAGTGGCCGACGACCCCACATCACCCTTTTTGGTGACGACTACGATACGCCAGACGGCACCTGTATTCGAGACTATATCCACGTCAGTGACCTAGCCCGAGCCCATGTTTTGGCGGTAGAAGCCTTAGTCACCCATCAGCCTGTACAAGCCGCCTACAATCTTGGGAATGGTCAAGGCTTTTCGGTCAAAGAGGTGATTGCTGCCGCTGAAGCTGTGACCCAAAAGCAGATCCCGGTGCAGATCGGAGCACGCCGACCCGGGGATCCCCCTCGTTTGGTGGGAGATGCCAGTGCTATCATGCGGGATTTAAGTTGGAAACCCACCTACACCAAGCTGGCCCAGATCCTAGAAACCGCCTGGCTTTGGCACCAGAAGCAACCCTACCAGAAAGCGGTGTAAAATCTTGCCTAGCCCGCCAGAGGTATGGCCAGTAACCAGAAACTTTGTTCCCGGCGTAAACCGTAGGCATCACTCTAGATGAAGTGTTGAGATGAAGGCTTGGGAAGGACGTCAATCCACCCAGTGCTCTGCCATGTATTCCGCCAGATCCAATACCCGCTGTGAGTAGCCCCACTCGTTGTCGTACCAGGCCATCACCTTGACCAGGTCACCACCCAGCACACTGGTCATTTCTGCATCCACAATGGCCGAGCAGTCATGGCCCCGATAGTCAATCGACACCAAGGGAACATCAGAATAAGCAAGGATCCCCTTCATATAGGTTAAAGAGGCTTCCTTCAAGGCATCGTTGACCTCTTCAGCAATAACACTCTTTTCAGTTTGCACAACCAGATCTACCAAAGAAACATTGGGGGTGGGCACCCGTACTGCCACACCATTTAGTTTGCCCTTCAGCTCAGGAATCACCAGTGCCACCGCCTTTGCTGCACCTGTAGTGGTGGGAACCATACTCAAAGCCGCCGCCCGCGCTCGGCGCAGATCCCGGTGTCCACCATCCAAAATGCGTTGATCCCCGGTGTAACTGTGGGTAGTGGTCATGGTGGCACGGACAATGCCGAATTTGTCCAGCAGAACCTTAATGATCGGCGTCAGACAATTGGTGGTACAGCTAGCATTACTGACAATGTTGTGGCGTACAGGATCGTAGGTATGCTGGTTTACTCCGTAGACAAAGGTAGGAATCTCACCCCCTTTGGCCGGAGCCGTGATCATCACCTTTTTGGCACCAGCTTCGAGATGCTTAGAAGCGCCCTCATAGTTAACGAAGACACCTGTAGCTTCGATTACCAAATCCACATTCCAGTCTTTCCAGGGTAGATTACTGGGGTTGCGATCCGAAACGGTGTTAATAAACTTGCCATTCACCACCAAGCCCCGCTCGGCAGGCTCAACTTCCGCCCCTTGCAGTGGCCCAAGAATGGAATCGTACTTGAGCAAATGGGCAGCAGTGCGAGCATCTGAAGTGTCATTGATAGCTACAATATCTAAATTGGACCGGGAGCGACCCAACCAACAGCGCAAGAAGTTGCGACCAATACGACCAAATCCGTTAATTGCTACCCTGACCACTGCTCTTGACCTCGCTACTTGAAATTCTCTAAGGGCTGCTGCTTAGCACATAATATCGCAAGCCCTAGATATTCTGAAGGTAAAATTTGGGATCCCTGTGTTAAATTGCTCAGGACGCTGCCGGTTGAACGCCTATCCGCAAGGGATCCCCGGTCTTCTAAGATCGGCTAAGGAGTAGGAGCAGCCCCTATGGTTGAGCAAGCCAGTTATGGATCCTGGCGATCCCCGATTACGTCTGATCTGGTTGTGGCGGGATCCATCCGCCTGGGACAGATCTGCTGGGATCAAGGGGATCTCTACTGGACGGAGGGCCGCCCGCAAGAGAAAGGACGCAATGTTCTGATCCGGCGTTCTGCCGATGGGAGCTGCAGGGAACTGACGCCTGCTCCCTTGAATGTGCGCACACGAGTTCATGAATATGGGGGCGGCGCCTACTGGGTGGCAGCGGGGGTGGTTTACTTCTGTAACTTTGCCGACCAACGGCTCTATCGTTTGGTTCCCGGTTCGCATCCCCAACCCTTGACGGCAGCAGGCCCCTATCGCTACGCGGATGGAATAGTGGATCGGCTGCGCAGACGTATCCTCTGTGTGCGAGAAGATCACAGCCGAGAAGGAGAGCCGCAAAATAGTTTAGTAGCCATTGACCTGCAGAGGGGATCCCAGCAGATTTTGGCCTGCGGACATGACTTTTATGCCAATCCTCGCCTCAGCCCAGAGGGTCAGGTTCTGGTGTGGCTGACTTGGGATCACCCCCAGATGCCTTGGGACGGCACAGAACTGTGGTGGGCAGAACTGGCTCCAGACGGGACCTTAGGGGAGCCGCGAAAAATCGCTGGGGGCCCTCATGAATCGATTTTTCAACCACAATGGTCACCGCAAGGCCAGCTTTACTGGGTTTCTGATCGCTCCGGTTGGTGGAATCTCTACCGCTGGGATCCGCAGGGGGCCGAACCTGTACAACCCCTCTGCCCGATGCAAGCTGAGTTTGGTGAACCCCAGTGGGTATTTGGCCTGAGCACCTATGGCTTTTGTCAGGATGGTCGCCTCCTCACCTGCTACAAACAAGAGGGGGTTTCTCACCTGGCCTACCTGGATCCGGATTCAGGAGAGTTACAAGGGATCCCCTTACCCTATACCCAGATTGACGGTTTACAGGTCAGCGGCCAACAAGCTGCCTTCCTAGCCGGATCTCCAACCGAGTCGATGGCCTTGGTTTGTTTGGACCTAGATTCTGAACAATGGCAGGTGTTGGCCCGCTCCCACAGCCTGCAGGTGGATCCCGGCTATGTATCGATCCCAGAAGCCATCGCCTTTCCAACCGGTGCAGGAGAAATAGCTTACGCCTTTTTTTACCCTCCTCAAAATCAAGATTTTGTTGCGCCTGCCTCTGAAAAACCTCCCCTCCTGGTCAAAAGTCATGGAGGACCGACCGGGGCGACCACAGCCGTGCTGAACCTAGGGATCCAATACTGGACCAGCCGGGGCATTGCGGTTTTGGACGTAAACTATCGAGGCAGTACAGGCTACGGACGAGCCTATCGGGATGCTCTGAAGGGGAAATGGGGCCTTGTAGAGGTGGAAGATTGTATCTGTGGGGCAAAATTCTTGGCAGAGCAAGGCAGGGTGGATGGGGAGCGGCTGCTGATTGACGGTGGCAGTGCAGGAGGGTACACCACGCTGGCTGCTCTCACCTTTCACGATACCTTTAAAGCCGGTGCTAGCTACTACGGTGTCAGCGACCTAGAAGCATTGGTTCAAGAGACCCACAAGTTTGAATCTCACTACCTGGACAGCCTCATCGGCCCCTATCCAGAGCAACAGGATCTCTACCGGGCGCGTTCTCCCATTCATCATCTAGATCGTCTCAATTGCCCGGTGATTTTCTTTCAGGGTTTAGAAGACACCATTGTGCCCCCCAACCAAGCGGAAGCCATGGTAGCAGCCCTGCGGGCTAAGGGGTTGCCCGTTGCCTACGTTCCTTTCGAGGGCGAGCAACACGGTTTTCGGCAGGCAGCCAACATCAAACGGGCTCTGGAGGCAGAGCTTTATTTTTATGCCCATGTGTTGGGCTTTGCCCTCGCAGAAGAAATTGAGCCGGTTATCATTGATAATCTCTATTCCTGAACGTGATGTACTCTCACGGCATAACTTCTGACCGAAAACCCAGCCGATTATCCTTCGGCTAGCCGATCAACCGTTGCGACTCACAGGCCTCTGCAACACCTTAGCCAGATCTTGGGGAACTGCCGAAAAGTCTCTGCAGATTTGTCGACCCATTATTTCCCTGCTAGCTCTGGAGGTATTTCCAAGGATGGAGGCGGATCCATCCGTTAGCAATTCTCCGACATAGCGAGAACAGGCGTGATACAACTATTAGTTAGACCAATCACCCAGGATTTTGTTTTTCGGTATTGTTCTGCTTGAGGAGAAGCTATGGCCATCAAACGGGGCAGCCTAGTGCGAGCCGTGCGCGAACAATTGCAGGGGAGCTTGGAAGCCCAAGCCAGTGATTCCTTCATCCCCAACTACGTCTTCGAGAGCCCTGGAGAGGTGGTGGACATCAAAGACAACTACCTGCAGATTAAGTTCGGCGTTGTTCCGACCCCCACCATTTGGTTGCGAGCAGATCAAGTGGAAGAGGTGGGTGACTAAACGAGGAGCATGGGTAGCTCCAAATCTCACAGCCATGGCTGGGTTGAGGTGGTTGAATGGTACCTCTGGCTCCCCCCACACGGGAACAACTGTTGCAGCGCCGCCAGCTTCTCCGCCGGCAGCGGCGCAGTCGCTTTTGGCAAGGATCCTGGCGTCTCACCAGTTCCATGGTTGTCCTGACCGGTTTGGTACTGGGGTTGCGGCAACCCTACTGGCAAATTCGTCAGCCGGAGCAGATCCAGGTGCAGGGAGCAAACTGGGTGGATCCTGCCTGGGTAAGATCCCAGTTGCCCTTGCGCTATCCGATCCATATTTGGCAAGTGCAACCTGCTGTTCTGGAAAAAGCTCTCCTGGGATCCCCGAGTCAACCTTCCCCAATTGCAAAGGCTCAGGTGTGGCGGCGGCTCCTGCCTGTGGGCATCATCATTCAAATCCAAGAACGACAGCCCATTGCGCAAGCGATACGTGGAGATCAACTGGGTTTGGTGGATATTGAGGGCAACTGGCTGGCCCTTGACTCCTTTCAAAACCCTGGTGTGTTCAACTCTTCTACATCTCCTCTCCCGCGGTTGGAATTACTGGGTTGGGAAAGCCATACCCCAGAGCAATGGGCCCTCTTGCTCAGCACTCTGCAGCAATCTGACATTCCCATCGAAGCGGTGGATTGGCAAGGGGGGGAAGCAATCCGATTGCGCACCGAACTGGGTAACGTCTACCTAGGGCCAATTTCCGACCGTTTGGCGCTGCAAATTCAAACCCTTAACCAGATGCGCGAGCTGCGCCGCTACTGTGATTGCACCCCTGAGGAAATCGTTCATATTGATCTCACCAGCCCCACTGTACCCACCCTGGAGCTAACTCCTAGCGCCAGCCAAGAACGTTGGCGGTTGGACTTGCCCTAAACCCCTATGAGCCTTTCCCCCCTAGCATTGGATGCAAAGCAGTTGTGGGTGGCTTACCCCGGTCACCCACCTGTCTTGCAAGGGATTGATCTACAGATCAAGCTTGGCGAGCGTCTAGGGATCATCGGCCCAAACGGGGCTGGCAAAACCACCCTGTTCCTCACCCTCTCTGGTCTATTGCCAATTTACTCTGGCCAAGTCACCCTGTTGGGACGACCACTGGTGCCAGGAGAATTTCGCCCAGACGTGGGGTTGGTATTCCAGGATCCCAATGATCAACTGTTTGCCCCCACCGTTGCCGAAGATGTTGCCTTTGGGCTGCGTAACTTGGGTGCTTCGGAGCGGGAGATTGCCGCCGCTGTTCAGGCCGCTCTCCACCATACCGGTACTTTGCACCTGGCCGAGTGCCCTCCCCATCATCTTTCGGGGGGTGAAAAACGCATGGTGGCAATTGCTGGGATCCTGGCGATGCAACCCCAACTGGTGCTTTACGATGAACCAACCGCCAACCTGGATCTGCGAGGGCGGCGGCGGCTGATCCGGTTTCTGCAGCAAAGGTCACAAACCTTCCTGCTGGCTTCCCACGATTTAGAACTGGTTTTGCAGGTCTGTGAGCAAGTCATTCTCCTGGATCAAGGCCGTATCTGGGCAGTAGGATCCCCGGTCGAGGTGATGAGCCATGCGGATTTGATGGAAGCCCATGGCCTGGAAGTCCCCTACTCCTTACGCCGGGAAGAATCAGGTAAGCAGTGATCAAGCCCTCAGACGCAGCTGGCTCCTCTCACCCCGCTGCCGGTTTTCTCTCCCCAGCCGGCGTTCCCGATCGGCCTATGCTCTTGTGAAGGAGCTTATCCCAGGTAGGTGGCAAAAGAGTCGAAATGTCAAGAATTATTTTCTAATCAATAGTAATTTAGCCTCTCTTAATAAAAAGCTATCAAGCTAATTAAAAATATTGATTTTTGTTCAGGATCAATTGGGGATATCATTTTGTTGAGTCGGAGAACCTTGCTCTAGGCCATCCTGATCAGTTTTGTATGATCGGTATTGTGCAGGAAAGGCATGGATTTTACTCAGGCTTGGGATCCTTGTCCGCCCCGGTTGAGGTTTGGCCAAGGTAGCCATTGCGATCAAGCTTTGGACAGAAATTCCTCTTTGATGAGAGTGTATAAGCAAGCCTAATAAGCGAGACAAATCTGCCTGATTGCTTGGTTTTACGACGCTCAGGAACTCAGTGTTCAAACAGGGAGAGTTGATATGCCTATCGCAGTCGGAATGATTGAAACCCGCGGGTTCCCGGCAGTGGTGGAAGCCGCCGATGCCATGGTGAAGGCCGCTCGGGTGACTCTAGTGGGCTACGAAAAAATCGGTAGTGGTCGAGTCACGGTGATCGTGCGCGGCGATGTCTCGGAGGTGCAGGCTTCGGTGGCTGCCGGTTTGGAGTCGGCTAAGCGGGTCAGTGGCGGTGAGATCCTCTCCCACCACATCATTGCTCGGCCCCACGAAAACCTAGAGTTTGTCTTGCCCATCCGCTACACCGAGGCGGTTGAGCAATTCCGCACCTGAGGGGGGGATCCCTTTGCTGAGGTGATGCAGGCTGAGGTGATGCAGAAGGTCATGCAGAGGCTTGGTGAGGGCACCCCTGAGATTGCTGGTTTTGCTTTGAGTTTATGTTCAGTTTACTTTCCACCCCTACCCTCGAATTTCAGCATAAGGAGTACATATGGCTATTGCAGTTGGCATGATTGAAACCTTGGGCTTTCCTGCTGTGGTGGAAGCCGCCGATGCCATGGTGAAGGCCGCTCGGGTGACCCTGGTGGGTTACGAAAAAATCAGCAGTGGCCGGGTGACCGTAATTGTGCGGGGTGATGTCTCGGAGGTGCAGGCTTCCGTGTCTGCCGGGATTGACTCTGTAAAACGGGTCAACGGCGGTCAACTGCTCTCCTGGCACATCATTGCCCGGCCCCACGAAAACTTGGAGTATGTGCTTCCGATTCGCTACACGGAAGATGTGGCTCAGTTTCGTGAAGGGGTGAATGCCATCCGTCCCTTCACCCGTCCCTGATGCGTATCGCCATCGTTCGGGGCACCGTCACCAGTACCCAAAAGGATCCCAGCCTAACAGGTGTCAAGTTTCTGTTGGTGCAATACCTCGATCTGGAGGGGCAGCCCCAGCCCGACTATGCGGTGGCCGCCGACCCAGTAGGAGCTGGTACCGACGAGTGGGTACTGGTCAGCCAGGGCAGTGCTGCCCGTCAGCCACAAGGGAATGAAACTCGCCCTCTAGATGCGGTGGTGATGGCCATTATCGATACGGTCAGCATCGGTGGGCGCTCCCTTTACAACAAACGGGATCAGCGTTAGCTTCTACTTTTTTGGTTCATTTTGATACGCTCTTGAGGCTCTTGGATATGCCTGTACGTACCTATGCTGCACCACCAACCCCTTGGTCTCGTGAACTGGCGGAGCCGGATATTGACCCATCCGCTTATGTTCATTCCTTCTCTAACTTAATCGGGGATGTACGGGTAGAGGCGCAGGTGCTGATTGCTCCCGGAACCTCGATTCGAGCCGATGAGGGATCCCCTTTCCACATTGGTGAGGGCTCCAACGTTCAAGATGGGGTCGTGATCCATGGTTTAGAGCAAGGACGAGTGATAGGGGAAGATGGCGAACCCTACTCCGTCTGGATTGGCAAGAATACCTCCATCGCTCACATGGCCCTGATCCATGGGCCGGCCTATGTGGGCAACAACTGCTTTATCGGCTTTCGCTCGACGGTATTCAATGCCCGGGTTGGGGATGGCTGCATCGTCATGTTGCACTGCTTGATTCAGGATGTGGAGATTCCCCCTGGCAAATATGTGGCCTCCGGCTCCATTATCACCACCCAAGCAGAGGCGGACCGACTGCCGGATGTACAGGATAGCGATGCCAAGTTTGCCCAGCATGTCATCGGCATTAACCAAGCACTGCGGGAGGGCTACCAGTGCAGTGAGAACTTGGTCTGCATTGCCCCGATCCGCGACGAACTGAAAGCGAGAACTCACAAAACGGCTACGGAGACTGCAACCATGACCTATTCCTCCCACCACGCTAACGGATGGAACGGCGATGGATCCCCTCTTAAGCCTGAGGTGGTGGATCAAATCCGGGCTCTATTGGCCCAGGGCTATCGAGTTGGCCTTGAATACGCCGATGCTCGTCGCTATCGTACCTCCTCCTGGCAAAGCGAAAGCCCGATTACCAGTACCCGCGAAGCGGAGGTGGTGCAATCTTTAGGGGCGATCCTGGCGGAGCACCAAGGGGAATATGTGCGCCTGTTGGGTATTGATCCCAAGGCCAAGCGAAGGGTCTTGGAGCAGATTATCCAAACCCCCGATGGACCTGCTCATGTGGGATCGGCTCGGATCCCGTCAGCTCCCCCTGCAACTGCTGCCGGTGGGACAACAGCCACATCCTCTCCTGCTGTTCGCGCAAGCGGGACGGAGTCCTTAGGGTTGAACCTAGAGGAGCAAATTCGCTCCCTCTTGGCGCAAGGATATCGAGTCGGGTTGGAAGCTGCCGATGCCCGTCGCTATCGTACCTCCTCCTGGCAAACGCTGGGCAACTTGAGTGGTCAGCCCCGCGAGATTCTCGCCTCCATCCAAGCTACTCTGGCGGAGCACTCAGGGGAGTATGTGCGCCTGCTGGGAATTGACCCGAAGGCCAAGCGGCGGGTTCTCGAACAGATCATCCAAACCCCGCAAGGCCGGGTGGGTAGCCATTCCGCTACTGGGGCAGAAGCAAGCAGAGTGACTTCAGCAAGGAGTAACGCCGGCCTAGAACTGGGTCTGCAGGAGGAAGTGCATCGTCTCTTGGCGCAGGGATATCGCATCGGCTATGAGTATGCCGATGAGCGCCGCTATAAGACCTCTTCTTGGAAGAGTGGGGCCACCATTCGGGCCACCCGTGCGCCAGAGGTACTGGCCAAGTTGACTGCAGCCTTAGCAGAACACAGTGGTGAGTATGTGCGTTTGATTGGCATTGACCCTAAGGCCAAAAAGCGGGTCTTTGAGCGGATCATTCAAACGCCCAACCGCCAGGTTGCCGGAGCTGCCGCTACATCCCCCTCTGGGGCGTCTTCCTCCTCTGCCGGCACCGCCCATGCTCCCGCCACCCATTTGAGTGCTGAAGTCCTAGCACAAGTCCAGCAGCTTTTGGGCCAGGGCTATCGCATCGGTACCGAACACGCAGATAAGCGTCGGTTCCGCACCTCCTCTTGGCGGAGCTGTAGCCCCATTGAAGCAACCCAGGTGCCTCAGGTGGTGGCGGCCCTGGAAGCCTGCCTGGAAGAGCATCGGGGTGAATATGTCCGCTTACTGGGCATTGATACCAAGGCCAAACGGCGGGTGTTGGAGCAAATCATCCAAACCCCTTGAAGGCGTAGTTAACCTGTTCGGTTTGAGACCGACCCCCTAGCGATGAGGAGCATCTTGGCCTCTAGTCTGCCCAGCCTAAAGACACTGAGCATCTTGCCCAACCTGATCAGCGAAACCCGCTATTTTGTCAGTGGTGAGGTGCATGTCGAAGCGGGAGCAGGGATCGGAGCAGGTGTGTTGTTACGGGCCAATCCTGGTTGCCGCATTCACATCAAGCGGGGAGCCTGCATTGGCATGGGATCCATTCTGCATGCCCAGGGGGGAGATCTGATTATCGAAGAGGGGGCCACCTTGGGGACGGGGGTGTTGGTGATCGGTCAGGGTACCATCGGCAGCTACGCCTGTATCGGCTCCGAGACCACGCTGCTAGACTGCTCGATTCTCAGCCAACAGGTGATCCCCCCTGGCTCTTTGCTTGGGGATCCCACCTATTCTGGAAGTTCTGAACCTGCTGCAGAAGTCAGTAACCGCACGCCCGGTCCGGTTGAGTCTTCCCAATCAGCCGCCGCGCCGGAGCCCACGCCACCTCCGCCCCCCCGATCGCCAGTGGCCCAGGTGGAGCAACAAACCCGTCGTTGGCGAGAGTCCGCTCTACCAGTGGAAGAAAAATCTCGCTCCAGGAAGCTCGGCAAATGGAATGGGATCCCGGGGCATACGGAGCTGGATCGGCTCCTGGGCAAAATCTATCCCCATCGACAGACGCTCTTCTCCAAGGATGGCTAGACTGGCATGAGAACATAGGATAGCGATGTCAACCTCTCTTGGTCTGATTCAAACCCGCAGCTTCCCGGTGATTGTGCGCATTGCTGATGCCATGACAAAGTCAGCGGGAGTGACGCTGATCGGCTTTGAGAAAACCTCCGGAGGCTACTGTACGGCGATTGTGCGCGGAGGTATTGCCGATGTGCGCATCGCTATCGAGGAGGGGATCGAGCTGGCCCAACATTTTGATCAAGAGGAGCTCTCCAGCTTGGTGATTCCCCGCCCTTTGCCCAACTTGGAAGTGGTGCTGCCGATTAGCAGTAAGCTTTCCCAACTGGCCCAAAACCGTGGCTATAGCCGCCTTAGCAACTTGGCGGTGGGTCTACTGGAAACACGCGGCTTCCCGGCCATGGTAGGGGCTGCCGATACGATGTTGAAAACTGCCGATGTGCAGCTGGCTGCCTATGAAACCATTGGGGATGGCCTTTGCACAGCGATTGTGCGGGGTACTGTAGCCAATGTGGCCATTGCCATCGATGCCGGCATGTATGAGGCGGAGCGGATTGGAGAACTGCACGCAATAGCGGTGATCCCGCGTCCCCTCGACGAGCTAGAACAAGCCCTGCCTGTGGCCAGCTGTTTTGTTGCTCAGCCCGTCAGCTTGCCGGTGGCCATTCCCCAAGCCCAAGAACAAGAGGTAAAACGGAGCGATGCTGCTGTGGAGCGGATCCCTGTCTATCTCGAGCCACCTGAGACCCCCTAAATTTGTCGATAGGCTGGGGAGCTTCTCTACCCACCCCGTCCAGCGCACCCTGAGCAGCAGGATCCCCACCCGCCAGCCCGACAGGAAAAGTGCTACGCTATCTAAAGACCTGGGTCCGTGCGGCTCCGACGCCCAAACCGTGTCAGGATCGGAAGATAGCAGCACCACGGGATGCTCTGAGCAGGCGCGTCAACCCGGGTCGCCCGTCATCACCCCGTCATCAACCCGTCATCACTCAGTCTCTCTGTGCTGAGCAGGTCTATCCTAGGGTCCATCCACCATTGCACTGGCAACGCACCACGCATGGCTGAGACAGACAATCCTATCGCCAACTTTGCCCAAAAAGCGCTCTATCTCGGCATGGGCTTAGCTGCTGTGGCAGCAGATAACGCAGCAAAAGTAGCAGGTAGGGCGAGCAGTCGTCTGTTTGAGTTGCGCAAGCAAGTCCAAGCATTGGTGGATGAGTTGGTGGAGCGGGGAGCCATGAGTGCCGAAGAGGCGCGGGCCTTTATGGATGCCATGGCAATCAATGCCAACCGTAGGGTGGAACCACGACAAGCTGGCGGTCCCCGCAAGATCAACATCGATGACATTAGCGATGAAGAGGAAAAAGCTGGCAACGCTATTGAGCTTTCGGAAGCAGCTCGCCTACGTCGGCAAATAGCAGAGTTGCAGGCGGAACTGGATCGAATCAAGAAACAATCAAGCTAGAAGTCAGCCAGATCTCACCCTAGGCTCTTTCACCCAGTAAAACCAGATCCCAGCAAGCCCTGAGGTTAATTAATTACTGGGAAGGGTTAGGAATCAGGATCCCTTCCTCTGAAAGAAAACGAGGACTCAAAAATGGCTGTAGGGCTTTGGGAATGCGAATCGAGCCATCTGGCAGCTGGTGATTTTCCAGTAGAGCTGCCAACGACCGCCCTACCGCTAACCCAGAGCCATTCAGGGTGTGGACAAACTGAGTTCCCTTTTGGCCGGCCTCCTTACAGCGGAGATTGGCCCGTCGCGCCTGAAAATCCCGGCAATTGGAGCAACTGGAGATTTCGCGGTACTGATCCTGAGAAGGGAACCACACCTCCAAATCGAAGCAACGAGCGGCCGCAAAGCCCAAATCCCCGGTGCACAACTCCACCACGCGATAGGGTAACTCCAGCATCTGTAGGATGGCTTCGGCATCTTGCACCAGCTTCTCGTGTTCTGCTTCCGATTGATCAGGATGGGTTACCTTCACCAGCTCTACTTTTTGAAACTGGTGCAGCCGGATCAGCCCCTTGGTATCGCGGCCATAGCTACCGGCCTCACGGCGAAAACAGGGGGTATGGGCACAGAAGTAAAAGGGCAATTGCTCAGCCGGAATCACTTCATCCCGGTACAGATTGGTGAGGGGAACTTCAGCGGTAGGGATCAACCACAGGTCATCCTCAGCGCATCTAAAGCTATCTTCGGCGAACTTAGGTAGCTGCCCTGTCCCCTGTAGGGCGGCACTGTTCACCATAAAAGGTGGGATTACCTCAACATAGCCGGCATTGATATGGCGCTCCAGCATCATGGTAATCAAGGCCCGCTCCAGGGCAGCTCCTGCCCCTAGCATGGCTACAAAGCGGCTCTGGGCCACCTTGACCGCACGGCCAAAATCGAGCAGTCCCCACTTTTGGGCAATCTCGTCGTGGGGCAAAACAGCATGGGTAGGCTTCCGCTCATCCCCCCAGCGACGCACCTCCACGTTGTCGGTCTCATCTCGGCCAATCGGTACACTCGGCAGCGGCAAGTTGGGTAATGTGAGCAACTGCCTCTGCATCTGCTCCTCCAGATCCTGCTCCTGCTGCTCCAGTTGGGCAATCTCACTCTTGAGATCCACTCCCTGCTGTCGCAGTGCAGCTACCTCAGCTCCCTGCGGATCCGCCCCCTGACGGATGATCTCACCGACTTTTCTGCCGATGCTGTTGCTCTCCGCCTGCAGGGATCCGCGCTGGGTTTCCAACTGCCGTCGTTGCCGATCCAATTCCAGGATCCTATCCAAATCCACAGTGGCCCGCCGATGTTGGAGAGCTTGACGTACCTGTTCCGGGTGATCTCGTAGCAGCTTTAGATCCAGCACAAAAATTGCCTATGTTTTGAGTCTTCCAAATAGACTACATTTTGGCTCTGTTCGCCCGGTTTATCAGCCTATTTTTTCAGCCAGCTAAACATGGCACGGAGCTCTTTGCCCACCCTTTCGATAGGATGCTCGGCCTCACGGCGTCGCATTGCGGTGAAGCCGGGTTTACCGGCTTGGTTTTCCAGAACAAACTCACGGGCAAACTGTCCGGTTTGAATCTCCGCCAGGATCCGTTTCATTTCAGCACGGGTTTGGTCGTTAATGATGCGAGGGCCGCGGGTGTAATCCCCGTATTCTGCCGTGTTGGAGATGCTGTGGCGCATTTTTTCCAGGCCCCCCTCCACAATTAGATCCACAATCAACTTCACCTCGTGGAGGCACTCAAAGTAGGCCAACTCCGGCTGATACCCCGCCTCTACCAAGGTTTCAAACCCTGCCTTGATCAGGGCGGTCAGACCGCCACAGAGCACTACCTGCTCTCCAAAAAGGTCGGTCTCAGTCTCTTCCCGGAAACTGGTTTCCAAAATACCTGCTCTTGTCCCACCGATGCCTTTGGCATAGGCCATGGCCCGCTCTCGTGCCAGTCCAGAAGCATCTTGGTACACTGCGAATAGACAGGGTACCCCCTCACCAGCTTGGTAGGTACGGCGCACCAGATGTCCAGGGCCTTTGGGGGCCACCATGATCACATCCACATCAGCGGGGGGTTGGATCTGCCCGAAGTGAATGTTAAAGCCGTGGGCAAACAGGAGCACGTTTCCCGCCTGCAAATGGGGGCGGATCTCGCTGTTAAAAATCGCCTTCTGGACCTCGTCCGGCAACAGAATCATCACCCAATCTGCCGCTGCCACCGCATCAGCTACCGTCTTGACCACTAACCCGTCGCTTTCGGCCTTTGACCAGGAGGGACTACCGGTATAAAGGCCAACAATCACGTTAACGCCACTGTCGTGCAAATTTAAGGCATGAGCATGACCTTGGCTGCCATAACCAATGATGGCAACGGTTTTATCGGCCAAAAGCTCCAAGTTGGCGTCGGTATCGTAGTAGAGTCGTGCCATAGTCAGGCCGTCGTACAGGTATTGTGTTTGTGTTTAGGCGCTTGAATAGAATAGCAGGATTTGAGGGATCCCTTTTTGTAAAAGTTACACAAGGTAGCGCAAAGTCTTCGATTTTCACTACCCTAAGCTTTAACAGTCAACCTCAGCCTGACTAGCAAGAGTCTTATGAACTCCTCCTAGCCGCTTTGCTGAACTTGCTGACGCTTTGCCTGGGCCAGTTGCTGCATGCTTGCGCAGTCTGTAGAGGCAGACCCATCCCCGTTGGACAAGGTCGGTGCCTGACCCTCTGCCCAATTGAGCAGGACCGGAGTTGCCGCAGAAGCCTATTCCCAACAAGGATGCACTCGCTGCTTAAGGGATTTTTTCTCTTGCTGACGGCAATTGGGGTAAGCCTGAGAAGGCTTAACCGGAGAGATCGGCTCTTCCACTTGAGGTTTAACTTTTTAACAAGGCCGCAGCCGGTCTGTACGCCAAATCAATTCCGACCGCACCATTGCCGGTTTTGCGCACCACCTGGCAATCTACCCTGAGGCTGGCAAGCCGAGGAAGGACCCATCAAGGCTTAAGAGTTGCCTACAGCCCTATTGGCTGAGGGTAGCGCGACTTCATTGTGGATTGCTTGCCCTCAGATACGACGCTGGGCTAGGTATGAATTCTTAATCCAGCCTTATCCTTGACCAGGAAGCTAGGGTTGCTTTGGAGAACTATTCCCAGTTTGTTCGGCGGAGAACCCATAGTGAGTGGTTTTCACCCACTTCAGGCATTTTGGCTGCACACAGAGGCGGGCGGTAGTGGTGATCATCACCGGTAGCCAATGGAGCATGTAAACCAGCCCCAGGGTGGTTTGCCACCACAGGGCTTGCCCGCGTAGGCCTTCTACTTGCCGCAGCCCGCGGTAGAAGGCAACTGCTAGGCAGCCCATAACCAGGGCATTTAAGGGGAGTAGCACCGAGGAGTGACCGGCCAGCAATACCCAGAGGGTATCGGGTACCAAGGCCATAGGCAGTAGGTACTGGGAGATAAAAAACGCCCACAGATCCAGGGTTTTGGCCAGACCCATGCGGCGGCTGAGGATCCCAGGCCAGTAGTCGAGATAGCGTTGGTAACCGCCTTCTGCCCAACGGCAGCGCTGGTGCCAGAGGCTTTTCCAGGAGGTAACCCCTTCTTCGGCAATGGCAGGTTCAGGGAGAAAGGCGATATCCACCCCTGCCAAGTGTAGCTTGAAAGTGAGATCCAGATCATCGGTGAGGGTATTTTCGTTCCAGCCACCGCACTTTTCCAAGACATCCCGCCGCACCAGTTGGCCGTTGCCTCGCAGCTCGCCAATACCTCTCACGGCCACCCGCTGCTGTTGCAGGTAGCTGTCGGAGGCCATTTCCGCCACTTGCCCACGGGTCCAGAAGTTGGTGCCGGCGTTACTGATGGCTTTGCGCACCTGTACAGCTCCGATGGTGCGCCTGCCACGGTGAGGGGTCTGGGCAAACAGGGGCAAGGTACGGGTGAGAAAATCCGGCGGTACTACTGCATCGGCATCGCAAACCAGAATAATCTCGGCGTGGGTCAAAGGCATCACTTCGTTCAAAGCACCGGATTTGCCCCCACCGCGACCGGGCTGGCGATGGTAGACCCGTAGATGCGGGATCCGTTTTTGGGCCTCTTGCAGGATATGGGGGGTGTCATCGCTGCTGTTGTCGTTAATGGCCCACAGCTCTAGGTGACTGGTGGGGTACTGCAGCTGAGTTAGGCTCTCCAGCAGACGAGGAAGCACTGCACTTTCGTTCTTGGCCGGGATCAGCACAGCCACACGGGGCAAGGCTAGTAATCTCGACTGCGAGAACTTGGCCTGTGAATCTGGCGCCAGGTCTGGTTCCGGTTGGGTAGCCCAGGTGAGGGGAGGTAAAGGAGCCAGCGGTTGCAGCCGGAATAGGCGGCTGATGTGCACCACCATCAAAGTAGCCAGGCCAATGGTGAACCAGCGGGCTAGGGGGAAGATGTGCATTAAGCTAACCAGTCCCCATACCAGCACCAGCACCAGCAGAGCCTTGAGACGCCGGCGTTGGGCCGGTGTAAGCAGCCAATCTGGGAGATGAAGACCCTCAAGAGGTTCAGGCTCTAACCAGACAAACTCAGACATGGGGATCCATCTCGCGGGTGAACAGATTAATTTTGCCCCAACCGTGCAGCACAGGCAGGCAAAGGCTGTTACTCATTGTCACCCATGGTGTGGAGCGCACCTTGCCTTGCGGCAGGACTGTTTCCACTGACTCAACAGGAATGGTCGGGATCCCTGGGGGCTTACAAGAGAGTACAGAGCCTATGGGTTACCCCGGATCTCCTTGATAACTCCATCTTCCAGAAGGATTTCTACCTGCATCTTTTGGATCAAGTTATCACCCTTCTGCACCCGAAAGAAACTCTCTACGTTACCCTGCAGAACCTCTTGGTTGAGTTCCAGGTTCACCAGTTGGTTGGCTTGTTGCAGAAGCTGATTTTTCTGATCGAGGAGCTTGATTTTCTGTTCGTTTACGCGACTCTTGATGGCCTCCACCTGCTGGAGGACTTGCGGGCTATTTGGGTTGGTGCTCTGCTTCTCTACCTCGGCAATGGCTCGCTTGCCTTGAAACTCCAACTGCTGGATCTGGGCGTCGGTGGCCTGGATTTGCCGTTGCAGTTGCTCCTGCATTTCACTTTTCCAGAGGGCAGTAACCACTACCTTGACGGGAATGTTGCGCTTCAGAAGCAACTGAGTACTGTTGCCGTTGTTGTTTTCTTCCATAAAAACCTAATCTGGGCAGACTATGACCAATTTGGGGAACCAGGCTCCCACAGAACTGTTTTCTTAGGATTTCCAGGCTCAAAGAAGAGGGGGCTTGACGTACCACACTCCTCTCTGCTGCCAGGGAGAATCCGATTACTTATCCTACCGGCTCAGATCCCCGGGGTAAAGGGTTAGCTGCCGGGGAAAAGCAATTTTGGTTAAGGATCTTGAAGGTCAACAGCATGCTTTGTCCTAGATTCAGCTAGGTTGAAGGACAGTGTTTTTTGCGGCAGCCATGAGCGAATCGGCCTTGACACCCTTTCAATCCTCTGCTTGGACCACTGAACCGGTACGGGTTGCCTCTCGCAAAAGCGAGTTGGCTTTGGTGCAAACCCATTGGGTGATGGAGCAGCTGCAGGGATATTATCCGGGCCTGAGGCTTGAGCTCAATACCCTCTCTACCCAGGGAGACATTATTCTCGATGTGGCGCTGGCCAAGATCGGGGATAAGGGCCTATTTACTAAGGAGCTGGAGGTGGGGTTACTGAACGGCAGCAGTGACTTGGCGGTGCACAGCCTCAAGGATCTGCCCACCCGTCTGCCCGAGGGGCTGGTGTTGGGGGCAATCACGCGGCGGGAGGACCCGCTGGATGCGCTGGTGGTGCATGAGCGGTTTGGCGGCTATCAACTGGCAACCTTGCCGGCAGGAACGGTGATTGGGACTTCTTCACTGCGTCGGTTGGCTCAGCTGCGCCACGCTTTTCCCCATTTGCAGTTTAAGGATGTGCGCGGCAACCTCAACACCCGCTTGGCCAAGTTGGATAGGGGAGAGTACGATGGGCTAATCTTGGCAGTGGCGGGCCTAAAACGTCTGGGTAAGGAAGATCGCATCCATCAGGTTTTGGATCCGGGTGTATCCTTGTATGCGGTCGGGCAGGGATCCCTAGGCATTGAGTGCCGGCAGGGGGATGAGCGCATTCTCAGTTTGATTCAACCTTTGGCAGATGCGGAGGCAACGGCCCGCTGCCGGGCGGAACGGGCTTTTTTACGTGCTTTGGAAGGGGGCTGTCAGGTGCCCATCGGGGTACACAGCCAAGTGCAGGGGGATGAGCTACAGCTGACGGGCATGGTGGCCCAGTTGGATGGTCAACGCTTGATCCGCGATAGCCACAGGGGATCCCTGAGGGAGGCGGAGGAGATTGGCATGGCTTTGGCGGAGAAGCTGAAACAGCAGGGAGCAGATGAAATCCTGCAAGCTATTTTTGCCCAGGCGCGTAGCTAATGAATGGGCATGGGTCCTACCTGGGGCTGGCTGAGCTTAGCAGGGGCAACCACCTGTAAAACCCGTTGCAACACTTCTTGATAACCAGCCACGGGATCCCCAAGATCAAAGCGAAAGAGATCTTTATCCAGCACTTGTGGCTCTGAGGCTTGCCCACCCGACCAATCCCAAAGGCGACAGGTGTCGGGGCTAATCTCATCGGCCAAGAGGATGGCTCCATCTGGATTCAGACCAAATTCCAGTTTGAAGTCAACCAACTCCAGGTGGCAGGTCTGCCAGAAAACTTGGAGATGGCGATTGATGGTTAAGGCCAGGGATCCCAGTTGCTCTACCTGCTCCGGGGTAGCCAGCTTCAGGAGACGAATGTGGTCTGGGGTAACTAAGGGATCCCCAAGGGCATCGTTTTTGTAATAGAACTCCAACACAGGCGGATCGATGGGTAGCCCCCGCTCCAGGCCAAGACGCCGACAGAGGCTACCGGCACTGCGGTTGCGTACCACCACTTCCAAAGGAAGAATCGTAACGGCTCTAACCAGCATTTCGGTGGGTCCGGTTTGGGCCAGAAAATGGGTGCGGATCCCCTGCTGACCTAGGTACTGAAAAAGATGGCTGGAAACGGTGCAGTTGACCTCTCCTTTGCCGGCGATGGAGCCCCGCTTTTGGGCATTGAAGGCGGTGGCATCGTCTTTGTACCGGCAGAGATACACCTGGGGATCAGGGGTGCGGTAGATGCACTTGGCTTTGCCCTCGTAGAGCAAGTCTTGAGGGGAGGGAGTAGGGGTAGAGGAAGATGGCATGGAAAGTCAGCCTTTAGTACCCGGTCAGTTGTCCGCGGATCCCTTGCCAAAGGGTGATGGCTAGAATACGCAGATCCAGCCACAAGGACCAGTTTTGCACATAATACAAATCATATTGGGTGCGGCGGGCAATACTGGTGTCCCCTCGCAGGCCATGGATTTGCGCCCAACCGGTGAGGCCGGTTTTTACTAGGTGCCGATCCAGGTATTTGGGGATTTCCTGGCTAAATTGCCGGACAAAATAGGGCCGCTCCGGGCGAGGCCCCACCAAGCTCATTTCCCCCTTCAACACATTCCACAGTTGCGGCAACTCATCTAGGTTAGACCGCCGTAAAAAGGCTCCAATGGCAGTGCGTCGCGGATCCCCGGGGCGTGTCCAACCGGGTTGTGCGGATCCTTCGGCATCCACGCGCATGGTGCGAAACTTGGCAATCCAGAAGGGTCGGCCATCCAAACTGAGCCGCTCCTGAAAATAAAAGATTGGCCCTGGACTGCTGCAAGCCACCAAAACAGCAACCACCAAGAACAAGGGGCTGAGCACAATTAGCCCTAAAAGGGATCCCACCACATCTACCGCTCGCTTGAGGAGACGGTTGTGGGCGTAGCGCAGCGGTGGATCCCGTAGGGTGAGGAGGGGGATCCCGTCTAGGGAGTGCAGGCTGAGGTTAACCGTTAAAAAGGCGAGGATATCGGGCACCAAGCGCACCTGCAGGGAGAGGGCTTGCAAGCTCAACAGCAAAGGAGCAGTGACCAAGTTGGGTTGACCCAACCAAACCTCTCGAATGTGGGGGTGACTTTCTAGGTAGGCCACCAGATGGGGTAGTTGAACCCGCTCAATTTTTTCCATTCCCTCGGCTTCAAGGCTGTACTCAGCGCTTGTGAGGTTGCCCCAGAACTCTTTCCCTCTGTTGTTGGCATCTGGAGAAGTACCGGGCTCGGCGCAGTTACAACTGAACTGCTGATCCGGAACCTGTTGCATCAAACCTTTGCCCAAGCCTTCTGTGCCCTCGTCAGCCCAAGCCGCCACCTCAAATCCCAATTGCGGAGAGCGCTGCAACCGTTCCAGCACCTCCACCAAGATGGAGGTGGATCCCACCCAAAGGACCTGCCGTCGTCCGTACCCTTGGGAGCGTAACCAGCCCATGGCCAAGCGCAGCCCGACCCGCAGCAAGGTCATCCCTAGCAGAGCCAGCAATCCGGCGTAGCCCAGCACCAGCCGTGACAAAGACACCGAGCGGACAAAAAAAGCCCCTGCCAGGATCAAGCCAAAGGTCAAGCCCAAGCTCACCAGCAGGCTGACCCATTCCTCGAAGCAAGACAGGCGTTTGGACTCGCTGTATCCTCCTAAGCCCGCCTGGATACCCCAGTAGCTGAGCACCGTCAGCAGCCCCAGCCCCGCGTAGAGATCCCAGGGGAGAAGCTGATGGGGAGCAAGGCTGCGCAGCCAGTACCCTACCCCGAAGGCCAACCAAATACAGAGGCCATCTCCAAAACAGGCCAGAGGCAGCCACAGATGCTGCGGATCCAGCCAGAGCTTCTGGCCTTGTGCAGTCAAGGGTTCTCCCCCATCTTCAAAAGTTGGTTACCCAAAGTCTGACAACCATCTTACCTGTTATGCTGTCGGCCACCGACCGAGCCTATTTTTCTGGGCTTTTTTGGGGTAGGGTTGCTCTAGCTAGCCTACATTGGCCGGGGATCCTCCTCCATACCTTTTCCATACCTTCCAGGGATCCCGACCGACAGCCACTAAAATTCAAGCAGGTACCTTTGCGATTTAAGCGATGACAGCCGTCTTTTTGACTTCCGTACTCAACATTGACTATCGTCCTTTGCAAGCCCTGTTGGAGGCAGGTTCCTGGCTAGAGGCGGATCGGCTGAGTTTACAATTGCTCTGTCGGGCGGCAGGAGAAGGGGCAACCCGGCGGGGCTGGCTTTACTTTTCCGAGGTCAGTCGGATCCCGGTTGAGGATCTGCGCACCATTGATCAACTGTGGCGGGTGGCCTCCGGGGATCGGTTTGGGTACTCGGTGCAACGGCAACTGTGGCTAGGTGTGAACCGCAACTGGGAGCGCCTCTGGCCAATCATCGGTTGGAAACAAGGCTACCACTGGACTCGTTACCCGGAGGAATTCACCTGGGATCTCTCGGCACCTAAGGGCCATTTGCCCCTTTCCAACCAATTGCGGGGGGTGCGGGTGCTGGAGGAGTTGCTGACCCACAAAGCCTGGGAAGACTTCTCGGGTTGAGCAGCTTGGATTGATGCCACCTTTGTGAATTACTGACTTTGTGAGTTAGTTTTGTGAGTTACCTATGAATCATGAATCAGCTGCTACAGGGACCGGCACTTTTTTCCCAACCCCCCTCGCAAATAGGGGTAGGGTTGTCATAAACCCACCTAGAGGCTGTAAACCGTGGTAGAGCCCCTGCAATTGACTCAATTTGCAAACCTACCGGTCGATTTGGCTGAGGCCTGCCAACAGGCCATACAAGCTACTCGCTTGGCCATGCAAGCCGGGTATCGGCGCTTGCTCATTGAGATTATTGCCCCTGACCTGAAAGCGGAGGTGCTAGCCCGCCCTTTCTTAGAATTGGTGCAGCCACCTGCTTTGGTGTTGTTTAGCGATGCCGGAGGTGCAGCCCTAGCTCAGCGAGAATGGGGCCTTCTCCCAGACGGGATCCAACTGCAAAGCCTGAGCCCCCGCACTCAGCCTAGACCGGATCAGAGTGTGTTGCTGGTGATGCCGGCGGTGTACAGTCTGGATCAGGTGGAGCGGGTTTGCCAACAGGTGAGTGGCGGGGATCCCTCCGGGCTGGCCCAGAAAGGATGGGATCCCAAGCCGGTGATTTTGCTCAACCCGCAACTGCAGGATGCGGCTACAGTCGGGGTAGGGTTGGCCGGCCGACGCTTGCGGCAGCGTTTCTTAAGTACCTTTGAAACCAGCTATTACCTGCGCTCATTGGTGGAGGGGGCTTTGTTTCGGGCTTATCCGGATCCCTGGAGTGTCTGGCAGCAGGAGGAACCGGGCCTCTACAGCCTCCTCAAGACTCTTGCAGCTCAACCCACTGGAGAGGAAGTGGCCGAATTGTTCAGGAGCACGGCTGCAGCAGGATGGGATCCCTGGTCGGGCTTGCGCCGTTTCTGGCAATCTCTGCGGCGTTGAAAGCAAGGAAACCCATGCCCCACTCCCTCTTACGAATTCTTTTTGCTGCAACATTGAGGGAAAAAGTGGGGGGAGACAATCGAACCAATACGGCAGAAGACTGGGATCCCTTGCAAATGGGTCTGGGGCTGGGGCGGCTTGCCCTGTGGCTGCTGGTGGGGGCGCTGGTGCTCTACCCTCTGGGTATGGTGTTTGTCTCCACCGTCTTTGCCGGCTCTTTAGGGAACCCCCTTTCCAAATTGGGGATCTCCTAACTCCCCGCATCGTTTCCGCCTGGCGCAACACCCTGCTGCTGGGATTTTGGGTGACTCTGTTGAGCACAGCTTGGGCAGCACCCCTAGCTCTGTTGGCGTTGGGATCCCCGTGGGCTCGTTGGCTGGATGGGTTGATGAGCATCCCGTTTCTCACCCCTCCTTTTTGGGTGAGCCTGGACTGGACCTTGGCCGTTGGGCGACGCGGGTACCTGAGCAGCTGGGGATTGCCGGGATCCGCTGCTGAAGGGATCCTCTGGGGGATTGGCCCTACTCATGTTGCTCAACCCTGCACCAATGATATACCTTGCTCTGCCGGCTCAAACGAACAAATTGTGAAGCTCCAGATCCTACTTCAACAGAGGTGATAGCATGACACCACGCTAGGAGTGTCTGGGATCCACTGCCCAGGCTGAGATTACATCCTTGGAACCTGAACTGGGTCATACCAGCGTAGGAAAGCAAACACTGGAGCAAACACCATGCGCAGCGAATGGATTGCCCGCCGTCGAGGGCAAGAGAATGTAACACAAATGCACTTTGCCCGTCAGGGGTTGATTACTGAAGAGATGGAGTATGTGGCCCGGCGGGAAAACTTACCCGTAGAGCTGATCCGCTCAGAAGTGGCCCGCGGCAGAATGATCATCCCGGCCAACATCAACCACCCCAACCTAGAACCAATGGCCATTGGGGTTGCCTCTCGTTGCAAAGTGAACGCCAACATCGGCGCTTCCCCCAATTCTTCAGGCCTGGCCGAGGAACTGGAAAAACTCAGATTGGCCATTAAGTACGGTGCCGATACCGTCATGGATCTGTCTACCGGGGGAGGCGATTTGGATCAGATTCGCACCGCTATTATTCAGGCTTCCTCCGTACCGATTGGCACCGTGCCCCTCTACCAAGCCCTAGAAAGTGTGCATGGTCGTGTAGAGAAACTTTCTCCGGAGGATATCTTGCACATTATTGAAAAACAAGCTCAGCAGGGGGTGGATTACATGACCATCCATGCTGGTATCCTCATTGAGCATTTACCCCTGGTACGTCATCGCTTGACGGGAATTGTTTCCCGCGGCGGTGGAATTATAGCCCGTTGGATGTTGGCTCACCACAAACAAAATCCCCTGTACACCCACTTTCGTGACATTATTGAAATCTTCAAAAAATATGACGTTTCCTTTAGTTTGGGGGATGCTTTGCGACCGGGCTGTTTGCACGATGCTTCTGATGCCGCCCAGCTGGCGGAATTGAAAACTCTAGGACAACTCACCCGGCAAGCTTGGGAGCAGGATGTTCAAGTGATGGTAGAAGGCCCCGGCCATGTGCCCATGGATCAGATTGAATTCAATGTGCGCAAGCAGATGGAGGAATGTAGCGAAGCGCCTTTCTACGTTTTAGGACCCTTGGTAACCGATATTGCAGCCGGCTATGACCACATCAGTTCGGCCATTGGAGCAGCCTTGGCCGGTTGGTACGGCACGGCCATGCTTTGCTACGTCACCCCCAAAGAACACCTTGGCTTGCCCAATGCCGAGGATGTCCGCAATGGATTGATTGCCTACAAAATTGCTGCTCATGCTGCCGATATTGCCCGCCATCGCGTTGGGGCACGGGATCGCGACGATGAGATGTCCAAGGCCCGCTATAACTTTGACTGGAACCGACAGTTCGAGCTGTCTCTGGATCCGGAGCGGGCCAGAGAATATCACGATGAAACCCTACCGGCGGATATCTACAAGACAGCTGAGTTTTGTTCCATGTGTGGGCCCAAGTTTTGCCCTATGCAGACCAAACTGGATGCAGAAGCCCTGAGTGAGTTAGAGCGGTTTTTGCAGCAACAACCGATGACAGCAACCTTGCAGACCTCCTAGAGGTTACCTGATCCACTTGGGGTCCTTCTCAGAGGGATTTAAGGTCGGGGCCGTTCGTCAGCAGGTTTTGGGAAACGGACCAGGGAACCTGCCAGAAAAAATGAGCTAAGCTACTGGCGGGGAAGCCCCCAAGGGTTGGTCTTTCTACAAAAATCAGGAGGATAAAACGGTGACGGGAATACCGCCATTTCCGGGAAGTCTCGCTCTCGGAGGTGGTTATACCTGGCTGAGCAAAAGTGTTAAGCAACCCACTTCCTGCCCTTGGCTTGCCTCTGGCAGCTCCCTCAATCTATGGCTTCTGTCTCTGGCTCCTCTCCTCCAGCTTTGAAAAACACTTCTAAAATCCGGCAAGATCTCCGCCTAGGGGTGGGAGTGCTAGGTTTCGTCGTGTTGGTCGGCACCCTCTGGTACCACTGGATCGAGCGGTGGCCTTGGGTCGAAGCCCTTTACATGACAATCATTACCCTGACTACCGTTGGCTATATGGAAGTCCAGCCTCTAGGGGATCGAGGACGGTTGTTCACGGTGGCCTTGATCCTGATGGGAGTCTTGAGTATTGGATTCATGGTGAACCGCATCACAGAAACCTTGGCTCAGGGACATTTTCAGGAAGAGATCCGACAACGCCGCTGGAGAAAACAAATGGAAGCCATGACCAATCACTACTTGATCTGCGGCTTTGGGCGTATTGGGCGACAGGTGGCTCAAGAGTTTCAAGCAGAAGGGGTCCCCTTTGTGGTGATCGATCAATCTACTGATGCAATTCATACCGCCCGCGATCTGGGGTATGTAGCTCTACAGGGAGATATCACCCTGGATGCCACTCTGATGGAAGCACGGGTGCAGAAGGCAGAGGGGTTGATCGCTGCCTTGCCCTCTGATGCCGAAAATTTGTATGTGGTTTTATCGGCACGCACCCTCAATCCCCGTATCCGTACCATCGCCCGCGCCAATACTGAAGAGGCTTTGCAAAAGCTACAGCGGGCAGGGGTTACCCATGCCATTTCCCCCTACATCACCGGTGGTAAACGCATGGCAGCAGCAGCCCTACGCCCACGGGTAGTGGACTTTGTCGATGGCATCCTTTCCGGTCGGGATCGCACCTTTTACTTGGAAGAATATGAACTGGCGGCTCAGGAATGTCCTTGTGTAGGTCAAACTCTACGCAAAGCGGATTTACGGGCTCGCTCTGGAGCTTTGATCGTGGCAATTCGGCGGGCTGATGGCCAGTTGATCGGTGGTCCTAGTGGGGATACTCTGCTACAACCGGGGGATCTCTTGTTGTGTATGGGAACCTCTGAGCAACTGAGACGGTTGAGTCAGTTGCTTTATCCTTTGCACTGAGGGATCCCTGTTCTGGGCCTGCCCGCTAAGATTGCCCCCTACCGTCAATCCTTTGCTTGAGCAGAGGAGAATCGCTCCAATCAACGCTCAGATTAAATTGAGATTACCCTCTCAACCTGAGTCAATCAGCGCTACCCGCTCAGAGCTGCTCCACAGTAGTGATCAGCTTTTCAGTAGGCGCCGCCGCAACTGATCCAGAGCCGTTTGAGCGCTCAGCCAACGTATCCCTTCTCTACCTCGTAAGCTACCGAAGCGGTATTCATAAATCTCCACCTGGCCATCGGGATCCGCCAAACCCAGATAGACCAAACCGACCGGCTTGGTGGCGGTACCTCCCTCTGGTCCAGCAATCCCGGTAATGCTGAGGGCCCAGTCGGAGCTTAGGGTCTGTTTCGCTCCTAGGGCCATCTGGGCGGCCACCGGCTCACTCACTGCTCCATGCTGTTGTAGGGTTTCTGGTTTTACCCCCAGCAACTGGGTTTTGATGCGGTTGTCATAGGCAACAATTCCCCCCAGAAAATAGCGGGAGCTACCCGGGATCCCGGTGAGCAACTGCCCCAAAAGTCCACCGGTACAAGACTCGGCTACCGCCAGGCTCTGCCCTTGTTTGAGCAGAAGCTCCCCCACGACAGAAGCTAAGGTGGCCTCATCACTGCCAAAGTAGTCTTCTCCGGCAAGGGCGATGATCTGCTCCACCACGGGAGCAATCAGGGCTTGCGCCTGCTCACGGGTAGGGGCCCTACCGGTGACCCGCAGCCGTACCTCCCCCTGGCTGGCGTAGGGGGCCACCGTCGGGTTTTCACCGGCCAACAGGGATCCCACCCGTTCGGCCAAGGTGGATTCGGGAATACCCCAGTGGCGCAGCACCTGGCTGTAAAACACCTCTTTCCCCCAACCAATGGAGCGCAAATAGGGTACGGCCGTCTCCTGCCACATAGCTTGCATTTCCCGCGGCACCCCTGGGAAGGTGAGGATCCTCAGGTTGGGGCGTGGCTCCCAGATTAACCCACAGGCACTGCCAAGGGGATTGGGCAACACCTGGGCTCCTGCAGGTAAAAAAGCCTGCTTGCGATTGCTGGGGGAAGGAACCATACCCCGCTGCCTGTATTTTCGCAGGATTTCTTCCCAAGCCTGGGGATGCTCCACCATCTCCACCCCAAAGAAGGAAGCCAGTGCTGCATGGGTGAGATCATCAGGGGTAGGGCCCAAGCCGCCGGTGGTCAAAATCAGGCTGGAACGGCCACAGGCCACCTCCAGGGCATGGTGAATGCGAGCTTCATTATCCCCTACCACTGTTTGGTAATGATGGGGGATCCCCAGCTGCGCCAGTTCGCAAGCCAGGTACTGGGCATTGGTGTTGGTGATCTCTCCCAGGAGCAGCTCTGTGCCGATGCAGAGGATCTCAGCCCCTTGAGGAGTAACGGTTTCTACTGGGCTCATTCTTAGCCTCCTGCTCAAATCGGCGGCAAGTATCAAGTACAGGTCAAGTACAGAGGTCTGGGTTCCTGGGCAGGCAGGGATCCGGGCCTAGCTACCGTAGTAGTTGACAGCCAGGGATCCCACCAACGTCAACTGGAAGGTCAGGATCACCAAGTAGACGATCGCGCGGGGCTTGAACAGCGTCAGCATCAGGCCAATTGCTTTCAAATCTACCATCGGCCCAAACACCATAAACGCCAACAGAGATCCGGGCGTAAAGGTAGCCGCAAAGGAAAGGGCAAAAAAAGCATCCACCGTTGAGCAAATGGAGATGATCGCCGCCAGGGCCATCATGATCAGAATGGACACCAGTGGATCCTGGCCATAATCCAACAGCAACGACCGCGGGATCACCGTTTGAATCAGGGCCGCCATGGCTGAACCCAGAATTAACACCGATCCCAGCTCGCGAATTTCTCGGGCCCACGCTTGCAGCAGCATAGATCCCTTTTGCCGCCAAGAGAGCATAGGCCTAGAGGCCAGAGCCGATTGGTAAACCTCCTCTGCCGTTTGTAAAGTCAGCAGGGATCCAACCGGTTGCGGTGCAGTACTTCCCAGCTTGGCTCGCCCTCCGATCCAGAAGGTGCCCCCCCGCAGCAAAGTAGGTGTAGAGGCAGCAGCTCCAGTAGAAGACTGATTACGTTGTAATTCTCGCCAAACAGCGGGATGTAGCAAAGGCTGAAGATCCTTTTGCAAGCTAAAGAGCAAGCCAATTACCACCGCAATACCAAAGGAAAAGAGAATGCGGTAAACCACAATCTCCGGCATGGTGCGAAAGGCAATCCAAGTCGAAAAGATCACGACCGGGTTAAACACAGGTGCTGCCAACAGAAACGCCACCGCCACATGGGGTGGGATCCCTTTGATCACCAGCTGACGGGCCACCGGCAGGTTGCCACATTCACACACCGGGAAAAAGAACCCCAAGGCTCCACCGGTCACTGCGCTACTCAACCTGCCTTTGGGTAAGAAACGAGCCAACTGGGATCCATCCACGAACACCGCCAGCAACCCGGAGAGAAAAACTCCCAAGAGCAAAAACGGCATTGCCTGCACCACAATGCTCAAAAACAGTGTGAACCCATCTCGCCAAAGGGGAGAGTCCCAAAGACCCAAAGCACCACCTCACACACAACTTGAACCTTATTGAGTGTGGATCCCGGCTCTGTAGCCTGTCAAATCTTGCCAAGTATTTAAGTCAGGTAAGGTTGGACAGGGATCCCAGCCATGGCCCTCCTGTTCTACAACACCGTCTAGCAGAGCATTGATCAAGGAATCTGCTGCCTGTAAATCCTCCTCATCTGTGGAGCAGGTCTCAAACAACTCGTGTAATACAAACCTCCTGAAAAAGACTTCCTGAAAAGCGCTCAAACCTCCCGTCCCTTGCTGGGCAATGTCTTGAACTTTGCAGCTGAAAGGATTGGCGATATCTCCCAATACCTTCCGGTGGAAGGATCTGAGTTTAGATCTCTAGGTCAAACCGCATAACTTACCTCCGCCGCTATGCAGAACTTATCGAGAGGACAAACCCTGGGTGCTCAAGCTAGGGGGATATAATAACTCTGCAGCCTTGGTTTAGCCTTGCTAGCTCAATGGATAGAGCACCGACCTTCTAAGTCGATGGTTGCAGGTTCGAGTCCTGCGCAAGGCGCTGGTTTTGGCTCTGCCCTCAGCAAGGGGGTTCTGGTCTGCTTCTACCCATTCAAATAAGGGCACCACACATAAAACACTACCTGGTTCTGGCTGCTTTCTACCGTCAGGGATCCCTTTAGCAGCTCCATCGCCTTGCGGGCCAGCGATAACCCCAAACCCGTTCCGCCCACATTACGCCGATCCAGGTGGGTTACCCGGTAAAACTTGTCAAACAAACGGGGTAACGCTTCTGCCGGAATTTCTACCCCTGTATTGCGTACAGTAATCAGCCAACCGGAGGTACCATTTTGCACCGTCTGCTCCACCCGCAACTGAATCGCTTCCCCTACCGGAGTGTATTTGCAAGCATTGTTCAACAGCTCATTGACCACTCGTGACAGTAAACCCTCATCGGTACGAATAGGCTGAAGACCGGGATCCAGTTGCACCTGAAAGTATTGACCTTGTTCACGGGCTCGCAACAAAAAAGGCGCCGAGATCTTTTCGATAAACTCTTGACAAGAAAGACAAGACAATATCACGGTTTTGCTGCCCGAATCAATGGCTTGCAAATCCAAGAGATCATTGACAAGATCAATCTCTCGCTGGGTTTCTGTCTGCAAAATTTGTAAATAGCGCTTCTCCTGTTCTGTCAGATTGGCTCTTGAAAGGAAGCTAATGGCTAACTTCATATTGGTCAGGGGGGTGCGCATCTCATGGGAGACCATGTGTAGGAATTCATCCTTCAGTTGATTCAGATCTTGCAGCTGCTGCACCTGTTGTTGAATGGTTTTGTAGAGGCGAGCTTGGCAAATGCCAATGGCCAAGTGGCTGGCAACCCCTTTTATCAGACTTTGTTCTCGCCGGGTAAACACCCAACCCGGGGGACGGGATCCGCAAATCTCTCCCAAAAGCTGCCCATCAGCTTCTGTTGGGTTATCAGGATCACAAATAGGCACAATCAGCAGCGTGTAGCGGTCGTGGTTCGGCCAATAGCGATGATGAAAATTGCTAAAGTGACAAACTTCTCCTTGCCTCAATTGATTCAAGATATCGGTAAACTCTGCAAAAGGAATCTCTAGAGGAAAGCGACGGATCCCTTTGTTGGCTAAATAGTCCACTGCCAAGACACTGACTTGTCGCTCGAAATCGTACAGAGAAATGGCACAATTGCAAAGGTTTAGGCTTGTGGCCAACTCTTGAGCTGCTGTCTCCAAAATCTTTTGTTCATCTAGGCTGGTGCGAATTTCTTCAGTAATCAGCTGTAGCAATACTTCGTAGTCATAGGCTTGCTGGATTTCTCGATTGCGCACCTGCAGCTGGTAAGTTAATTCTGCGTTGGTTTGTTGTAGCCTTCGATAAAGTTCTGCCTGCTGAATTGCCACCCCTAAGTGATCGGCAAAGGCCACTGCCAACTCGATCTCATCCGGTTGGTAAGCAGGATCCGTCGTCAACCGTCTTAAGGATAGCCCACCCCACAGTTGACCTTGATGGGCAATAGGCACCACCAGCCACGGCCCCAGCCGATCTTCTCGATCGCCAGTGGGTGTGCTTTCAACACCAGGACCAGGAGAAGAGTTGGTTGCCTGTGCCAGGGTCGGCAGGCAAAATACCTGCTGCCGCTGGAGATGGTCAATAACCCGGGATCCCTCCGGTGCCTGAAAGTTCAAAATCCTGGGTAGGTCTACCCATTCCCCATCACCCGCTAGGCCTACCCACTTTTCTGCTTCAGGCAGATACTGGTAGAGGGTGGCCTGGGCTGCCTGTAAAACTTGACGAGCACCTCGCATTGCCATCTCAAACAGAGTAGGCAACTCCAGAGAGGATTGAATGGCTCGTACCATTTGGTTGAGCAGCTTTTCCCGCTCCATGCGCTGCTGCAGCTGCAGCTCTAGTTGTTTGCGGTCGCTAATGTCAATCGTCACACCGACAATCTGACAAGGCTCACCCTCTAGATCGGTAAGGGCAACACCCCTAGATAGCTTCCAGCACCATTGGCGATCCTGTAAGTAGACGCGATACTCCACCGCAAAGTTGAGATTCAGGCGGTTAACTGCTCCCACAGCCTTGCTCACCTGCTCGCGATCTTCAGGGTGGATGCGCTCCAGAAGCATTGCCAAGGTGATGTTTTGGTCCGGATCCCATCCGTACTGGGCTCTGCACTGGGGGGAGATAGTCAGTTGTCGGCTGTGTAAATCCAGTTGCCAATAACCCAGTTGCACTGCCTCCAACGCTAGATACAGATGAGGGTGAAAAGGAACCCGATCTGGATGACTGTGATCTAGGTAACTTATCTCAAAATCGCTGTCCTCCGGCTGAAGGGATATTCGGCAGCAGGGGCATTGGTGTGGCAATGAAGAAATTTGGTCAGACACCGGCAAAAACCTCTATGACCTGCATCCATTGTGGACGATTCGCAGGATTTTGTTGAAATTGATGCTGAAAAACTTGGGGCAGCCTCATGTCTATTCTTGATTCCTTAATTCAAGGAAAACCAAGTAAACAGCAATTATTATTACTTATTGACTAACAAATTCCTATAGGCCTTTACCTTTTACAGCCATATTACCAACCATAGACTTTTGAAAGTTGTAGCCTAGACTTCAAAGGTTGACCGGAGAGTCTTCCCAGCGGTTAAAGGAGTCTTGCCTCCCCAAAACCCAGCCTAGAGGAGCAATCCCTCTGCTATAGTGGAGAGCGGCTACGTTTTGGATCCCGCTTGTGGGATCCCCCTGGCAGGTGGGGTTAGGGCAGGGTGCGCTTGTGTTTTTGTGCACCAGGAAGGTATTGCCAAGCGGTATGGCCTTCTTTGACTGATGTTGCCCTCAGCCTGCATGAAGCGTTTCTCTTTTTTTATGCTGTCCTATGCGACGTTAAGCCAAGCACTTTTATCGCCACTCATTTCGGGGCTGCTCCCGGCTAAGTTTACTCCCCGCTGGACTCGACTAACCTTTATCCCTCTGAAAGTACCGCTTCCCTCCTCTTTTGGTTAGGGGCTGTTTCCTGTTGCCGATTGGGGCAAAAAGAGTTGTCCCAGGCTTTGGCCTAGGCTTCTGAGCTTGCTCTGTTGCTATCTCAGCCTGTAGGCCTTTCTCGGGATCCCCGCAGGTCGATATCCTTTGACCGTACCCTGTTCTCTTGGTGGGTGAGGGATCCCTGTCTTTTGGATTGGTTTTATCCCCAAAGAATTCAAGGTACTTTCTGTGGTTTGTGAACTTTCTCGCAGCCGTGATGGGCAGGTGGAAACCTGCTTACCGAGGCTATCTGCTCAATGCGCCGAGAATAGGTCGGTGCCAACAGACACCTCTAAACAAGGGATCCCACTTCACCCTTTGGATCCCCTTACTGCTGCCGAAATTCAAGAGACGGTGCAGATCCTGCGCCAGCAACGGCCCATTACAGATCAATGGCGCTTCGTCACCATCCAACTCCAAGAACCGGATCGCCGCTGGATGTCCACTTGGCAGCCGGGCCAAGCTTGGGATCGGCAGGCTTTTGTGGTGCTTCTGGATCGCACCGACGGCAGCACTTATGAGGCGGTGGTTTCTCTTTCCCAACACCAGGTGTGCTCCTGGCGGTTAATTCCAGGGGTGCAACCGGGTCTGTTGGATGATGAGGTGTATGAATGTGATCGCTTACTCAAGGAGGATCCTACTTTTTTGGCTGCTCTAGAGCGGCGGGGGATTTTCGATATCAGCCTGGTAATGGTGGATTACTGGACCGTTGGTCAGTTTGGGATCCCAGAAGAACAGGGGCAACGGCTGGTGCGGGGGCTGTGTTTTCTGCGCTCAGAACCCTGTGATAACGGCTACGCCCGCCCAATTGAGGGTCTGTACCCTTGGATTGAGCTCAATCGCATGCAAGTGATCAAGGTTGAGGACCGCGGCATTTGGCCGCTACCACCGGAATCAGGCAACTTTGATGAACTGTTTATCAAGGATTTTCGCACCGACCTCCAACCGCTGGAGATCACGCAGCCCCAAGGGGTGAGCTTCCAGGTGGAAGGCCACCACATCCGCTGGCAAAAGTGGGATCTGCGCATCAGCTTCAACCCGCGGGAGGGCTTGGTGCTCCATCAGGTGGGCTATGAAGATCAAGGCTTGCCAGAGTCTGGTGAGCAAAGTCGGATCCGCCCCATTCTCCACCGGGCCTCAGTGGTGGAAATGGTGGTGCCCTATGGGGATCCCCGCGATCCTCACTTTCGCAAAAATGCCTTTGATGTAGGGGAATACGCCATTGGGATGCAGGCCAACTCTCTGCAACTGGGGTGCGATTGCCTTGGGGAGATCTATTACTTCGATGCTTGCCTACACACCAACAGTGGCGAGCCCATGCTCCTGAAAAATGCCGTCTGTATGCATGAAGAGGACTTCGGCATTCTGTGGAAACACAGTGACTGGCGCACCGAACGGGCACAGGTCCGCCGTTCCCGACGACTGGTGCTCTCGTTTTTTACAACCATCGGTAACTACGACTACGGCTTTTTCTGGTACTTCTACCAAGACGGCACCATTGAGTTCGAGGCTAAGCTGACAGGCATTATCAATACCTGTGCCACCCTGCCCGGTGAGGAGCCAGAGTTTGGCACCCTGGTGGCCCCCCAGTTATCCGGCTTGAACCACCAACACTTTTTCACGGTGCGGCTGGATATGGCGGTGGATGGAGAGCAAAACTCTCTGTACGAGGTGCACGCCCAAGCTTTGCCCTTTGGCCCCGACAACCCTTACGGCAATGCCTTTCGCCCTCAGGCGACCTTGCTGAAAACGGAGCAGGAAGCAGCCCAAACGGTGGATCCCTTACGGGGCCGTTACTGGAAAATTATCAACCCGCAAAAGCACAACCGTCTGGGGCAACCGGTAGGATACAAGCTTTTGCCGGGAGAGAATGTCCAGCTTCTGGCCCAACCGGGCTCCTGGCTGTACCGACGGGCAGGGTACCTGGCCCATCATCTCTGGGCTACCCCCTATCATCCGGAGGAGAAGTTTCCGGCCGGTGATTACCCCAATCAACACCCCGGTGGGGATGGCTTGGTGAAGTGGACCCAGGCCAATCGCTCCATTGAAAATACAGAGCTGGTGCTCTGGTATAGCTTTGGTTGCAACCACTGGCCGCGCCCAGAAGATTGGCCGGTTATGCCGGTGAGCTACATTGGCTTTATGCTCAAGCCCAACGGTTTCTTTGAGTGCAACCCGGCTTTGGATGTACCCCCTTCACCGCCCAAAACCAAAAGCTGCTGTGGCTCATCCCCCAAGCACTAAACATCCCTGCGGATGCTCCCGCTAGAGGAACCTCTGGCTGCCCTCCAAGCCCATCATGAGCTCTGGGGTTGGCAACAGCACTTGGCGGTGATGGGAGAGAGGAGCGGCAATCTGGGTGAGGTGGCCAAATCACTGCATGAACTCCCTGAGAACATCAGTCTGTACTCTTCTTTTAAGGTTAAGGACGGTTGGATAACCGATTTTTGGCTGTGGAGGCGTAGAGGAGACTCAGCCTGGGAAACCGCAAATTCTAATGGCGAGATGAGAAACCTCTCTCCACGGCTGTTGCGGTTAGCGGCAGGAGGTATCACCGCCTCTGCAAATGATTCAACGCTCATCCCTGGGCGTAGAGGATAGGCTGCCCAGGCTGTTCTCTGCTGCTGGTGACATTTCCGGTTGGCGGATTCGAGTTTCTTAGAAAACAAAGCCTATGTGCAAGAATATCCTTGCTGAAGCGCTGGCATGGCTTCTGCCGGATGGTTTGACTCGGTTCATCCCCCAATCAACCTCAGATCGAGGGGTTCAGCTTGGCCTTAACCCGCTCTTGCACCCGTTTACCGTCTGCCTGCCCCTTGAGCTGTTGCATAGCCGCACCCATGACTTTGCCCATATCTTTGGCAGTTTTGGCTCCCAGCTCGGCAATCAACTGATCCAGCACTGCATCCAATTCGGCGTCGGTAAGTTGCCGGGGCAAGTATTCTTCCAAAATAGCCAGTTCTTGTTGTTCTTGCTCGGCCAAATCCAGGCGCTGGGCCTGCTGATACTGCTGGATGGAGTCCCGCCGCTGCTTGGCCAGTTGGGAGAGCAGCTCTAACTCTTGCTCAGGAGTGAGGGAGTCTTGCCCGCTGGCCCGCACGCTAGATTCTTTTTCCAAAATCAGTTTTTTGATGCTGCGGACGGTTTCTAGGCGGGTTTTGTCTTTTGCCTTCATGGCTGCCTTGATGTCGGCATCAATGCGCTCTCGTAAGCTCACCGGATCCCTGACTCCCAACGCTTTGTGCAATTCTTTGTGCAATTTTCTTTGTGCAACTTGTGCAATTCTCTGTGCTGCCAAGCGGGTTTTATTCTGGATCCAGTTTACCTTGTTGCCCTATGCCGACGCTGCAACTGCTGGCAGATCTCCTCCATACCCCTTTGCAGGGGGATCCCAGCCTGTCCTTTCGAACCCTCTGCTCCGATAGCCGCCAAGTCCAAGCGGGGGATGTGTTTGTGGCGCTGCGGGGGGAACACTTTGATGGACATGAGTTTATTCCCCAAGCCCTGGCCCAAGGGGCGGTGGCGGTGATCAGTGAGCAACCGGTGGCCGGATCCCATTTTCGGGTAGCCGATACATTGGCGGCTTATCAAAGGATTGCTAGGGGATGGCGACAGCTGTTTTCCGTTCCTGTAATAGCCATTACCGGCTCAGCAGGTAAAACCACCAGCAAAGAAATGTTGGCGGCTGCCCTCAGCCGCTACGGTACCGTCCTGAAAAGCTACGCCAACCACAACAACGACATTGGGGTTGCCCAAACCCTACTGCAGATGCGACCGGAGCATCAGTATGTTGTCCTAGAAATGGCCATGCGCGGCCCTGGGGAAATTCGCCGCCTGGCCCAGATGGCCCAACCTACCCATGCCCTGATTACCCACATCGGCACCGCTCACATCGGTCGACTGGGATCCCGTGAGGCCATCGCTGCTGCTAAGTGTGAACTGTTGCAGGAGTTGGGCCGGGGAGTGGCCCTGTTGAACGGGGAGGATCCCTTGCTTTTGTCCACTGCCGCTAGGGTCTGGTCGGGATCCACCCTTACCTACGGTCTTGAGCAGGGGGATATTCGAGGGGATTGGGATCCCCAGTCTCAAACCATAACCTTGCAGGGGCTAACCCTACCTGTGCCCTTACCGGGACGTCACCATGCTTTGAACTGGATGGGGGCTTTAGCGACTGTACTCAGCTTAGGGTTGGAGCTGGAGCGTCTCCAAGAGCCTGTACAGCTACCGGCAACCCTGCAGGGGCGTAACCAGCACCTGAAGTTACCCGGTGATGTGGAAATTTGGGATGAGACCTACAACGCCTCGCCGGAGGCCATGATTGCCGCCTTACAACTCTTGGCCCAAACCCCAGGGAAAAGACGTTGGGCCATTCTCGGTCCAATGCGAGAACTGGGAGAACATGCCCCTCATCTTTACAGGGAGGTCGGTCGGGCTGCTGCCCCCCTAGGTCTGGATCGGGTGTTGTTGTTGGATCCAGAGGGAGAGATGCAACCGCTGCTGGAGCAAAAGCCGGCTGCCCAAGCAGAACGCTTCCAGGATGTACCTTCTCTGGTGGAGGTGCTGTTGCATCAAGTGCAGGCAGGGGATCGGCTTCTATTCAAAGCGGCACGGGCAGTTGAACTGGAGAGGGTGCTCCACCCATTTTTGCGAGGGTGTCAGGAGGGTAAGCTAAGCTAGACTACTGCAAAGGGATCCTACCAAGTGGGGATTCCAGCTTTTCATCGACTTAAACCATCTACCGACTTTCAATACCAGCCCTAGCTGCGAGCCTATGTACAACCCTTCTTTACGGGAAGAACCCCGCGATCAACCCCCAACCGTGGTGCCCTCCCCCATCAGCCTTTCCATTATCGATTGGTTGCGCCAAGAAGGTCGGCTGATCGAGCAGCCTATCGAAGTGCCGGAGGTAGTTTTAGAAGAAGACATTGACGATATTGATGATCTGATCGGGGATGATTACACTGACGACTTCGATAGCGACGAGGAGTAGGCGCTACCTCTAGACCGTCGCAGTGGTTCACCCATGCCAGTGGTGGTGCATTCAGCCAAGTCAACCTCTGTAGGATATCCATCCGTGACATCCTCTCCCGCTCAGCCCTGGCAGGCTGTATGCGGGAGCTTCCTAGAATCGCTTCTCGGAGTTGCTGCTTCAACGGACGGGTAACCCAGGCTCTTTTACAGCCAGAAAGCGGTTCTTCTACCGCCTTTAATCCACGTTCAGGAAGTAGACCAGAAACAAGGCTGCACCGGTCAATCGGGCAACCAGTTGCTGTCAACCAATCCCGCCTTCGGCCCAAGCAGTAGTTCCAATGCTATCGAAAAGCGTTGGGCACTCGAGCAGCAGACCTGTCCAAGACTGTGAGACTCATCTAACCCCTTCGCCCCATTCCGCCAAGCTGCACTGTGGCGGGAGTACCTCGGAGGTTTTGATGGGGGAAAGATGTCAAGGTCGATATTTCCAATTTTTATTGACCGTTGCCAGACTTCTAGTCGTTAGTTTTGTAACAACATTCTTGATTAAAAAGGCTTCTTCTCAAGACATCTTTAACCGGCTAAACAAATCTGATAATGCTTTCTATGCCCTGCAAGAACAGGAAGCTATACTCCCAAATTGCTTGCCTAGAAAGGAATTCAAGCAATTAAAAGCATCTCTCCTAAGACTTTCTTCGGCCTTGGGGAACTTCAGCGGGATCCCTTGCGTCATGTAGGAATGTAAACCTACTTTTTGCGAAGGGTTACAACTTATGATTCGCAATCTCTTTGCTCTCTCCTTGGCTGTTGCCTCTGCTGCGACCTTGGCTGTGGCTCCTGTGGTAAACGCGGGCAGCCATGGCTCCAAAGTAGAAACCTCGGCGCAAACCACCGAAGCTCCTGCTGCTGCAGGCACCATTGTGGAGGTTGCTACTGAGGCCGGCTCTTTCACCACTTTGATCCAAGCTTTGGAAGCGGCCGGTTTGGTGGAAACCCTGTCTGGGGAAGGGCCCTTCACCGTTTTTGCACCCACTGATGAAGCCTTTGCCGCTTTGCCAGAAGGTACCCTGGAGGAGTTGCTCTTGCCGGAAAATCGTGACAAGCTGATCCAAATTCTCACCTACCACGTGGTACCCGGCGAAGCTCTCTCTACCTCTTTGCAAGAGGGAGAAGTGGTCACCGTGGAGGGATCCCCTGTGGAAATCTCCTTGGCCGATGGCGTGATGGTGAACGATGCTAAGGTGATTACACCTGACATCGAAGCGTCTAACGGTGTCATTCATGTGATTGACAAGGTGATCCTGCCTCCGCAGGAGTGAACTTGAACGGTCTCTGAGATTCTTAGGCTCTTGAGATTCTTAGGCTCTTAATAGAAGGTTCTAGACTCTTTTGAACTCAGTCAGCAGGAGTCTCAAGACTCCCGCAGCCCCTGCCTTTAATGGTGGGGGTTTTATGTTGCTAAGGATCCAAAGCTCTTTCGGTCAACTTCCTGCCTCAGGATGGTCTGTCTGGGGTTCAAAGGTCAATACCGACACTGGAGGCATAGATTGCCTCAACCGCCACCCCAGCTACCCGGCGAGGGCGCACAATCATGTACTCGTTGTCCATTTGTTTGGGCAAGGTAATAAAATCTTCGCCACCCACCATAAGTTGGTTGATCAATTCTGTGTATTCTCTGGCTTCCCTAACCCGTACCTGCATGGTTTGGCCGCCCTCTAGCATGATGTGAACCAAGTATCCGTCCGGTTTTCTGGCCATGGTTGCTCCTGATGGATGAAGACAAAGGGTGAGGCTAGAGAGAGAATCTTAGCTTTATTATTCCCATATCTAGGAACCCTAACCAAGCTACGAAATCTGGGCTGAGTCGCCCCAAACCGGAGCACAGGCCGTAGCATAGTGAAAGTGAAATATGCTCATCTAGGTTTCCCTTGCGCTCCATGCCCAATCTGTCTGATGTCTCTGCTGCACGCCGTGAGCTGGAGTGGAATGTCGCTCGTCCCGCTAACACAAACGACGATGCCTATCCCCTCACTCATTCTGCTATGGAGGAGCCTATCACCACCCCTTCAGACATTATTGCGGTCGGCGGAGCGGAGGATAAAGAAAATGAACGTCACATCCTCTGGGAGTTTTTTCGCCGTGCGGGAGGAGAGTCTGCTCATATCACCATTGTGCCTGCGGCCTCCGGGATCCCGGCGGTGCTGGGAGAGATCTACACCAACATTTTCCAGCAGATGGGGGCAGCTAGCCTGCAGGTTCTCAACATTCGCAATCCCTTGGAAGCCAACGACCCGGAGGTGATTCAAAAGGTTCGCCACTGCACCGGCATTTACTTCACCGGAGGAGATCAAGAGCGCTTGGCAGAGGTGCTAGGCCACAGTGATTTAATCGAGGCCATCCGGCAGCAGTGGCTGCAGGGGCAGACGGTGATTGCCGGCACCAGTGCTGGGGCTTCTGCGCTGGGCCAGCAGATGATCTCCCGTGGCTATAGTGGTGAGCCGCCCACACCGGCGATTGTAACGGTGAAAACAGGACTGGGACTCCTGCCCCGTGTCATCATTGATCAACACTTTCATCAGCGCAACCGGCTGGTGCGTCTGGTTACAGCGGTGGCTTACTATCCCGAATGTTTGGGTATTGGCATTGATGAGAATACGGCGGTGATCATCCAAGCCGATGATGTGATGGAGGTGATCGGCCTAGGTACAGTAACCATTGTGGATGGCTCGCAACTGCACTCGACGGTTCAGGAAACAGAGGCCAATGGCTTCTTTCGCTTGCACAATGCCCGCCTCCACTTTTTGCCGCCGGGATCCCGATTTGATTTGAAAACTTTGTCTCCGTTGTAAGTGGTGATAACACGACTGGATTGGCGCAACACCAATGCCCTCTGGGGATCCGTGGTTGCAGAAACCTTGAGCCGCTTGGGTTGCCGTCAGGCAGTGGTTTGCCCGGGATCCCGTTCTGCTCCTCTCACCTATGCTTTGGCCCAACACCCGCAGATTGAGGCCATTCCCGTTTTGGATGAGCGCTCGGCAGCCTTTTTTGCCCTCGGCTTAGCGCAGCAGCAGCAACAGCCCATTCCTTTGGTGTGCACCTCTGGTAGTGCGGCTGCTCAGGTTTTTCCAGCGGTGATTGAAGCTCGAGAAAGTGGGGTGCCGCTGCTGGTTTTGACGGCAGACCGTCCCCCAGAGCTGCGTCAGTGCCGTTCCGGTCAAACCATTGATCAGGTTAAGCTGTACGGCCATTACCCCAATTGGCAAGCAGAGTTGGCCTTGCCCGCTCCGGATTTGAACCTATTGGCTTACCTGCGCCAAATGATTGTGCATGGGTGGGAACGGGCTCTCTATCCTTTTCCCGGCCCGGTGCACCTAAATGTGCCTTTTCGGGATCCCTTGGCTCCTATCGCCGATGGCAGCACGGAGCCACTGGCGGACCTGCGGGATGAACCTGGATTTGAGGAGAGCTTCTTTCGCGGCGTAGCCCCCTGCTCGAATCTGCCCGGAGTGGTGGTCCACCTAGAACAACAACCCTGTTGGCAAGCGTGGCGCAGCTGTGAACGGGGACTGATCGTAGCAGGGCCGGCACAACCACGGGATCCGCAGCGCTATGCAGAGGCAGTGGCCCGCTTGGCTGGGGCGCTGGGCTGGCCGGTTTTGGCAGAGGGGTTATCCCCTTTGCGCAACTACGCCTCTCTCAACCCTTACCTGATCAGCACCTACGATTTCATCTTGCGGCGGCAGCAGCCCCATCTCTGGCCAGAACAGGTGATCCAGCTGGGATCCCTGCCCACCAGCAAGGAGTTGCGGCAAACCCTAGCTCGTATCCGCCCCCGTACCTGGCGGCTTGATCCCCGGCCGGACAATGGGGATCCCCTGCATAACCCCACCACCCATTTCCCCCTGGCGGTAGAAGCGCTGCGGATCCCTGCTAAGGGAGCGAAGGATCCCTCAGCCTTTTTGCAAGCTTGGCTGCAGGCAGAAGCCCACATCCGCACCGCCTTGGATCAAATTCTGGCCAGCCTAGCAGGGTGGTTTGAGGGGAAAATTGCCTGGAGCTTGGCCCAACATTTACCGCTCCATACTCCCCTTTTCATTGCCAACAGTACTCCCGTGCGGGATGTGGAGTGGTTTTGGCCCCCCAATGCTCGTTGTATCCGGCCTTACTTCAATCGTGGCGCTAATGGGATCGATGGTCTGCTCTCGACAGCTTTTGGAATTGCCCACCGCCATCGTCCCACCGTGTTGCTGACGGGGGATCTGGCTTTTTTGCATGACAGCAACGGCTTGCAGCTGGGTCGCCATCTGGAGGGATCCCTCACTGTTGTGCTGATCAACAATCGCGGCGGTGGGATTTTCGAGTTTCTCCCCATTGCTGAAGTGGGTCGCCAGGGAGTCAACCCCCCCTTTGAACCTTACTTTGCCACCCCTCAAGCGACGGATTTTGCCCTGCTCTGCCAAGCGCATGGGGTTGAACACCACTTGCTGCAAAGCTGGGATCACCTGGCCCAGTGTCTTAACCCTCTGCCCCGGCAGGGGGTGAGAGTCCTAGAGATCCCTACCCATCGGCAGGCGGATGCCCACTACCGTCGGCAGTTGTTTGAGCAGCTGGCAAATCGGCTAACCAATTCATAACCCGCTGCCAGATTTGCTCCGATAAATCCTCCGTCTCGCAGTCCAGCCATTGGATCCCGGGCATAGCGCGAAACCAGGTCATCTGCCGCTTGGCAAATTGGCGGGTGTGCTGCACAATCAGCGGCTCTAGCTCAGCTGCAGGGATCCGTCCCTCCAGAAAAGCATGGATTTCGGCGTAGCCCAGGGTCTTGAGCAGGGGCAGATCTGGCCCGTACCGTTCCCGCAGACCTTTGACCTCTTCAATCCAGCCTGATTGCAGCATTTCTGCGGTGCGTTGAGCAATGCGGGCTTGCAAACGTGGCATGGAACAGTGCAACCCCAGCAGCAAGATAGGATACTGCGGTGGATGGACCTGCCGTAAACTGGAGGCGGGCTTGCCGGTGGTGTAAACAATTTCCAAAGCACGCAAGGTACGCACCCTATCGTGGGGGTGAATACGTTGGGCGGCACCCGGATCCAACTGCTGCAACCAGGCGTAGCGAATCTCAGGGGGCCAGGTTTCCAATTGGGCCCGCAGCTGCGGCTGCGGCGGTACCGCCGGGATCCCTAAGCCAGAGGTGATGGACTGAATATAAAGGCCGGTTCCTCCCACTAAAATCGGTGTCTGGCCTTGGCCATGGGCTTGGGCAATACGGGCTTGAGCCAACTGTTGAAACTGGGCCGTTGTAAAGGTCTCTGTAGGCTCCACCAGATCGATTAGCTCATGGGGCCAAAGGGCCTGCTCTGCCAGGGTGGGCTTGGCCGTACCGATATCCAAACCCCGGTAAACTTGACGGGAATCCGCACTCAATAGAGGGGATCCCAGCCGTTGGGCCAAGAGCAGCGCCTGCCGCGATTTACCGGTGGCGGTAGGGCCGGCAATCACCACCAAACCGGGACAGCCTGAGCCCGCTATCCGCTCCCCCCGATCTGAGTACATTGAGTGCATTTTGATACTCTGAGCACTACAAAGACATTCACATGAAGAAATGAGTTAAAAATCTACACCAGGTTCTGGCTGTATCGCTAAGATAAAGTATTCATCAACTTTCTAACCTTAATGTTGCGGTGACTTCGTCTTGTTGTGTCTCTACTGCTACCCTTTTCGGTCATGTCTGGCCGCGGCTGGAGATGCCTCAACTGCTGCTCAAACTTCTGTTCAAACTCTTGCTCAAGGGTCTGGCTAGGTCAGCTTGGCTAGGAATCTTCAGCGCCTTACTGGTGTGGGAACATCGACCGGCAGTGGCAGAAGTGCTGGTGCTCAAACAGGGGGAAGTGCGGACATTGCCCCTGTTGCAAACCCGAGCCCGCCTACCCCTGCAGCCTCTGGAAATGCTTTATTTGGGCATGGTTGAGGAGCGGTTTTTGAGCTACGCCCGTGCCAACAATTGGGAGACCCTCTCCAGCAATCGCGAGGATCCCCGCTGGACCCGCTGGCAGCTCCGCCCCGGTGGTGAGGCCCTTTATTTGTCGGATGCTTCCTTGCTGCGGGATCCCTCCCAGCCGCCGATCTATGCCCGCGGGTTTGATGTACAGGCCTATTTCAGTGGTGGACGACTGGTGGGCATGCACCTGATTCACAACCCCGAAGAACCGGGCTTTCGCTTGAAGGAATTGCAAAACTTGGTCCGCGCCTGGTTTCCCGATAACCGCTTGATGCTGTACTACCAGGTGTTGCCAGAGGATCCGGAGCAGCACGTGTTGGGGGCCTATCTGGGCAACATTCCTCCTGCTTTTATCGCTGATATACAGCGCAACCCTGTGCCCTTTTGCCAGACCTTTTTAACACCCAGCTCCCCCCAGCCCATCACTCCACCCTTAATCGACCTGCCTCCCCATTGCCTGGCCATGAGTGATTCTGCCCAAGTCCAGGGAGCAGCAGCTCTTGGCAAGGGATCCCTGCTGGTGCGGCAGGACTCCCCCTAAACTATCTGGTCAGTAAATACCTGGTGAATCACCGGGAGCTGGGATCAAGAGCTGAGCGCCACTGCGGGCGCTCGAGTAACACCGTTAAACCTGTAGTCCCCTAAACGGTGCAACCTTCGTCTCAAATCTTTCAAGGCTAATCACATTCTCAGAATCTGGGATTATGACGGATCCCAGAATGAGTCTTCAAACGCAAATCTGCTCAAAGAAGGAGTGTTCATTGCTGGATAAGATGCTGAGGCGGTGGAAGGAGCGGCTGTTGGCTCCCTTGCTGCAGACGCCTCTAGGACAGGTGCATCCCCTGGCGATTACCCTGACCGGGTTTACAGTTGGCCTGAGTTCTGGCACAGCGGCTGCCTTGGGTGCTTATGGGTGGGGGCTAGGTCTGTGGTTGCTGAACCGCTTCATGGATGGTTTGGATGGCACCTTGGCCCGTTGGCAACAGCGACAAAGCGACCTAGGAGGGTATCTGGACATGCTGCTGGATGTGGTGGTGTATGCGGCTGTCCCTCTGGGTTTGGCCTTTCACCAGGGATCCCTGCTGGGGTATGCATTTTTGGCCCTGATGCTAGCTAGTTTTTATATCAACCTTTGCTCCTGGATGTACTTATCAGGGTTGTTAGAAAAACGACAAAATGACGCTCTGCGTCGTCGAGAGAATGATGCATTGACCAGCCTAAGCATGCCTGCTGGGCTCATCGAGGGTAGTGAAACAATCCTGTTCTACGGGCTGTTTTTTCTGTTTCCTCAGCACATGGTGCCCTTATTTGGCTTGATGGCCATTTTGGTGTTGCTAAGCACTCTGCAACGGTTGATCTGGGCAGTAGGGTGCCTTTCCTAAGGGGGCAGGTGCTCCGCTGCGGATCCCTGAGTGCTGCTCAAGGATTTTTCCCTTCTCACCCACACTCTGCCCCTGTTTCTGGGATCCACACATGTACCTGAGGGTTGTAGGATGAGCCGTTGCACAGGCGGCAGCGATGCTGACCAACCCTTCCATTGGCAGCAAAGATCGTATATCCGGCTTAGTAAAAAGGGTCCAGTAAAAATGGCCTCGATGGGAGCCAAACATCAGACCTTGACGACCAAGGCGTTCGCCAATATCGAGTCGGTTCGGCCTGGATCAACCAGGCCATTCGTAACGCCAATGCCCGCACAAAAATCAAGCGCTTCTCGTGCCTGCCCTTGGAGACCAACACCCAGAACTGGTCTTTGCATCGTGTGGGCGACACCTTCAGTATCGGCTTTGGGTTGCTGCGTGGGATCAAGAAGCGGGTGCCTC
>CALFBB010000006.1 GCA_937944885.1 uncultured cyanobacterium
AGAACTTGACAGGCATTCGAGAGAGCCTAAACAAGAAACAACGCTGCTCAAATAATTTCTCTCCTTGGGGTTGTTGTTGTAAATCAGCCCGAAATTCCGAAACTTAGCTGCTCTATTGCAGTCGAGGATTGGGATAAAGCCCGCACTGTAGCGTAAGCTCAGTGTCGGGTAATTTACTTTCCTTCTTGAGCTGTTTGGGTTAGCAGGCCATAGAGGGTTCCAGACTGCTCTGGAGTTTCCAGCCGAGCAAGAGACCTATACAGTTTGCTACTGTGCTGTTTTATGCTTTTGTAGCCAGGAGCCCATGGTCAACCGGCCAAGGGTATCAAAGGGTATCAGTATCTATCTGAGTGCATTCTTTCAGAAGCTCAATTCAGAAGAAATTACAAGATCTCGGAAGGATGGCCCAAAACTGGATCACCATGAGGTAGAAGTACCTAGGGTGTATGGCTATGGTTCTGGCAGAACAGCTCTCGACAAAACCGCTCACCGCCGAAGAACTTCGCAAAATTGATGCCTACTGGCGGGCCGCCAACTACCTGTCTGTTGGGCAAATTTATCTCATGAAAAACCCTTTGCTGCGGGAACCTCTCAAACTCGAGCATATCAAACCCCGCCTGTTGGGGCACTGGGGTACCACACCGGGGCTGAACTTCATCTACGTCCATCTCAACCGCATCATCAAGCGGGAAGATCTGAACATTCTTTACATCACCGGCCCCGGTCATGGTGGCCCTGGCTTGATTGCCAATACCTACTTGGAAGGCACCTACAGTGAGGTGTACCCGGATATTAGCCAAGATGCTGAAGGGATGCAAAAACTCTTCAAACAGTTTTCTTTCCCAGGTGGAGTTCCTAGCCATGTGGCGCCGGAAACCCCTGGTTCCATTCACGAAGGGGGAGAGTTGGGCTACGCACTGTCCCACGCTTTTGGAGCGGCTTTTGATAACCCTGACTTGTTGGTGGCTTGTGTGGTGGGAGATGGGGAAGCGGAAACTGGGCCTCTGGCTACCTCTTGGCACTCTAACAAGTTTCTCAACCCCATTCACGATGGAGCGGTGCTGCCGATTCTGCACTTGAATGGCTACAAGATTGCCAACCCGACCATCTTGGCTCGCCTCAGCCGGGAAGAGCTGCAAAGCCTATTTGTTGGCTACGGCTACAAGCCTTACTTTGTGGAAGGCTCAGAGCCAGCGGAAATGCACCAGCTGATGGCTGCCACTCTCGATACGGTGGTTCACGAGATCCAGGAAATCCAGCACAATGCCCGTAGTAAAGGGGATCCCACTCGCCCGCAGTGGCCGATGATTGTCCTCAGAACCCCCAAAGGCTGGACAGGCCCTAAAGAAGTAGACGGTAAAAAAACAGAGGATTACTGGCGCTCTCACCAAGTACCTCTCTCAGACATGGCATCTAAACCGGAGCATGTGCAACTGCTGGAAAACTGGCTGCGCAGCTACAGGCCGGAAGAGCTCTTCGATGAAAATGGTCGCCTGCTCCCCGAGTTGCAAGAACTGGCTCCCAAGGGGGCAAAGCGCATGGGAGCGCTTCCCCACGCCAATGGTGGTTTGCTGACACGGGATTTGAAAATGCCGGATTTCCGCCGTTATGCGGTACCCGTTCCTCATCCCGGTACTACTGAGGCGGAAGCTACTCGCATCATGGGGCAGTTTTTGCGGGATGTGATGAAGCTGAACCAAGATCAGCGTAACTTCCGCATCTTTGGCCCCGATGAAACTGCCTCTAACCGCTGGGATGCGGTGTTTGAAGCCAGTGACCGCACCTGGGTGGCGGAGACCTATGACTATGACGAGCACCTCTCCCCTGATGGGCGGGTGATGGAGATCCTGAGCGAGCATACCTGCCAAGGCTGGTTAGAGGGCTACCTCCTAACTGGGCGGCATGGCTTTTTCTCCTGCTATGAAGCCTTCATCCACTTGGTAGATTCTATGTTCAACCAGCATGCCAAGTGGCTGAAAACCACCCGGCATATTCCTTGGCGGCGACCCATCCCTTCTTTGAACTACCTGCTCACTTCCCATGTGTGGCGGCAGGATCACAACGGCTTTAGCCATCAGGATCCGGGCTTTTTGGATCATGTGGTTAACAAAAAAGCGGATGTGATTCGGGTCTATCTGCCCCCGGATGCCAATACTCTGCTTTCGGTTACCGATCACTGTCTGCGCAGCCGTCATTATGTGAATGTGGTGGTGGCCGGTAAGCAGCCGGCCTTGCAATACCTAGATATGGATGCAGCGATTAAGCACTGCACTCAGGGTCTGGGGATTTGGGAGTGGGCTAGCAACGATCAAGGAGCTGAGCCGGATGTGGTCATGGCTTGCTGTGGGGATGTACCAACCATGGAAACCTTGGCGGCGGTGGACTTTTTGCGGCAGCACCTACCGGATATCAAAATCCGGGTGGTGAATGTGGTCAACCTCATGAAGTTGCAGCCCCCTAGCGAACACCCCCACGGCATTAGTGATGTGGACTATGCCAGCATCTTTACCCCCGACAAGCCGATTGTGTTTGCTTTCCACGGCTATCCTTGGTTAATTCACCGCCTCACCTACCGCCGCCCCAACCACCACAACCTGCACGTGCGCGGCTACAAGGAGGAAGGCACCACCACCACTCCTTTTGATATGTGCGTGCTCAACGAGGTGGATCGCTTCAGCCTAGCGGATGATGTGTTGGATCGAGTGGAGCGTTTCAAATATGAGCGGGCCCACATCAAGCAGCTCATCCACAACAAGTTTGTCGAGCACAAACACTACATTCGTGAGCATGGACAGGATATGCCGGAGGTGCGCAACTGGAAATGGCCCTATTGAGGGGTTCTGCCTTTCGCATCTGGGCCTCCGGCGGGGTAGAGTTTTTCTGGACTCTCCTGCCGGAGTTTTTTGACGCTGGCCGTTGTGGTCTGCTGGAGGTATTGGCTGTGAGGAACCCTATGCCTGAGTTGCAGTTGGATGGATCTGAGTTGGATGGGTCAGAGTCCCCCCTGGATCCCGCTGCCGATCCCAAGACGGAGCCCTCGCCGGGATCCGCTACAGGGGAAGGGATGTTGCTTGCCTGGGGGTTGGGTTTGGCCCTCTCGGGCCTGTTGGTTGCAGTCCGACCAGAGGTGCTCATCCCCTTTGGGGCAAGTGTTGTAGCTTCTATGGTGCTGGGATCCCTGTTGATCCCTTGGTTGCGGCGCTGGAAAGCAGGGCAAGTTATCCGCCAGGAAGGACCCCAAGCGCACCTGAAAAAGGCAGGCACGCCGACCATGGGAGGAATTAGCTTTCTACCCGTGGGTCTGCTGGTGGCAGCGGGGTGGACGGGTTGGCATCCCCAGGTGCTGGCGGTGGCTGTGCTGACTCTGGCCTATGGGTTTGTGGGTTGGCTGGATGATTGGCAGGTGATTCGGCAGCAATCCAACAAGGGGTTATCTCCCTCACAAAAGCTGTTTTTACAGTTGGGGATCGCGGCTTTGTTTTGCACATACTTGGTCTGGCAAGGGGTTCCTACGGAGCTAACCGTGCCAAGGTTGGGTCGGATCCCGTTGGGTGGGCTGTTTTGGCCGTTGGCAGTGTTTGTGCTGGTGGGCACCAATAATGCTGTCAACCTGACGGATGGCATGGATGGCTTGGCCGCGGGGGTGGTAGCGATTGTGTTGGCAGGGTTGGGGCTGATCCAGGGGGATCCGGCCTTATCTCTGCTGGCTTTTGGCTTGAGCGGAGCCTGTTTGGGGTTTCTGGCCCACAACCACTACAAGGCACGCATGTTTATGGGCGATACCGGTTCCCTAGGGTTAGGAGGCGCCCTAGCGGGTCTGGCGCTACTCGGGGATCAACTGTGGGCCTTAGCCTTGATGGGGGGTGTGCTGGTGGTAGAAGCCCTATCGGTGATTTTGCAGGTGAGCTACTTCAAATACACCAAACGCAAAACCGGGGCAGGGAAGCGGCTGTTGCGCATGTCTCCGTTGCATCATCATTTGGAGTTGGGGGGCTGGTCTGAGGTACAGGTGGTGGGATCCCTGTATGGGATAACGGCACTATTGGTGGGGTTGGGCTGGGCCTGGTGGTACTGGGCTGGAATGTCAGCTACCCTGGCCTAAGGACCGGGGCCCTCGGCGCAGCTGAGTAAAATCCAACTGTGTCCATCCATAGATGGAAAAAGCACTGGGCCTACCTGTTATGCCTACTATTGAAGTGGGGCTAAGTGTGCTCTCCGCCAGTATTGTGAGCACAGTTGAGCACAGTAAAGTGTAGTTCACAGCAACATGCCCATACGAAAAGCACTGACCCCCCTGTCTTACCCCTATGCGGAAAGCTTGTCCAGTAGGGCGGAGAGGCTGTCCAATGAGCACCTAGAGCCCGCTCTATTCCGGTTGGGGATACAGCCTCGGTATAGGCGCCCGCCTGCTCAACTTTGTTCCGGGTTATCAGCTTTCCCCTCAGTAGCCTCCGTTAGACTGAGTACTGAGTAACAAGTTACTCTCCCTTGCAAGTACCTCATTTCGTTGTCCCCTACAGAACTGGGAGCCCTTTACCTGTGTCCAAGTTCCTTCTTGTTGGTTCTACCGAGCCTTTTAGTGGTAAGTCTGCCGCCATTTTGGGTTTAGCCAAGCATTTGCAGCAGCAAGGGATGAGGGTGACCTATGGTAAGCCGATTGGCTCCTGCATGACGGAAGATTGCTCCATTGAAGGGGGTGATCCGGACATGCGTTTTGTAGCGGAGTCTTTACAGCTCACCCTTGCCCAAATGCCGCCGCTGCTCCTGCAGCTGAATGGAGATTCTCTGCTAGCGCAAATGAAGCAGAAGCCAGGTGAGCCCGCCCAGGAACATTCAATTGCCCCTTTGTTGGAATTTGTGCAGAAATCCCCTGCCGACTTGGTGTTGCTGGAAGGCCCTGCCGATCTTTACGAAGGGGAGCTGTTTGGTTTGTCACTGGCCAAAATGGCCCAGGTTTTGCAAGCTCCTGTTCTGTTAATTAGCCGCTACCACTCGCCCTTGGCGGTAGATTCTATTCTGGCTGCCCATGCCCAACTGGGATCCCATCTGGCGGGGGTACTGCTGAACGATGTGCCGCAAAACCAACTGCAACAGGTGAAAACCGTGATCCAGCCTTTCCTGGAAGGGCAAGGGATCCCGGTGTTGGGTGTACTGCCCTCCCATCGCATTTTACGCAGCATCAGTGTCGGAGAACTGGCTCGACAACTGGAAGCGGAGGTGCTCTGTTGCTTGGATCGGCTGGATCTCATGGTGGAGGATATTGCGGTGGGGGCAATGAACGTCAACTCGGCCCTGAAGTATTTCCGCAAATCGGAACACAAGGCGGTGATCACCGGTGGGGATCGCACCGATATCCAGTTGGCTGCCCTGGAAACCTCTACCCTGTGCTTGATCCTGACCGGTAAATTCCCCTTGGATCCCCGCATTCAGTCGCGGGCAGAAGAATTGGAAGTGCCGATCCTCTCGGTGGATCTAGATACCTTCACCACCATCAACCGCATCGAACGGATGTTTGGGCAGATTCGCCTACACGAAGAGGTTAAGGTGCGCTGTATCCAGGAGCTAATGTCATCAAATTTTGACTTTTCTCGTCTTTATGCCCACCTTGGTCTGACACAACCCCTAGTGTCGGCAGTGCGGACGTAAAAAACCACAGTGTTTACCTGTCTACATTTAGTGTGGATCAGGAGAAACTTTTATTTCTAAACACCATACCTGAATGACCGGAGAGGAGCTGATTTTTTGTTGGTTTGTTTCTAGTGTTAGGCATCTTCCAGGACCTGTAATTATTTCTGCAAAAAAGCGCAGGAATCTTTTTCTAAGCTAGCCTGCTCACTGGATTTGAGGGATATCATGCGGGTATTCATCACCTCAACACACCACTCCTCCCCCAGAGTTTCTGGGGGTTTTTGTTTTGAGCAGCGCCATGGATAATAGAGTGCTGAAGCCTCTACCGTAGATGGGGTGAAAGTATCTAGTCTTTCAGCTATTGACGCTATCTAACGGCAGTAGTGGGTAGCTTACAGATAGGATGTAGGCTCTGTTCCGGCAAGGGATCTAAGATGGCTAATGTTTCCGGGCGACCAACTCGACTCACGGTTTGTCCTTCTAGCGGCATCTTCACCGATGGTGGCTGCTCTCCCAATCCGGGGCCAGGGGGATGGGCCGTCGTGGTGGTTCAGGATAACCAAGTTGTGGATGAATGGTATGGAGGGGATCCCACCAGCACCAATAACCGCATGGAATTAACTGGGTTGATTCAAGCCCTGGAGTATTGCCACAACACCAAGAGCAACACCCTTCACACCATCTACAGTGATTCCCATCTGTGTGTACAGATCTACAACAACTGGATAGCCCAATGGGCAGCACAGGGATGGCGACGCCGCACTGGCCCCGTAGAGAACTTGGATTTGGTCCAACAGCTGTATCAACTAAAACAGCAGTGTCCCCATATTCAGGTGAGCTGGATTCAAGCCCATGGGGGGATGCGCTGGAATGAGTACGCTGACAAATTGGTAGCGCAGGGTAGGCTAGAGGCGAAGTGACCCAGATTACATCCAAGCCAACAACAGCAGACAAGGTTGCAGCCCATCGCCTATGCTCAAGGGGACGGCTCGTAGCAGGTGTTGCCATGCAGGCCCAACTTTATCGTCGTTTTCGCCCTCTTTCTCTAACCATGCTTGCCTTAGGAGGTGCTTGGTGGGTTGGGGCTTGTCAGCAACCAGAAGCCCAGTTGCCAAGGGATATTTTGCCAGAGACGGTGTTGGTGCCTGAGTCTGCGCCAGTGGTGCTGGCCTTTGCCACCAACCCAGAAGAAGCGTTCAGCACCCATCCTGATCTTTTGGCCCAATGGGAAAACTGGACCTCAGAAGCATTGGCGGAAACCGGCAGCGAGTTTCCCAGAGAAGACATTCAGAACTGGGCCGGGGATCAATTCATCATGGCGGTGGTAGTACCCAATCTGATGCCAACTGCCTCTAGGCCTGTACCTGGGATCCTCTTCGGGGCCAGTACCCGCAACACCGATTTGTCTGGGCAATTTTTGGCACAGGTGCGACAACGGGCGGAAGCCGAAGGGGCTAACTTCGAACGTCGCCAAGAGCAGGGGGTGACTCTCCACATCCAAACCAATGGGGATCCCGGTGAACAGTGGGTAACCGCAGAATTTGGCAACCGCTTTGTGGCCGTGGCCAACGATCCGGGGGTGATGCAGCAGGCTGTGGCTGTTTATCGCGGTGAAGCAGAATCCATCAGCCGTTCTGAGCTGTTCCGCTCCGCTGCTGCCGAGCTGTATACCGATGGAGCCTTGGCTTTTGCCTACCTCAATTTTGAGGTTTTACAGGACAACCCCGAGTTTGGGGACTGGATGGAGGAAGTCGATCTAGCGGCACTGGAGTCTCTGAAGCCGATTCGCTCCTTGGCCATGGCTGCTCACTGGCAAGAGCAGGGCTTACGAGTCCGGATGCTCACCCAAACTGATCCAGAAGTTAATTTGCAAGCTGGATTGCAACCTGCCCGTGGAGAACTGATCCAACGCCTGCCGGGTAGTGCTCTGGTGGTGATTAGCACCCAACAGGTTGCCCAACGCTGGCAAGCCCTTTTGCCGAAACTAGAAGAAGACCCGCTGCTGAAAGAGGCCTGGGAGGAGTTGCAGGCCGAGTTTCGCGCCAATACCCAACTGGATTTGGAGCAAGACGTGATCGCCTGGATGGATGGAGAACTGGCTTTGTTGGTGGCTCCAGATGCTCAAGCCCATCCGCTCTTGCAGGGTATGGGGGCAGCTTTGGTGATCGAGAGCAACCAACAGGACAAGGCCAAGGCCACCTTAGCCCAGCTAGATCGACTGGCCCAGGAATCGGGAGCACGGGTGACGGAAGCCAATGGCCAAGTGACCTGGGCCGATCCGCTGTTTAACCAGCCGCTGCTGATTCGGGCTTGGGAGGGCAATTATTTGATTGTTACCAGCAGCAGTGGAGCTTTACAAACCATTGCCCAAAGGCAGGGCAACCTGCTACCTCAGGTCGAACCCCTGAAAACCCTCTACGAGCAGCTACACAGACCCAACTACGGCTACTTTTTGCTTAACTGGCAGGGGATCCGTACCGTTTTGGAAGCAGCCTTGCCAGGCGGGTTGGCCACGCTGGGCCCAGAGGCAGAGGATGTGTTAACTCGTATCGATGGGCTGGGGGTAACCAGTTATCCTCTCGGAGAGCATGGCTTTGGCTTGGAATTGCTGTTAACGGTGCCACCGCGGCCCTAGCTGGATTCTCTGGTTTGGAAATGGTATCCCTTTCCTATTCCGGTACTGATGTCCGATAACTTTCGCTGGATTGGAGATGGAGTTGCTGCCCTGGAGGCACAAGCTCGGCTTTGGATTGCCCAACGGTTGCAAGGGATCCCTTACGATCCGCCTCCTGGGCCGGCTGCTAGACAAGTGCTGCACTGGATGGAGACGGATCTGCTGCCCCGCCTGCAACAAACCCCGCAGGAGCTGCACAACCTCTTACATGGGCTGAATGGGGGCTATGTGCCTAGCGGTGCCTCAGGTGCACCCACACGGGGCCGGATGGAGGTTTTACCCACCGGGCGCAACTTCTACTCGGTGGACATTCGTGGCATTCCCACCCCAACCGCTTGGCAGGTGGGATCCCTGGCCGCAGAGCGGGTGGTGGAGCGCTACGTGCAAGAACAGGGAGAGTATCCCTGCAGCTTGGGTCTTTCTGTATGGGGCACGGCCACCATGCGCACCGGTGGCGAGGACTGGGCGGAAGCCATGGCCCTGTTAGGGGTAAGGCCCCGCTGGGAGGGGGGACGGGTGGTGGATTTTGAAATTCTGCCCGTATCGGTGCTAGGGCGACCGCGGGTGGATGTCACGCTGCGTATTTCTGGCTTCTTTCGGGATGCATTTCCCAACTTGATTGCCCTGTTCGACCGGGCTGTGCAAGCCGTAGCCGAGCTGGAGGAAGCGGAAGCCGACAACCCTTTACGTGCCCATGTGAAGGCTGACTCCCAACACTGGCAACAGCAAGGGATCCCACCCCAACAAGCGGAGGAACGAGCCCGGCTGCGCATTTTTGGCTCCAAGCCAGGAGCTTATGGAGCCGGGTTACAGGGGCTAATCGAAGGGCAAAACTGGGAAAGCGAAGCGGATCTGGCGCAAGCCTACTTGAACTGGAGTGGCTATGCCTACCGAGCCGAAGCGGAAGGGCAACCGGCCCCAGAGGCCCTGCGGCGGCAATTGGCCCAGCTGCAAATTGTGCTGCACAACCAAGACAACCGCGAACACGACCTGCTGGATTCCGACGATTACTACCAGTTTCAGGGGGGAATGGTGGCGGCGGTACGCACCCTACAAGGTCGGGATCCCCAGATCTATTTCGGTGATCATGCCCGTCCCCAAAACCCGAAAATTCGCACCCTATCTGAAGAAATCGACCGGGTTTACCGCTCCCGCGTGATTAACCCCAAGTGGATTGCTGGCGTGATGCGCCACGGCTACAAGGGAGCCTTTGAAATGGCGGCCACGCTGGACTATCTGTTTGCCTACGATGCCACCACCCATACCGTGCCGGACTTTATGTACATGGGTCTGGCCCAAGCCTACCTATTGGATCCTCAGGTGCAGGCTTTCTTACGGGCCCACAACCCCTGGGCATTGCGGGACATGAGCGAGCGGCTGCTGGAGGCCCATCAACGGGGCTATTGGCAAGAGGGGGCCTCTGATCTGTTGCCTCAGTTGGAAACCCTGATGCTGGAGGCGGAAGCTTGGTTGGAATCCCGCTGAAGCGGATCCCTGGGCAACAAAAGTTAAGTTCTGCTAAGATTTTCTTATCTTAATCAGCCATCGAGGGATCCCACGCCATGAGCAAAGCAGAGCTGTTGCAAGAGATCCTGGGGCCTTTGCTGGAGGACTACCGCTACTGGTTTGAGCGCTCCCGTCGGTTTTTGCAGGAGGAAAAACTGGATTTTATCAGCCCGCAAGAGCAGCAGTCGATTTTGGAACGAGTCCTGGCTGCCCAATCGGAACTGCAGGCGGCAGAAATCCTCTATCAGTTGTCCGATAATGAGGTTGGCATCGATCCTGGGCTGATGGCAAAATGGCATCGTTTGCTCATGGAATGTGCTGAGCTTGGTCGTCGATTTCGCCAGATTCATCCCGCCTCCGACTCCTAATGCTCCAGATCCTCTACCTCATCGCTTTTGCGGCCATTGCCTTTCTGGCCCTGCGTAACTTGATTTCCAACCTCATCACTCTGGGGATGGAAGAGCGCAAGGCATCTCCGCGTCGTTCTCGCAAGCGGGTACCTCACCCAGAACTGGTGGACGAGGATGGCAACCTCACGGAAGAGCCCCTATTGGTGATCCGCTCTGCCAATTTGGATGAAGCCCGCAGTCGCCTAGAAGATCTCTATTCCGGCTCTCCAGACGAAGAGTGAGCTTGTTTCTCGAGTCTTCATTGCTAACAGGCCGCCGCTAGCTGCGGCAAGCTGGAATTGTCATGCAGGTGAGCCGAAATGGGATCCGAGTTTAATGTGGAGGCTGTATTGGAGGCAGTACTCAGCAAGCTGCGGGTTCTAGCAGAAACTGGGCAAACCTTTGGCCAGCCGATCACCCTTGGCGAAACAATTATTGTGCCTTATATGTCTTTGCACTTTGGCTTGGGCGGTGGTGGTGGCAACTTTGGCAAAACCGCTGCCGGCTTTCGGGGCAATGGCGGGGATCCGGCCAGCCTGTTTGGGGGTGCTGGTGGCGGGGTGCGCATCGAGCCGGTCGGCTTTTTGGTGATTCGAGGGGATCGAGTAGAGCTGCTGACCACTACACAAAAGCCCAGCCAGTGGAACCAACTGAGCGAAACCCTTCTCCCCCTGCTGCAGCAGTGGTTACAAAGCCGAGTTGAGATCCCACAGGGATCAGAACAGGACTAGGGGATCCTTTTGCCGATCAATGGACCACGCTCAGGCTTGGGTGGGATCCCGGAGCAGCCCTGCAGCTTTTTCTTCGACTTTGTAGAGGTTCGAGGCAACCCAAATCCCCCTTAGGCAGGAGCCTAGCCTGTGCGAACCGGATCAGGTACCGCCGGAAAAAGCTGTAAGGTGAAAGGGAGCAGCATCTTCACCTTTTCTTGAGGCGCAAAGGGATTTCTCATGCAAGCCATCACCTTGCTCGGCTCCACCGGTTCCATCGGCACCCAAACCTTGGATTTGGTCGCCCAGTACCCTGATCGCTTTCGGGTGGTTGGTTTAACCAGCCACACCAACGTCACCCTGCTGGCGGAGCAGGTGCGACAATTTCGACCTGAGATTGTCGGCATTAGCCGCGCAGAACTGCTGCCGGAACTGCGCTCGCTGCTGAGCGGGATCCGGCCCCTACCCGAGTTGGTGGCGGGATCCGAGGGGCTATGCCAAGTGGCAGCTCATCCGCAAGCCGAGCGGGTGGTAACGGGGATTGTGGGGTGTGCCGGCTTGCTACCTACGCTGGCAGCCATTCGGGCCGGTAAAGATATTGCCTTGGCCAACAAAGAGACCCTGGTGGCTGGTGGGCCGGTGGTCTTGCCTCTGGTGCAGCAGTATGGTGTCAAACTGATCCCGGTGGATTCTGAACATTCCGCCATCTTTCAGTGTTTGCAGGGGGTGCCGGAAGGAGCACTGCACAGAATCATCCTCACCGCCTCAGGGGGGGCCTTCCGGGATTGGCCGGCAGAACAGCTGGATCAAGTGACCTTGGCGGATGCCTTGAAACACCCCAACTGGGTAATGGGCCGCAAAATCACCATTGACTCTGCCACCCTAATGAATAAAGGCCTGGAGGTGATCGAGGCCCATTGGCTGTTTGGTTTGGATTACGACCACATCGACATCCTCATTCATCCCCAGAGCATTGTTCACTCCCTCATCGAGCTGGCAGACACTTCCGTCCTGGCGCAATTGGGCTGGCCAGATATGCATCTGCCCCTCCTCTACGGTCTCAGTTGGCCGGAACGCCTAGCCACCCCCTGGGATCCCCTCGATTTGGTCAAGTTGGGATCCCTGACCTTTAAGGCCCCCGACCACCGCAAGTACCCCTGCATGCAGTTGGCCTATGCTGCCGGGCGGGTGGGAGGAACCCTGCCGGCAGTTCTCAACGCTGCCAACGAAGCTGTTGTGGCCCTGTTTTTGGAAGAGCAGATCCGCTTTTTGGATATTCCCCGGCTGCTGGAGCAAGTGTGCGAGCGGCATCAACCCATCGCGGATCCCAGCCTGGAGGACATTTTGCAGGCAGATACCTGGGCGCGCCAAGAAGTCCAGCAGCTGGTGCAGCAGGCGCCGGCACAGGTTTTGGTTTAGCTTGGTTTGGTGGTTCTCTTCCCCCACCGATGTTGCTTGCTCATGACTTGCACAAAACCTATGCCAACGTGGCAGTGGTACGCGGCGTGGAACTCACCCTAGAGACCGGTGAAGTGCTGGGCCTGCTAGGACCCAATGGAGCAGGCAAAAGTACCACCGTCGGCATGCTCTACGGCATGGTGATACCCACACGCGGATTTGTGTGCCTGGATCACCTCGATATCCATACCCAGGGATCCCTAGCTCGTCGCCAAATCGGCGTGGTTACTCAAGAGGACAACTTGGATCCCGACTTGAATGTTTACGAGAATCTGATTTGCTTTGCCCGCCATTACCGCTTAGTGGGTCGTGAGGCCAAGCACCGGGCGGCAGAAGTACTGGAACAGGTGAACTTGCTGGGGCGAGAAAAAGCCAAGGTGGAGGAGCTTTCCGGTGGTCTGAAGCGGCGGCTGGTGCTGGCACGGGCATTGTTGAACAACCCAAAAATGGTCTTTTTAGATGAACCCACCACCGGTTTGGATCCCGATGCCCGCCAAGATTTTTGGAAACTAGTGACCCAACTGAGGCAGGCGGGTCGAGGGGTGTTGCTCACCACCCATTACATGGAGGAAGCCGAACGCCTCTGTGACCGGCTGTTGTTGATGCAACAGGGGCAAATTGTGGATCAAGGCACCCCAGCAGCCTTGATCGAACGGGTGGTGGGGCGAGAGGTTTTGGAGGTGGAGGGGATCCCTAGGGAACGGGTAGAAACCCTGGCCGAGCGAGGGGGGGTATGGTGGCGACCTTTTAGCAGCGGCTTTCTGATGGTTTTGCCCGCTGTGGATCCGCAGTCTTTTTTTCATCGGGTTGAAGATGAGCAACCCAGCCGGCTGTTGCGTCGCAAAGCCAATCTAGAGGATGTTTTCTTGCGCCTAACCGGGGAAGAACTCCATTCTGCTCAGGCGACCCCCCCTAGCCGCGAATCTGGATACGGGATCCCTGGGGGGAGGGCTGCACCTCGATGCGGTGGGGAAAGGCATCCTGCAGACTAGGGATATGGGTGATCACCAGAATGCAGGCAAACTCGGGAGCCACAGCATTGATGGCAGCCAGCAGTTGCGCCCGTCCGGTTGCATCTTGGGAGCCAAACCCCTCATCAATGATCAGCGTCTGCAAATCGGACCCGGAACGCTGGGTAAGCAGGCGAGAGAGGGCCAAACGAATGGCAAAGTTGATGCGGAAGGCCTCTCCCCCGGAGTAGGTTTCATAGGGGCGGGTACCGTGGGGATCGGCAATCAGAATATCGAGGGTATCGATGAGCTTGCCGGAGCGACGCCCCGACCGTTGGGTAACAAATTGCAGGTGGAGGCGGTGCTGGGTGAGCCGGGCCAGGATTTGATTGGCCTGGGCTTCCAGTTCGGGCAACACATTTTCGATGATCAAAGCGGGGATACCGTTGCGCCCGTAGGCAACAGCCAGCTCTTGATAGATCTGTTGCTGGCGGCGGGTCTGCTGCAGTTGCTGCTCAATCTCCGCTCGCTCTTTTGCCTGCTCGGCCACCTGCTGCAACCGTTGTTGGGTGGCCCCCAGTTGTGACAGCAGCTGGTCTAGTTGTCGGCGGCGCTCCTGAATGGCTTGGCGGAGACTTTGCAAGTGAGCTTCGGAAACACCGGAATGCTCTGCCAGCTGTTGATGGATATCCTCCAGTTCTCGAGTGACTTGGGTAAAATGTTGCCGGCTTTCCTGCAGCCGTTGTGATAGGGCTTGGCTGCGGGCTTCCGCTGCCGGCAGCTCTTGATAGGCCAGTTGCAAAGCTTGGAGACGCGCCGGCCACACTTGCGATGCGGTCAATTCTGCCTTGAGACGCTGATGCAGCTCCCCGTCATAGCCCAGATGGTTCAGGGCTTCCTCAATCTGGGCCAACCGTTCGGCAACAGCTGAAGGAGGGGATCCCCGCTGTTGCAAGGTTTCCAGTTGCGCCTGTAGAGAGTGAATCTGTTCGCTGAGGCGGGGATAACGCTCCTGGGCTTTGCGTAGCTCATGGGCACGACCCACGGCCCAGCGCCAGCGCTCCACTTCTGCCCGTTGCAGAGCATGTTCACGGTCATCATAGCCCAACTGTTGCAGCGCTTGTTCGATGGTTTGCAAGTGTTGCCGGGCAGTTTCGGCGTAGGACTGCTCAGCCAGGATTTGTTCCAATTTAGCCAGCTCCGCCTGCCAAGCCGCCATTTGTTGCCGGCGCTCCTGTTCCACCTGCCATTGTTGTTGCAAGCGTCCTTGAGCTTGCAGGCACTCATCTGCGCTTGCCAGCTCCTGGCTAAGACGGCGATACTCCTCCCGTAGCAGTTCAATTTCTCGGTCGGCTACCGCCAGTTGCTCGCGGATAACAAACAGCTCTGCAGCAATGTCTTCCTGGCGCTGCCGGTGTTTTTTCAGCACTAGATCCCGTAATCGGGGGCTGAGGGGGCGTGTACACAGAGGACAGATGGAGAGAGAAGACTCTGCGCTTTGCTCCGAGGCAGAGGCAAGGGCCAATTCAGAGGCCAGTAAGGACTCTGTCCCGCTGTCGCGTTCGCGGAGCGATGCAGAGCAATGCGGAGCATCAACGACATCGGCAGCCTTGTCTGGGTTCTCTTCCCCAACAGCACCAACCACCGCCAAACGATGGGCAGCCTGATCCTGCTCCAGCACCAGAGAACCTTCTAGCAGCAGGCATTGCTCTTCCTCCTGTTGCCACTGCTGTTGTAAAACCCGTTGGCGTTCCTGGAGCTGTTGCACAAACAGTCGCCGTTCTTGCCCTTTTTCCAAAACTCTCTGCTGATAGAGCCGCTGCCGTTCCAGGTGGGCCAGTTTTGCTTCTCCAGCAGCAATGGCCTGTTGTAGGTGCTGTTGTCGTTGGGCTTGGGTTTGTTGCACCTGCAGCTGTTGTCTCAGCAGTTGGGCGCGCGCCTCTAGACGTTCCTGTTCGTGGCGGATCTGCTCCTGGTACTGTCGTTGTTGCTCCTGCAAAGTGGCCGCCTGTTGCTGCTGCCGGTTGAGGACCTGGAGCCGTTCTTGAGCAGCGTGGTGGTTGTGCAGGGCAGTTTCAATGCGCTCTTGTTCTGCCAGCAGTTGGGCGTCTGCCTGGGCTTGCGCTTGTCGGGTGGCCAGCTCCTGTTGCAGATGCTGCAGGTGCCGCAGGTGTTGCTGTTGTTCCTCTGCCAATTGGGTCTGTAGCCGCTGCCATTCTTGCCGCAGTTGCCGCTGCTGCTCAAAGAGCTGGTTGAGATGCCGGTCTTGGGCCATCAAGATTTGGTAGCGCTCGTAGCCTGCCAGAATCGCCTCCCTCTGGGTCAGAAGGCTCTCCAGTTCCAGCACCTGTTGCCGCTGAGTGCGCCACTGGTACTCCGTGTCTTGCAGGGTAGCAGCCAGCTTGTGCAGGTGTTGGGTGAGGTGCTGATGGCGATCCTGTAAGGCCTGGCGGGTTTTACAGTGCTGTTCTAGGATTTGCAGCTGCTGCTGTTGCAGGGTTTGTTGCTCTTGCAGGTGAGCGTGTTGCTGTTGCAAACGGGCCAGTTCTGCTTGGATTTGCTCGGCTTGCACTTGCTGTTGGTCCAGTTTTTGCAGCTGGTCTTGCAGTAGATCAGCTCTCAGCTTGGCTGCGCGCAGCTGTTCGCGACAACGCTCCGCCAGAAAATCGTACTGCCCCAGCTTCAGCATCTCTGCCAAAATTTGCTTGCGTTCACCGGGGCGTTTCAGGGTAAAGGCATCCGCTTGACCTTGGCGTAGGTAGGCAGAATGGATAAAGGTGTCGTAGTCAAGGCTAAGCTGACTTTGGATGGCTTGCTGGGTAGCTCGCATGCCGCGGCGAGTAAGGGTACGCCATTGGGGTTTACCTGCTGTTTCCCCCGCTTGAATTTGCCACTCTAGGGATCCCTGCCCGCAAAGATGGCGGCTGCGGACAATGCGGTAGGTTTGTCCCCGGGAAAGATAAATCACCTCTACCTGAGTTTCGCTGGCCCCTTTGCGAATTAAATCACTGTCGTTGCTGGCTCGACTTTGCCCCCAAATCCCCCAGGTTAGAGCATCGAGAAGGGCCGATTTTCCCGCCCCATTGGGGCCACAAATGCAGGCGGCATGGATCCCGCTCAAATCCAACACCGCTTGTGAGTAGCAGAGAAAATCCTGCAGGGTAAGGCGAACCGGAATCACCGAAGACTCCAGAAGACTCCAAAGGACTCTAAAACTCTAAAAACAGCAACACAAGCACCTTCAAAAAATGGGTTTGATCCCTATTGATCCATCAGGTTAGTCCATCAAGATCAACCCTATTCTGCAACTACTGCAAGCCAATAAAAGACCGAAACAATGGGATCCACTCCGCCTGAGCTGACAGCAGAGTGGGGTAGGTCAAGCGGCCATAGTCTTGACCGGAGCTCAAGGGCCGACCAGGATCCGGATCCCCGGGGCCAAGCGGTTCCCAAATGGCACCCGCCCCTTGAACAATTACCCATACCGCCGCCACATCCCAGATCTTGGGGGAGCGCTCTACCGCCCCCAGAAGGGTGCCACAGGCCACCGACAGCATGTTGTAGGCAGCTCCCCCTAGCATGCGGGCTTTGCAGGGAAATTGAGGACTGATCCAATGGCTGCTGCGGGAGCAAAAGTTAAACAACTGATTGGGACCCGGAGGAGCTGTGCTAGGGCTAATCTGCCTTGGGCAAGCCGGATCGCGGTCATGACGGGTGAGAAAGGCTGCTGCCGGTGGATCCCCCGGAAAATGGGGACAATACCCGTAGAAGGTTTGCCGGATCGGAGGCAGATGCACACAGCCAAACACCGGTAAGCCGTGATGGAATAGGGCCAGGGAACTGCCCCAAATCGGGATCCCGCGGGCAAAATTGGTGGTTCCATCCAGCGGATCCACCACCCAACACCATTCCTTCTCCGGGAAAATATGGTTGGATTCCTCGCTCAGGTAACCGTGCTCAGGAAAAGCCGCCGCAATTGCCTCTTGAAAAGCTTGGTCCGCCCATTCATCTGAGGCAGTTACTAAGCTGCCATCGGCTTTTTCACTGGGCTGAGCCTGACCAAAATCCGCCAATAGCCGGGATCCAACAGTGGCCGTAATCTGCAGAGCAAACTCAGTAGCCTCTAGCCAAAAGGAAGATAGAGGCAGGGGATAAGTTGTAGAAGGAGAAGAAGCATTCATGACCTAATCCTAGCGGGATCCCTGCACAGGTGCCGACAAAGCCGCAGGAGCATTCCGGCCTCGAGTTACAGCTTTTTTGCCAGAAGGGGTAGGTTAGCCTGCTGCAATCCCGGAAGGGGCCCAATGTTGCGGGAAACCCGCGTCTGAGCTGTAAGCTGACTAGAATCATAGTGAAACAGCTGGCGCCTTTCTCCATGAACCAGCGCTTAATTGGACAACTGATTGGCAATCGCTACCGACTGACCTACCACATCAGCGAGGGGGGCTATGGCAATGTCTTCAAAGCGGTAGATACCCAGCTAGATGATGAGTTGGTGGCCGTGAAGTTGCTGCGCCCGCCTCCACTGGATATGGGGCCGGAGTATTACCAGCAACTGCAGCAGCGCTTCATGGATGAGGCGCGGGTGAGTGCGCTGTTGGGGGAACATCCCAATATTGTCCAGGTGCGTTCCTATGGAATGTATCAAAACCAACCTTATCTGGTGATGGAGTACCTGAATGCCAAGCCCTACAGTGGTCAGGGTTTGGACCATCTCCTGGCCCGGGAGGGCCCTCTCCACCCGCAGCGGGTGGTAAACCTGGCTCTGCAAATTTGTGCAGGCCTTCACCATGCCCACAACTTTCATATGGACTTGGGCAAGCACTCCATTCGGGGGGTGATTCACCGCGATATTAAACCCAGCAACATCTTTGTGCAAAGGGGGCCAGACGGGAAGGAGCGCGTCAAAATCCTCGATTTTGGCATCTCCAAACTGATGGGGGAAACCTCCCGCGGTCTCACCCAGACGGGATATTTCCTAGGCACCATGGTCTATGCTTCGCCGGAGCAAATGCGTGGAGAAAAACTGGATGCCCGCTCGGATATCTATTCTTTAGGGGTACTTCTGTACGAATTGTTAACCGGCAAGTTGCCCTTTGAGCCGGATACAGACAGCCTACAGGGCTGGTACCACGTCCACAATTTCCAAAAACCCCGTCCCTTCCGAGAGCACAACCTACCCTATCCTATTCCCGACGCATTGGAAAAGGTGATCTTAAGCTGTTTGGAGAAAGATCCTGCCCTGCGTCCTCCTGATATGGAGGTGCTTAGTCAACAGCTAGGCGCGGTTTACAAGGATGAGGTTGCTCCTGCTGCTACGTCAGCCTCCTCTGCACCACCGCAAGGTGCTCACCCACAACGGGTCCCACCGGGGCTTGGTCAACAGGTTACTCAACCCCCCCTAGGTCGAGTTGCCCCTATGTCGGAACCGGATGAAGAGAGGCTGCAACAGGTGGTGCGCCTCATCGAAGCCGGGGAGTACAAGCTGGCGGTTCATCTTCTCAACGAGATGATCCACTTGGCTCCCAACGAAGCTCGCTACTACCTCTACCGCGGTCTGGCCCACCAACGGCAGGGACATTGGGGTCTGGCCCAAATCGATTACCAGGGGGTCCTGCGCCTAGAACCGGATAACCACTTGGCGGAGCAGGGACTGCGGGAGGTGGAACAGCAGATCGGGCAGGAGTCTTTCTCCTTTGAATCCTCTTTTCTCAAGACACCTCCATCAGGTAAAAGATGGGTCTGGAACTGGCTGTTGGCCAATTTGGGGGCGGCTGGAATTGGCTACCTGGGCCTAGGGGCCTTGACCCCCCTGCTGGGATCTTGGGGAACCTTGGCGAATGGTCTGGCCGGTGCCGGGATGGGCTTGCTGATGGGTTTGCTGCAATGGCTGGTGCTACGGCAACAGGTTTCCTCCTGGTGGATAGGTGCAACGGTCTTGGGGACGGCCTTGGGCTGGGTGGGGGCTGAGGAGTTGGCACCCCTGGTGGGGGTAACTCCTGTGAACTGGATGGCAGGGGATCCCTGGCCGCAGAGGGCTGTGCTGGCTATGAGCAGTGTTTTCCGGGGTTTGCTGGTGGGGCTTGCTGTGGGTGGGTTGCAGTGGTCTGTGCTGTCTCAGTACTGGAGGAGTAGCTCGATCTGGATCTTGGCTGCGATTGCCGAGGGGGTAGGGTCAGCCCTTCTCCTGGCTGCCTTCCTCTCTGGTTTGGAGTTCAACAGTTGGCTACTTTTTGGAATGGGACTGTTGGCCAATACTCGTCCCCTGAGCGCGGTGATCTTGTTTAGCTGGCAAGGGATCCCTGCTGCTCCTCGCGCTGGCGGGATGGGATCTTTGGACAGGAGAGGCTGAATTCTTTAGGGGTAGAGGCCACGATCCTGGAGGGCGCGAGCAACCCGTCCCACCCCCAGGGTATAGGCCGACAGCCGTAGGGATACTTGACGATTTTCAGCCTCTTGGACAACCTGCCGAAAAGCTCGTACCATGAGGTTTTCCATCTCCTGATTAACCCGCTCTTCCTCCCAAAACAGGTAGGAAAGCCCCTGCACCCACTCCAGGTAGCTGACCACCACACCACCAGCATTGGTCAGAATGTCGGGTAGCACAGTGATCCCGCGGGCGTTGAGTATCTGGTCGGCAGCGAGGGTGGTTGGCCCGTTGGCAGCTTCTGCTACGATTTGGACCTGAATTTTGTCGGCATTGGCCTCGGTAATTTGGTTTTCCAAGGCCGCCGGGATCAAGACATCCGCTTTTTGCAGCAGCAACTCGGCATTGTCAATCGGCTCGGCTGCGGGAAAGCCGACCATGCTGCCTCCACGTTCACGGGTGTAGACCTCAAGGGCAGGAATATCCAGGCCGTTGGGGTTGTAAAGGCCGCCAGCAGTGCGGGAGACCGCTAGAATTTTTGCTCCTGCTTGGTGGAGGAGGCGGGCTGCTGCTCTACCCACGTTGCCAAAGCCTTGGATCAGCACGCGTGCTCCCGCCAGGGATCCACCCTGCCAGGCTAAAGCCTCCCGCACCATGAGCATCACCCCCCGTCCGGTGGCCATTTCTCGTCCTCGCGATCCACCCATGGAGAGAGGCTTACCGGTAACAACCCCCGGTACGGCATGACCCACATTCACGGAGTAGGTATCCATCATCCAAGCCATTTCCCGGGCAGAAGTACCCATATCAGGAGCGGGAATATCAATGGCCGGGCCAATATCTTTGATCAGTTCGCTGGTGTAGCGGCGGGTAATGCGCTCCAGTTCTGGAACTGAATACTGCCTAGGATCGATCGGGATCCCTCCTTTGGCCCCACCGTAGGGAACGCCCATCAGGGCACACTTCCAAGTCATGAGCATGGCCAGGGCCGAGACCTCCTCCAAAGTAATCGCCGGGTGGTAGCGGATGCCGCCTTTGTAGGGACCGAGGACGTTGCAATGCTGGACACGATGGCCGGCCAGCACTTGGATTTGCTGATTATCCAGCCGCACCGGAACGGCAACGGTTACCACCTTGCGCGGAGTGCTCAGGATAGCCAACAGGCCGGGATCCAACTGCAGCTCTCGGGCGGCCCAGTTCAAGTAGCTACAGGCCTGAGCAGAGGGGCAAATGTGAGCCGGGGAAGGAGCAGCCGGTGGCGAATGAGTAACCATAGCAAGAGAAAGGCAGGCTGCTTCTACCCTATCCTCTGCCAGAATTGAAGGAGCTTAATTTGTAGCAATCATTACAGATCTAGCCCCTGCACCAAGAGAAAGCAAAGCCCACCACTGGCCAGAGGTACCGTTAGGTTATCCAGGCCCCACCAGGAGAACACCTCCAGGACCATAACAATCCCTCCCACAAGAAGGCTGATACCCAGCAAAGGGGTTGAGAAGCCAAAATACCCCAGCAACACGGCCCCAATAACCAGACTGCTCACCCCCCACATGGTCAGGGATCCCTCCCAGCTTTTTTGAATGGATCCCAGTTGGTAGCGGTGTTGGCCCCAGGTTTTACCCACCAAGCCCGCCAGAGCATCCGCCCAGGTCATGACCAAAATGCCGATGACGGCAAACAGTTGCCGCTCCGGAAACCAAAACCAGTAGAGCAGCAGGCCGATACTGAGGGCATAGAAGCAGGTGCCAAAGCTGCGCCGACCAACTCCATTGAGGCTCTGCAAAATGGCCACTCGGTAGGAGAGCAGCGCCAACGCGGCAAACAACAGCGAAAAACCGACCCCCAACCAGCGGGGCACCTGCAAAGCCCAAGCCAGCAAAATGATGTTGCCCACTCCAATGTGGACTACCTTACGCACCCATTCTCCCTCCACTTTGCGGGCTCGCAGCCATTCCGCTAAGGCAAAGACGGATCCCAGCCAGAGGCCATAGCACAGGATCTGCTGGGTCAAACCCATGAAACCCTCTCACAGGGATTTCAAGTAGCTGAGCAGATCAGCCATTTCTTGCGGATCCGGCTGAAACTGAGGCATAGGTGGGGTACTGCCACTGGTTACCTGGCGAATGATAAAGCGCTCGGAGCGGCGGCTGCTGACACCGCGCAAACTAGGACCCACTCGACCATCAGCTTCTTCCCCATGACAAGCAGCGCAATTTAGAGCAAACAGGGACGCACCATGGCTGGCTTCGCCGGATAAACTCAGCACTGCCTCTGTATAGGGATCCACTTTCGCTGCTCCTCCCCACCAAATCCAAAAGAACACCAGCAGTAAGGCAATCAAGCCCAGACTCAATCTTCTGCCCCAGGTACTGAAGAAGGACCGTACCCGCAAGGCAGGGGATAGCGACCCAGTGTCTTGCCTTTGAGAGAGAACTCGCTCTTGCCCGAAGCCCACAGAGCTGTCGGCAGAAGACAAGCTGCTGTGGGATTCGGCAATGTCTGAAAGGGAGTGAAGCACAGACAATCCTGAGAGGAGTTGTTTCAAAGGTTTACATTTCAATCAATACCATAACCTTAGGATCCCTCTTCTGCCAACAATCCGTAATCCTGTTTACTTTTTCTTAATAGTTTCACGGGATCCCTCTAGCGGACGAAGCTGAGGAAACAGACGGTGCATCACCTCCGCTTGGGCGAGCGGATCTGGGTTGAGGCTATGAATGGTGTTAACGTGAGGAAATTGCTTCTGGAAATAACGATACAGGGATAGGTCACCGTAAAAGACCAGAACCGAAATCCGCTCCTGCTGCTGTTGCAGCATATCCAGCAGGTACTTAGGCAATAGCTCCCGGACAAAGCACTGCACCATCAACCCTGTGGCCTTGCTCAGGGCAGCTTCCAGCAGGGGGAGAGGTGTGAGGGCATCGCTGCAGAAAGGGGGAATGCGTACAGCCAAGGGGATCCGTAAAGCAGGAGCGTCTAAACTGAGCTCACCCTTGCCCAGCGGGGGATCCTGCCAGATCCAGTTCAACCAGCCGGGCTGCAGCGGTAAGGTCAGGGGTTGGCCGCCTTCCACCCCACCGCGGGCCATCGCTGCTTGACAGGGGGCAATATCCGGCTCTGCCAGTAGGGAAGCCAACCGTTCTGCCCCTTGTAATCGAGAGGGGAAGCCAGAACGAGCGCTAAACAGCTTACCTAGGGCAGAGTCTCTGGTAATTGGCTCCCCCAACAACAGGGGCTTAAGCTGTTCAGCCGGGGATCCCCGATTCAGGCCCGGATCGGTGGGCTCTGTGGCTCCCAGCCACCCGGAAACGGCGGTGAAGTCGGTTTCTGCCAGGGCCGGCCAGACTTCTTTGAGCAGGGCAGATACCCCGCTCAGGGCTCGCTGCTTGGCCCGCAGGATACGCGTGACCGATTGGGCAATCTGAGCCAGGTTGAGGGATCCCTGACCACTGTACTCTGGGGCTTGGGAGCCCGGTTGGAGGGCCTGCAAAATACCCTGTATCACCTGCAGGGGATTGGGAGGAGCCAGGATCAGGTCTGCACCTGCCTGCAAAGCCCGCACTGCCAGAGTAACTGGATCCGCCAGTTCCGTCAGAAAACCTTGATCCAGAGCGTCGACCACGATCAACCCTGTAAACCCCCACTCCTGGCGCAACAGTTGGGTAAGTCGTCCTGGCAGCAGGGTAATGGGCCAGCGCTCATCCCACTCCGGCAGCACCACATGGGAAACCAGGATTGCCCCCACCTGATTGACCAAGTGCCGAAAGGGCAACCAAAGGCTGTCTGGCAACTGGGCTACCGGCAGGGTCAGCTGCGGTCGCCAGGGGGTATCTGTTGGTGGAGCAGCACCGAACTGAGAACTCCCCTGTTGCAGATCCATCGCAGCCAAGCCGGGAAAAGAACGGGCTGTTGTCAGGATGGCGCGGCCCGTATCCCTAGCCGTCTGTTCACATCCGGCCACAAAAGCACGGGCCAAAGACAAAACGGTGGCAGGATCCTCCGCCAAAGCCCAAGCTTCTCCTCCTGCCTGCCCGACCACCGGATTCAGTAACCAGTTGATACCAATAGCCATGGCTTCGCGACTGGTGATACGCCCCCACTGCTCTGCCCAGGATTCGGCTTCTGTCCCCAACCGACTCAGCCCCAGTGGATGGGGAAAAGGAGTTGCCCCCGCCAAAGCCAACCCTCGACTGGCATCGGCTGCCACCAAAAGCGGTAGGGCAGCCCACTCTTGCAACTGTTCCAGCAGCAGGATTGCCTCCGCCACATGGCCATCCCGCAGCCAAACCCCACCGATGCCAATCTCCTGAACCAGCTTTTTCAACAGGTCGCGATCGGGGTAGCCACTCCCTGGAGCATAGAGGGATCCCAGCCGCGCCGAAACCGGCACCACCAGTAGCTGCGCCACTTGACGCAGCAAAGACAACGGCTGCCCAAACTCATAGGGCGGGGATCCAGACACAGTCATGGGGAAAGAGGGAAAAAGATACTCTGGGACCCAGCTTATGGCCAGGAGAGAAAAAGTTGGGTAGGAACGCAGATCATCATACCTAGCGCAATGGCCAGATGCTTCTACCTGAGGCCTTGGAGCGGCAGCAGTTATCACAGGTTCCACAGAGTTGATCCCAATCCGGATAGCCAAAATGCCGCAGCAGCACCTGCCAGCGGCAGCCGCCTGTCTGGATCAAGGCTTCCATCCCCTGCCAGGGATCCTGTCTTGGCTGAGGTTGCCACCGCCGCTGCCGGATCCGAAAGCAAAAGGGATCCAGCCACTCTAAGCAACCCATTTCTTGCAGTAGGCCTAGGGCCACTCGCGCTTCGCCAGCAGGAACATCGCGGTAGGATCCCTGCTCAGGTAATGTCTTGAGAAGGACTTTGGCTTGCTCCTCAATGCGCTGTTGCTGTTGGTAGAAATAGGCCTGCCGCTGTTGATCCGTCGGGTCCCAAAATCCCGTTGGTTCCGAAACCAGCATCAGGGCCCGACAAAAACCACCATCCCGCCCCCCCCGACCCACCTCCTGCACATAGTCCATCAGAGCCGGAGGGGGATGGAAATGCAGCACCCAACGCACATCCGGCTTGTTGATGCCCATGCCAAACGCATTGGTGCAGACCAAAAAGCGCAGTTCTCCCTCCAGCCAAGCCCGCTCCAACCGGCGCCGGGATCCGGAATCCAAGCCACCATGGTAGGTGGCGGTCTGGAAGTTGTGACGCCCAAGCCATACTGCCAACTCCTCTCCATCCCGGCGGGTGCGCACATATACCAATCCTGAGCCGGTGTTTTGCCGCAGAAACCGCAGCAGCTGTCGGCGCCGATCCGCCGGGCTCCAAGCTATGGAAACATTCAGCAACAGATTGGCCCGCATGGGATTGACCTGGATCACCGAAGGACTACGCAGCCCCAACACCTGCTGCAAACGACATTGGGTCTCAGGGTCAGCCGTAGCCGTAAAAGCAGCGATGGGAAAGTCCTCCCCCTTGGCAGCAAGAGCGGGGCGCAGCAGGCCCAAACGGCGGTAATCAGGCCGAAAGGATCCCCCCCAATGCACCAGCGTATGGGCTTCATCCACCACAAGACCGTTGATGCGTACCTGCGGCTGTTGCAACCGCTGCCACACCGGTGGACTAAACAGGGTCTCCGGCCCTAAGTAAAGAAGGCGCAGGCGGTTCTCCTCCAAGGCTTTCAACACCCGTTTGCCCAGGGCCGGATCCAGCTCGCTGTGCAGGCAGGCCGCCGGTAACTTGCGTTTCCAGAGATCCTGAACCTGGTCTTCCATGAGAGCAATCAAGGGGGAAACCACCAGCGTTACCCCCGTCTGCAGCAGCGCCGTTACTTGAAAACACAGGGATTTACCGAATCCGGTCGGTAACACCACCAGGGCATCTTGCTTGTCCAGCAAGGTACGAATCACCTGATCCTGGGGTGGGCGCAACCCCTCATAACCCCAGTAGTGCTTGAGGGCATTTTGGATCTGTGACCACTCCTGCAAGCAGTAACCTCTCCTGTTACAGTTCAGTTTAAGGTGGAGCCCGGCTCTGTTACTTCGGCTTGACCTCTATTTGGGCAAACGATAGATTATGGAGACCATCTTCCGGCGCAGAGTTCTTTCCGCCGCGCCTGCGTCTGTCTGATTCTTTTATACTGTTTGTTCTATACGCTGCTCCCTTGCCCATGATGAAATTCGAGGGTGATCAGGCCGGCGGATCCCTGCAGGACAGCCCGGATGCAGAGGTATTTTCTGCTTTGAAGGCGGGGCAGCCGCAGGCATTGGCCATCCTATACGACCGGCATGTGGGCTTAGTCTACGGAATTGCCTACAAAATGCTGGGCAACGCTGCTGAGGCGGAAGATCTCACCCAAGATATTTTTTTGCACCTGGCCCATTCCTCCTTCGATGCCCGCCGCGGATCCCTGCGCACCTATTTGGCTATTTGGGTTCGTTCCCGCTGTTTGGATCGGCTGCGATCCTGGCGCAATCGACAACGGTCTTTGCAGCAGAGGAAAGTGGAACTCCAGACGCAAGGGAGCAGCAGCAGGGATCCCTTCTTAGAAGAACTTTCCCAAGCCGAACAGATACAAGAGGTGCAAACGGCCTTGGCAGAAATCTCAGAAAGTCAACGGCAAATTCTAAAAATGGCCTATTACGAAGGCATGAGCCAAGCGCAGATCGCCAAACAATTGGATCTCCCTCTGGGTACCGTCAAGGCTAGGGCGAGACGGGGACTGCTACGGCTGCGGCAATTATTGGATCCCAGCAGCGGAGGCCGGTCATGACAACAAAATCAGCCTCTCCAGAGGATCTGCAACTGTGGCTAGCTGGCTATGTCCTTGGGGATCTCTCTGCCGAGGAGGCAGAAGCCCTACAGGCCATCTTGCAGGAACAACCACAGCTCCAACAGGAACTGGCAGCTCTCCAACACACCTTGGAAACGATCCACAACCTGGAAGAACGGCAACCGTCCCCTGCGCTGCGGGCTGCCGTGTTACAGGCCTATGCTGAACAAGTCCGTCAGCCTCTGCCAACTACAAAGGGTGAGCCCCTGCAGGGATCCCGATTCCATCCCCTCGCAGCTCTGGCCGCCGGGTTGATTGGGGCCTTGGGTCTGGGGAATCTCTACCTTTGGCACAGGCTCCAGCTGGCGCAGGTTCAGGAGCAGCCGGGGACAGTTTTAACCTATGAGTTACAACCAATTGCCGAAACCCTTACCGGCTCCGTAACGGTGCAAGTGGATCCGAGTCGCTTGCAAGGTAGTTTGCTGGCGCGGGATTTACCCCCCTTGCCAGAAGGACGAGTCTATGCCCTCTGGGTGGTGGTAGAACCGGGAGCTCCCTTTACCACCGATGAGGCAGGAGCCATTCTCACCCAAGCCTTTCGCGTGGATGCAGCCGGAAACCTGGAGCAAGAGATACGTCTGCCACCTGTGTTTCAATCCCCGCAGTGGGTGAAGACCATGGCCATCACCGAAGAAGAGGAAAGTCGTCCGCAGGCGCATCAGGGATCCCCTCTGTGGATGGCCGGCTGAGATTCCCTTGCGATTAAGATGAAAGTCACTACCCCCCCTGCAGCAAAAGGTAATAGGTAACCTATGGGTGAAGCGAAGCGCCGCAAAACTCGTGTCACTTCAGATCCTGACCAAGAGTTGCTGTTTCCCCAACTCAAGGATATTCCCCTGACCAAAGGGCAAGCCCGCACGATCTACAATTGGACAACCCGTGGAGCCTGGGCGGGCATTGTTCTGCTGGCCATTGTTTGGGTCGTGGTTCGCTTTGTAGGCCCGGCCTTGGGTTGGTGGCATTTGGTCGGTTAAGCCGCTGCTTGGGATCCCACTTCAGCAGGAGTTCTTTGTATGCGTCCTTACTTGGCAGCCGCCATTCAGATGACCAGCATTCCCGACCTGGCCAGCAATTTACAGCAGGCGGAAGAGTGGATTGATTTTGCGGTGCGACAGGGGTGTGAACTGGTGACGCTGCCGGAGAACTTTGCCTTCATGGGGCCAGAAGCAGAGAAAGTCCACCTTGCCCAAGAGATTGCTGAGCAGGCGGAAGCCTTTTTGAGCAAGATGGCCCAGCGTTATCAGGTGTTTATCCTCGGAGGAGGATACCCTGTCCCGGGTCAGCAGGGTAAAGTTTACAACACCGCTGCTCTCTATGATCCGGAGGGTAAGGAGCTAGCCCGCTACCGCAAGATCCATTTGTTTGATGTCAATTTACCGGATGGCAACACCTACCGCGAGTCCAATACCGTGGTTAGTGGCAATGAGCTGGTAACTTGCGAACATGAAAAGCTAGGAACCCTGGGCTTATCGGTCTGTTATGATGTGCGCTTTCCGGAGTTGTACCGCTCCTTAGTGGATCGGGGCGCCCAGGTTTTGATGATCCCGGCGGCCTTTACCGCCTACACCGGTCGGGATCACTGGCAGGTTTTGCTGCAATCTCGGGCAATCGAAAATACCTGCTACGTGATTGCTCCGGCCCAGGTGGGTAACCATTACGAGCGACGGCAGTGCCATGGACATGCCATGATTTTGGATCCCTGGGGCGCCATCCTGGCGGATGCGGGAGGTGAAAAGCCGGGAGCAGCCATTGCCGAGATTGACCCAGACCGTTTGGAATCGGTGCGGCGACAGATGCCCTCTTTGCAGCATCGTCGTCTTGCTTGCTCTGTTACCTCCTGAGAGCCCTGACCTGAGCTATGGCTTGGCCACCGCTGATTCTCTACAGCAAGCCCGGTTGTCACCTCTGTGAGGGGCTGGCCGAAAAATTGCGCCAGATTCCGCAGGTTTCCTCGCTTGAGATCCGCGACATCACCACCCATCCCACTTGGTGGCAGCGCTACCAGTTTGAGATTCCGGTGCTCAGTTTGGCAGGAGAGCCAGAGCGCCCTTTGCCTCGACCTTCGCCGCGACTGACGGTGCAGCAGTTGTCGGCTTGGCTAGAGAAGCAACTTTCTCTAGAGAGTACCGATGGCCCGCTGTAGCTGCACCAAAGCCCGGTTGTAAGCAATGATGGCATTAGAAAGGTTACCACGAGCTGTGGTCAGGGCTGCTTCGGCGTTGATTACCTCTGTTTGGGTGCCAACCCCGGCTTGCACCCGCAGGCGAGCCAGGCGCAGGCTTTCTTCTGCAGAGGCAATAGCTACTTTGGCGGCATCAATCTGTTCACGGCTAGATGCAAGGGTGAGAAAGGCTTCCTCCACCCCCCGTTGAATTTCATTGCGGGCTCCGACAAAACCGCTCACGGCCACTTGACTATCAATCTGGGCTTGCTGAGCCTGGGCTGCAGCGGTTCCCCCGTCAAACCAGGTCCAGCTGAAGTTAGCCCCCGCTGAATAGCCAACATCGAAGCTGTCACGGCTGGCCTTGAAATCATTGACAGCATCCAGGGTGGCAAATAGGCCGATACGGGGACCTTTGCTGGCTGCTGCTAAGCGAACACGGCTCTGGGCTTGTTCCAGTTGTCGCCGTTGAATCTCCAACTCCTGCCGTTGGGCCAAAGCGGCCACAATAGTCTCCTCTAGGCTTAGTTTCCATTCCCCTAGCGGCTCAATGGGATCCCTGGCCACCACATCGGTGGGATCAGAGAAGTTGAGCAGCTCCGCCAAGCGGCGACGATTCAGTTGCTGGGTATTCTGGGCCGCCAGTAGGGTTTGCCGATTGTTGGCCAACTCTGTTTCGGCCTGCAGAATCTCGAAGCGGGTTCCCAATCCGGCCCGTTCCCGTGCTTGGGCATCTCGTAAGGTGGCCTCAGAGCTTTCGACAGCAGCTTGGCTGATGGCAACGTTGGCATCGGAACTTTGCAGATCGTAGTAGACGTTGGCAACGCTTTGCTTGACATTTTGCCGGGTTTGTTCCAGTTGCAACTGAGCAATGCGCAGGACTTCTTGGGCTAGCTTCAGATTTTGATCCCGCAAACCACTGTCAAAGGCGGTGTACTCCACCCGCACCACGCTTGCTGAGAGAGTGTGGGATTCACGGCTGGGCCCACCCCCGGGAGCAGGGGCATCGCTGTAGCGGTAGTTGACAGTGCTAGAGAGGGTAGGAGCATAGGCTGCTTCTGCTTCCGCAAGGGCAGCTTCTGCCCGTTGTACAGCCAATTCTGCCTGTCGAATGGCGGGATTCTGGGCAATGGCAACAGCTAGGGCTTCCTGTAAAGATAAGCCTTCAGTGCGTTGAATCCGTACTTCTAAGGGAGATTGCGGTACCACCAACTCTTCTGCCCGCAGGGATCCCTCCGAGACTGGAGCAGTCGTAGGGGTGGCTGCGCCAGGGGAGACCGATAAGGTAGGAGGCAGGGCAGGGGTAATGATTTCGCGGCTATCCGGCAGAGTCAAGGGGGCAAGGTTAGAAGCTGTGTTGGCAGGTGGAGCAGGAGGCTCTCCTTGAGCCCAGGCAGGAACTATGCAAACTAGGCTCAGCAACAGGCTCCCAGAATAAGCCAAACGGGATCCCTGTCGCAGGTGCTGCTGTCGGTGCGGTTGAACTGAAGCTCTGACCCCATCCTGGCTCACCATAACGTTGTAGTTCTTAACATCACCTTTAGCAGTATCGCAAAGTGGAGGACAAAGGTAAGACGGTTTTCCACAGGGGCGACTTCTGCTCATCCACCCACTGCCGGGTTTTCCGGTCGCTGTAGAGGCAAACACCAGCCTCTTCGATACCCCTCTGCCTGACTATGTGGATCTGGGCGGCCCCGACTACCGAAATCTGTCGCAGTGCTCCGCCCTTCGCGATAGCGGTGCGTAGCACCATAGCCGCAGGCTTGGGGGGTGGTGTAGCGGCGGGCAACCGTTGGCGTAGCCCATAGGGAGCAATCACTCAATCTCAGCCTGCTGTTCAATGTATTGCTTGATGATGGACATGCCTCGGGATATTGCCAGTGGACTGGTGCTGCGGAATAGATTCAAAAAGCGCGGTGGGGCGCACCGTGCTGAAAATGCCCCTGGAGAGGTTCTGGCGGGGGTGTTCTTCGGGGCCTCCAGCCAAGACTCTGTGAATAGGGAATCTCCTGCTAGACGCGTTGGCGTTGGTGCAGCCTGCCCACAGGGCTTAGCCGCTGCTTTGTAGCTAGCGTTAGCGGGATGAGCGTCAAAAAGATTGGTACGCGCGACAAGCTATCCAGTTCGCAAATGAGTGGCTAGTCCGCTTCCCACGCAGCCCCTGTACCGGGGATGTGCTGATGTGTTTGTCCGAACTGAGGAAAGATGCGGCTTTTCTCAGCGTTTGCCGGCGCAATTTCCCGAGAGTGAGCGCGCCTTGGAAGCCGAGCTTGCCCTGCAGGGGAGATCCGGAGTTTTTGCTCCTTAGATCAACTCCCTACCCTCAATTTCATAAAAGCTTCATGAAAGATAAACCAAATAGAGTATTCTTGGTAAGCTCACGGACAGGAATCCTGATTCGTGGCAGCTTGTTCTGGAGATTCTCAAACAGCCCAAAATCTCCGTTCAGAGGTGGCTAGTCTGTATCTATCTGTGTAAGCCGTAATCGGTATTGGGGGAAGAGGCTGTAGTCCTGGTTTGAGTCTTGTTGGGTTATGTTATGTATGGATCCTGCCGCTTTCCTGGAATGCTACAGGTTTGAACTGGAGCAGCAGTCTGGCCAAGCTTGGATCGAGCGCTGGAGCGCAACCTTCCCCAGGGATTGGATCCCGGCTGCTCTCTTGGAAGCTCTCTACCAGGGCCGCTACAAGGCTACCTCTGTCGAACAGATCCTGCGCTTTTGGCAACGCCGGGGCTGTCCTCGCATCACTTTTTCCCCTGAAATGAGCCAATCTCTGTGGCGGGAACAACAGGAGCTGATCCGTTCCTTGGCTCTGGCGGCTCGCACAGCCATACCCCGGCCCTATTCCCCGCTAACGACTCAGATCCCTTCGCCTGTTGCCACGGGATCCCTGTTTTCTCCGGAATCGGCCATTTCCCTAAACGTCCTGTTGGAACAATTGCAGGAGCTTCCCCCCAAGCTACGTCATCTGCTCAACCCGTCTGTCCCGCTAACGCGAACGGCTTCCCTGCAACCGGATGTCCACCCATTGGGGGGCGAACCCTCAGATGATGCTCCGCATTGCTGCGCCAACCTGTAGAAGGATCGGATCCCTTGCTACGTCTTTTTCTGGAACTTTAGAAGCATTGCCCTGTAAAGAAGCAGAAACCTTTTTCCCAGCTTGGCAGATGGATGGTTCCTTCAGGAGCCCCTTGCAGCTCCTCTATCTGGTGGCCGAATGCAAGTTGAACTGGGGCGCAATTCCGCCCATGAGAGCCACTGCAGCTTAAGATGAAAACCGGAGCTTAGGGATCCCATCCGTGTCCACGACTGTTCCAGAGATTCGTTCCGACAATGTGTTGCGCTACACCGTTATCGGGTCACGGCGGCCCAGTGTCTATTTTTGGGCGGTGGCGCTGACGGGGGGAGGTCTAGGCTTTACCTTGGCCGGCCTCTCTAGCTACTTTCACCAAAATCTGTTGCCCTTTTCTCAGCCGGCGGCTCTGGTGTTCATTCCCCAGGGCATTGCCATGCTCTTTTACGGAGTGCTCGGATCCCTGGCAGGGCTATACCAATGGCTGAGTTTGTACTGGAACTTAGGGGGCGGCTACAACGAATTCGACCGTCAGGCTCAAAAAGTCACCCTGGTGCGCCGGGGGTTTCCCGGCAGAAACCGTGAAATTCGCCTAGAGTACGATTTTGCTGAGGTGCAGAGCCTGCGGGTGGAGATAAAAGAAGGCCTCAACCCTCGCCGGGCCATCTACCTACGGGTGAAAGGACGGGGCGATATCCCCCTCACCGGAGTGGGGCAGCCACCCCCCCTAGCCGAAATCGAAAACCAAGCCGCAGAAATTGCCCGCTTTCTCAATGTCAACCTAGAAGGCATTTGAGCCTTGGCAGCTTGAGCATGTTGGCTGCTAGGCTTTTTCCCAAAAGCCCTAGATTATTTACCTAGATTAAAGACCTAGATTAAAGAAATGTGTCTAGTTGGGATCCCGCATTCCCTCACTATAGCCCTCCGAAAAGCCCCACAGGTGGATGTAGCCCTGCTGGCCGTAGATGAGATGAATTAATCAAGCAAGCGTATTTAGCTCTGGATTAGAACCGAAGGTTGAAGATGGCGCCTCGGAAGCCCAGCAATTTTGATCGGGCGCAACATCTTTCGCTCCCACATTTGACTACACAGCCTACCTGAGATGCTAGCTGAGATGAAATAGGCAAAAGACCGAAAAAAGTTATCTCAGGAATCAGAAATTAAGCTCTCACAATTGCCTTTAGTCAGGCTGCTTGCCCGCCAAAAACAGAATCCCCAATCAACACAAATGAAGGCTGAGGTTTATGGAAGTTGAAGGCTATAGCTTCGGGCCCAACAGAAGGAAAACCCCTAAAGTAACCTTTTCTTAACCTATCATTAAACCTCTCTTAGCTTAGCCTTTGCCAAACAGCGCTAATGTATTATTGAGTTTCGTTAATAACGTAAGCTTTGCATAGCTTGAGGAAGCCCTGCTGACCGAATTGGTTAGTTTCTACAGATCCATTCATCTCTTCAATTGTTAGACACTACTTTGGCTCAACTTAGTCTCAGGTAGGAGATTTTACGGAGATTTCACAATGTTGGCATCTTGCCGGGTGGCCCATTGGTTACTCAAGAGTATTGCGGTGGCTGGTTTGGTTGTGGCAGCGGCAGGTCATCATTCTATTCAGGCTCAACCTTGTCCTCGTCCAGCAGGCATGGACGAGCGCTACTGCGATGCTGATGGGGACCTAGTGGCAGATGCCCCAACAGATCCGGCTCAAATTGTAAATCCCAGCACTTTGTTGATCTCCTACACCTCCTCCGAAGACCCGGCAGTGTATTCAGAGACCTGGCAAGAGTTCACCGACTACCTTAAGCAAGTCACGGGTAAAGAGGTGCAATTTGTACCGGTTGACTCGGAGGCCGCCCAGACAGAAGCACTGCGGGCCGGACGTCTGCACATTATGGGCACCTGTACCGGTTGCACGCCTCGTGCTGTCAATCAAGCAGGCTTTGTCCCCTTTGCTATTTTTGCCAAGGAAGACGGCAGCTTTGGCTATGAAATGGAGGTGATCACCCACGTTGAGAGTGACTTGCAAAAGTTAGAAGACATCAAGGGTCGCCGCATTGCCTTTACCCAGCCCTCTTCCAACTCCGGCTACATTAGTGCCCGTATTTTGATTGAGGCGGAAACAGGCTTGAAGGATGGTGTGGATTACGAAGCCAACTTCTCCGGGGGGCATGAAAACTCTATCTTAGGTGTGTACAACGGTGACTACGATGCTGCTCCCATCGCCAACGATGTACTCAACCGCATGTGCATTGCCGGACAGGTGCAATGTAATCAGTTCCGCACCCTCTACAAATCTGCAACTTTCCCCAGTGGCCCATTTGGCTACGCTCACAATTTGGATCCGGAACTGCAGAAGAAAATCCGGGAGGCTTTCTACACGTTTGATTTCACAGGAACCAAATTAGCGGAAGCTTTCGATCGTGTTGCCTTTGTCCCGATCACCTACAAGGAAGACTGGGCGGTGATCCGTTTGATTCAAGAGAATGCCCCACCCCAATAGTGCCTATGGGTGGGGGCCAGGGATCCCCCTATTCCTAGAGCAGGGGATCCTTCTTGTTTCAAACTCCTTTTAGACCTCCAAAGATTTGCTTCTAGAATGTTCCCAATTGCAAGTGTCCACCCCAAGCAGGTTATCAAGATGCTACGTATTGAATCTTTGACCAAGCGTTACCCCACTGGTGATATGGCCCTGAAGGGGGTAAACCTAGAAGTTCCCGATGGGCAGGTGATGGCCTTGATTGGTCCTTCGGGGGCCGGGAAAAGTACTCTGATTCGTTGCATCAACCGCTTGGTGGAACCCACCAGTGGTAATGTCTGGCTCAACCGTGTCAATCTGACCCGCTTGAACACGCGCGAGTTGCGGCAGGCACGGCGCAAAATCGGCATGATCTTCCAGGAATATGCTTTGGTGGAACGCCTGACGGTGATGGAAAACGTTCTGTCTGGGCAATTGGGCTACGTGAATTTCTGGCAGAGCTGGTTCCGTAAGTTTCCTCAATCCACCATTGATGAAGCCTTTCGTCTGTTGGATCGGGTGGGCTTGTCAGAGTTCCCTGATAAGCGAGCCGACGCTCTTTCGGGGGGACAGCGGCAACGGGTGGGCATTGCTCGCGCTCTTTTGCAAAATCCGGAGTTGCTCTTGGTGGATGAGCCGACCGCCAGTTTGGATCCGAAAACCTCCCGCCAGATCATGCGTTTAATCAATGAGCTGGCTTCTGAGCGAGGTCTGTCGGTGATCATCAACATTCACGATGTGCCCTTAGCGCAGATGTTTGCCCAGCGAATCGTTGGCTTGCGTTTCGGGGAAGTGGTGTACGATGGCCCTCCTAACCGTCTCACGCCTGCTGTTTTGAACGAAATTTACGGGGAGGAAGATTGGAATGCCTCTGGCCCAGCCCAAGATTCTCAAGACTCTGAAGACAGCGAATCTGTCTCTGTGGGAGTGGCTGCCCACTAGTCACGCCTTTCTCACAAAAGTCAGCTAGACCTCAGCATTGCGGAGCACACCATGGCACAGGCAACTCCACTGAGCGGGCGCAGATGGTCGCCGCCCCCTCTGATTAAAAATCCCTGGATCCGTTGGGGACTGATTCTGGGTGCTGTAATCTATTTTGCGGTTGCCCTGTCTACCCTTCAGTTCAGCCCAGAACGGGTAGCTCGGGGTATTCAGCGGAGCGGTCAGCTGTTGCTGGCTTTTCTGCAGCCAGATTTCACGACCCGGGGCAACTTGATCTTGGTTGGCATCCTGGAGAGTGTGACCATGGCTGCCATTTCCACCGTGGCCGGGTTTATTATCTCGGTTCCGGTTGGGTTTGGTGCCGCCCGCAATTTGGTGCCCGTGCCTGTCTACCTGTTCTGTCGGGGTCTGATTGCCCTGTCTCGTACCTTCCAGGAAGTGATCATCGCCATTCTGTTTGTGGTTATGTTTGGCTTTGGGCCTTTTGCCGGGGTGCTGACTCTAACATTTGGCAGCTTGGGCTTTTTCAGCAAGCTTTTGGCAGAAGACATCGAGGAGATTGACCCAGCACAGGTGGAGGCGATTCGCTCTACGGGGGCCTCTTGGTTGAAGATGGTTAGCTATGCGGTGGTGCCGCAAGTATTGCCCCGCATGATTGGGTTGACTCTGTATCGCTTCGACATCAACATTCGTGAGGCGGCTATTTTGGGGATTGTCGGCGCAGGTGGGATTGGCTCTACCCTGAATACTTCCCTCCGTCGCTACGACTACGACACTGCCTCGGCCATCATTCTGGTCATCATTGCCTTGGTGATGACGGTGGAACTGACTTCCGGTTGGATTCGCAAGAGGGTGCAATAATGCCTGTTCTGGAAAAAAATGGGATTAAAACCTGGCAGTGGCGGGATCAGAGGCAAGTCTTGACGGAATATGCCCTCTGGTTGTTGTTACTGTTGGTGATGCTTATCTGCGCTAGGTTCATTGCCGAGCGCACCACTTGGAGTTTTGTGTTGGATGCACCGCGCCAAGGGGGGGAAATGATTGCGCGGGGGGTACCGCCCCGTTGGGACTACATGTCGCAGCTTTGGCGTCCCCTTTGGGATACCCTTACCATTGCTACTTTGGGCACAGCTCTTTCCTTTATCATTGCCGTGCCGGTGGCGTTTTTGGCGGCTCGCAACACCACTCCTCATCTGATAGTGCGCTACCTTGCCCTGTTGATTATTGTGGGAACTCGCTCGGTTAACTCCCTGATCTGGGCTTTGATTCTGGTGGTTATCCTTGGGCCGGGGGTTCTATCTGGAACCTTGGCCATTGCTCTGCGTTCGGTTGGCTTTATGGGCAAGCTGATCTACGAAGGAATTGAGGAGATCAATCCGGAGCCGGTGGAAGCTATTCGTTCCACCGGAGCCAGTGGTGCCCAGGTGCTTAGCTATGCCATCTGGCCCCAGGTGATCACCAATATTCTTGGGGTAACCATCTACCGCTGGGATATTAACTTGAGGGAGTCGACGGTGGTGGGATTGGTGGGGGCCGGTGGCATTGGCATCCAACTGGATGCCTCTATCAACACGTTGCGCTGGAACCAGGTAAGCATGATCCTGATTGTCATTTTCGTTTCTGTGTTTATCAGCGAATGGATCTCGGCTAAGGCCCGCCAAGCCCTCATTTGAGGTTCGCCCTTGCCCTTGAAGTGGGTAGACCCAATCCCAAAATCCAAATCACTTCCCAGCTTTCCCGGTGAGGAGTAGGCAAGGGTTGGGCAATCTCTTTGACAGATTGCGGAGTATTGAGGGTAGCATAACGGTAGTTCCGTTCTTTATCCAGAGCAGACTGAGGGATCAGGCCCAACGAAGCTGCGGCAACCCGGCGGAAGTCTCCGCTACGGTGCTAATTCCTGCGGTTAGTCAGTAACCGAAAGATAAAGGAAAATAAAGGAAAAGAGGTTTTTCAAGGTAATCCCTCTGTGTGGGGGTTTTCTTTGTAGATTCACCCTTTAGCGGCTCCTGTAGTACTGATGGGGCAGTTCCTTAATCCTTTTTTCGGGATCCTCGGCCCCCTTCATCGCTTCGGCGGATGGAGAACGGACAAGTCAGTGTCGTTTTTCTGTAAGGAGAAGTCCGTTGTCCAAGTCGTTTTTGTTTTCCTCTGAGTCGGTAACAGAAGGACACCCCGATAAGATCTGTGATCAGATCTCCGATGCTATCCTCGATGCTCTCTTGACAGCGGATCCCTTGAGTCGGGTGGCTGCAGAGGTGGTGGTTAACACAGGCTTGGTGCTCTTAACGGGTGAGATCACCTCACAGGCACAGGTTAACTTCACCCGCTTGGTGCGGGAAAAAGTGGCGGAAATTGGCTACACCGATGCCAAAAATGGCTTTTGTGCTGAAAGTTGTGCTGTGCTGGTAGCTTTTGATGAGCAATCTCCCGATATTGCTCAGGGGGTGAACCTTGCCCTTGAAAATCGCCTATCCCAGGAAGATCACTTCGACTCAGTGGGGGCAGGGGATCAAGGGTTGATGTTCGGCTTTGCCTGTGATGAAACCCCTGAGTTGATGCCCTTGCCGATTAGTTTGGCCCATCGCCTCAGCCGCCAACTGGCAACGGTTCGTAAAAATGGCACTCTGCCCTATTTGCGCCCGGATGGCAAAACCCAGGTAACTGTTGCCTATGAAGGGGGGCGTCCGGTGGGTATTCACACCCTGCTTATCTCCACCCAGCATACGCCTACCATCGGCTCGCTCAGTGAAGACGCTGCGGTTCAAGAGCGGATCCGGGCTGATCTCTGGGAAGCTGTGGTGACACCAGTCTTTGCAGATCTGGATATCAAACCGGATGGGAGAACCCGTTTTCTCACCAATCCCACCGGCAAGTTTGTTATCGGTGGCCCACAGGGGGATGCTGGCCTAACCGGGCGCAAGATCATTGTTGATACCTACGGTGGCTACTCCCGTCATGGGGGTGGGGCCTTTTCTGGTAAGGATCCCACCAAGGTGGATCGCAGTGCTGCCTATGCCGCTCGCTATGTTGCCAAAAATATTGTTGCTGCTGGCTTGGCCCAAAAGTGTGAGGTTCAGGTGAGTTATGCGATTGGGGTAGCTCGCCCAATTAACATTTTGGTGGAAACCTTCGGCACAGGGCGTATTGCCGATGAGGAGTTGCTCCGGCTGGTACAGCGCCATTTTGATCTCAGACCGGCGGCCATTCTGGCTCAGTTCCAACTGCAACAGTTGCCACGGCAACGGGGAGGCCGCTTCTATCAGAATGTGGCTGCTTACGGGCACTTTGGCCAAACCCACCTGGACTTGCCCTGGGAACGCACCGACAAAGCAGCTTTGCTCCAAGAAGAAGCTCTTTCCGTGGTTGCCTAGGCTTTCTGAGCCTAGACCGGGATCCCTCTGGCTCCGTTGGGATCCCGGTTTCAGCTTTTGGACATTTAAGCGCCCATGCCGGAATAGTGTTGTAGACCCTTTCGCCATAACCAGCGATTCACGACCCAAAACAGCCCAATCCAGGCTGGGCCGATTACAAAGCCACCCGCGATATCCACTGGGATCCCCACCCAAAGGCTGGCGGGAAAATGAACCAAATAGGGAAAGGGTGTCCAAGCCAGGATCTGCTGCAGCAGAGGGGGAAACACCGATAGTGGCGCAATCACTCCCGACAGAAACAGATACACCAAAAAGTGAAATTGCTCCACCGCTGTTACCCGCTCCACCCAAAAGGCCAGCAGCGCTAGGGTGTACTGCATCAAGAAACGCAGCGTAAAGGCCATGAGTATTGCCAGGGATCCCAGTCCCACCTGGCTCGGGGAAGGGATCCAAAAGGCGAGCGGGTAGAGAACAAAGAACAGGCCGACTAAGCTCAGAGTAAAAGGAAAACGGGCCAGCCGTTCGGCCAGGTGACTGAGGACATGGTGCCAAGCCGGATCCATCGGTTGCAACAGGCGCAGTGACAGTTTGCCCTCCACCACTTCCCGCTCAAAGTCCCAGATGACCCAAACAATGGTAAGCTGCCGCACCCCAAAGACGGCTAAAAAATAGCGGGTGAACTCCAGAGAAGAGAGAGAAAAGTCACCTGTTCGGGCTGCTTCGCCCCATACTCCCATCATGATTAAGGGTAGGGAGCCCGCCAGCACCCAGAGGATCAACTCAGCCCGATACTCCAGCATGTAGGCGTAGTAGGTGGTCAAGAGAGCAGCCAGTTTGCGCAAGAAGGCGTGCATTTAAGGATCCTGAACCGCTAAGGGACAAAAAGAAGGCAAAATAGCAGCCAAGTTCACCACCTCCCCGACCACCAAGATGGTTGGGGGACCTATGTCCGGTGGCTGGGTCTGCAGCTGCTCCAGGCGGGTCAGATGAATCTCTTGCTCCGGGGTAGTGCCGCAGCGGATCAGGGCAACCGGGGTAGCGGGAGCCTTGCCACCGGCCAACAATTCCGCCACAATGTGGGCCAAATTGTGCATGCCCATGTAGATGACCAGTGTTTCCACCGCTCCAGCTAAGGCCCGCCAATTCACCTGTGGGCGGTATTTCCCTATCGCTTCGTGCCCGGTTACAAAGGCTACCGAGGAGCTGAATTCTCGATGGGTTAAAGGGATCCCGGCATAGGCACTGGCGGCAATTCCCGCCGTAACACCCGGGACCACCTCTACAGGGATCCCGGCCCGGACCAAGGCCAGCATTTCTTCTCCTCCCCGCCCGAAGACAAAGGGATCCCCTCCTTTGAGGCGAACCACCACTGCCGCGGTTTGGGCCTTGGCGATCATCAGGGCTATGATCTGCTCTTGGGGAAGGGTATGGGCACCACAGCTTTTGCCGGCATAGATCCGTTCTGCAGTCGGCGGGATCAGGTCCAAAATGGCGGATCCCACCAGGGCATCGTAGATCACTACATCCGCATGGGCCAGCAGCGCTTTTCCCTTCACCGTCAGTAACTCCGGATCCCCAGGCCCTGCCCCTACTAAGTACACCTTGCCCATAGCGTGTTGCACATCTTCTGAGAAGGTCTGTATTGATGGTGTGAAAAGTTTTGGTGATCTGTTTAACCGTCAGCCGGTCAGAGGCTTATTCTAGCGCCGGGCTAAGTTTTTGCAGAGTATCTGCAATCACCTCCAGAAGCTGGGGATCCTGACAGAGGGGTGGCTCCACCTCAATCTGCAGCAAGGGCCATTGCTGCTGCAATTGTTGGGCTTGCAGCTGCAGAGAGCGCAATAGCCCACCCGGAAACAGAAAAAACGGCAGCACCTGCAAGCGATGCTGGCTGAGACGCAAACAATGAATCACAGCCGCTTCCAAGTTGGGGGACTGGGCAGCAAAAGCCAGGTGGAAAGGGATCCCGGGCAAGCGCTGCTCCAACCGCTGGATCCCTGCCTGGAGTTGAGCGGCAAACCCCGGCAGACGGCTGCCATGTCCCAACACAATCCAAGCATCCGCCCGTTCTGCAGCTGCCCGGAGATGGGTGTGGATACGCAAGGTCAACAGATCCAGGAAAGCTGGATGTTGACCGATGGGCGGGGTCAGCACAAGGGGCAACTGCGGCCACCAGGCTTGCACTTGCGCCAGCGCCGCCGGTAAATCCTCCTCCACATGGGATCCCTGGCCCATGAACAACGACAGCAGCACCACCTTGTCCACAGCCCCATTCCCAGCACGGGACAGCCGAGCATGCAAGCGTTGATGAATTTGCTCGGCCAAGCTCAGGGGCTGGCCTTCCAACTGCACCAACTCCACCCTCAGAGGAGAGAGCTGCTGCCGCACCCGTACCAACAGCTCCACTACGGCTTGTTGATACTCGGGATCACGGCTACCGTGACAGACCAAAAACACCAGTGGCGATGAGGACATGGAGAGAATATGAGGATCCCAGCAGGAGGGTTCTACTCTTTCTATTCTTTCTGATGTTCTCCGGTTGCGAAGGGAAAATCCCAGTAACTCCTCGCGTATGATCTGGATTATGTTTATCCGATGTTTTGGCCTCATCCGCCCTTCCTCAGGATTCCATGTCATTTGAGAATCGTTCTGCCCCCCCCGAGTTGTTGATCCATGTACTGCGGGAGGGCTTGATCGAATCTACCCATTATTGCCAAGCGGTTGTGGCCGATAGCCGTGGGCGTTCTCTGGCCATGGCAGGTAACAGCACCACCCCTGTGTTTGCTCGCTCTGCTCTCAAGCCCTTTCAAGCCTTGGCCATGCTCTCCACCGGCATTCGCGAGCGCTACCACCTCAGCGAAAAAGATATTGCCGTTATGTGCGGATCCCATCAGGGTACCACCACCCATGCACGGCAAGTTTTCAGCATGTTGTGGCGAGCGGATCTGAGCCCGGAGATGCTGATCTGCCCTACACCAGCAGGAAAGCCCAGTCCCCTATGCCACAACTGCTCTGGCAAACACGCGGGTATGCTGATGGCTAGTCGTGCCCAAAACTGGACCCTATCGGACTATGCGCAGCGGCAGCACCCCGTGCAAGCGCTGGTGCGGGCCAAGCTAGCGGAGCTGTTACAAATGCCCTCTGAAGAGTTTTTGTGTGCCCGGGATGACTGTGGTGTACCCACCTACCAGCTCCAGCTTAACCAGATGGCTTCCCTCTTTGCCCAACTCACAGCAGGGGATCGACCCGATTTAGAATCGGTAGCCCGCGCCATGACCCATCAGCCAGAGATGGTAGCGGGCAGGGGACGCTTCGATACAGAGCTAATGCAGGCTACCCAAGGGGATTTGGTGAGCAAATCCGGTGCCGAAGGGATCCAATGTATTGGCCGAGTGGGAGAGGGCATGGGCTTAGCCATCAAGGTGCAAGATGGAGCAGCACGGGCCAAATATGCCCTCGCCCTTCATTTGCTGCAGCGCATGGGCTGGATTCAACCGGCAGCCGCAGAACAACTGGGAGAACAGTTTCTCTCCGTTGGCCCCTACACTCGCCTAGAAGTGGAAGGGGAACTACGCATGGCCTAGCGCTGGTAAGGATTGGGGTTCTGCCCGCGGTTGCGATACTTGGGGTTGATGGTCAAAGCACCAGCACCCAGGCCCCGTTGGGCTAAGAACTCCAAATTACGGCGGCGCATCGTGGTGTCGTAATCATTCTTAACTCGGTCTTCCATCATGGCCACCTGCTGCATTGCACTGAGCAGAATGGCAGCGGCTTGCTCAGAGGTGTAGCCATTTTGAGAGGCATAGCGCACCGCAAACTCATCGGCACTGACTTGAGGCTTTTGCCCTTTTTCGGCTTTGCGCAATAAAAAGACTGCCGAAGCTGCCAACCCAGCCGCCAAGCCCACGCCGAGGTTATCCCCCATCTGCAACTCCACCAAAATACCCATGCTGCCCGCACCGATCAGAGCAGGGTAGAGCAGCAGGGCTGACCAGTTATCCCCAAGGGCTAGCTCCGTGGCCATCACTGCTTCCCGCAAAAAGTAAATTTTCTGTTGATCACTGCTCAACCTTTGCCAGCGGCTGAGATCAATAGCGAAGCGGGTATACTTCTGCCAGGGGAAGCGCCACAGAGGCTGCACCACCCGAGATTGGTCGGGGGTACCGATCTCAATCTGAACCTCAGACCGGATCTCCACCGGGAGAAACTGGATCAGGCGATCAAACTCGGAAATGGTGTACATGTTGGATCGGTACGGCTAAAGGGAGCAGCTGGAGAGCATCCATATAGTAAGGGATTCTAGCCTTCTGTGCAGACTACCTCCAAGAAAGCCTTTTGCCCTCTATCTCTTCTCACGCTAGAGTAACCTTGCTGCATCTTTCCAAAAGTCTTTCTTACTTCCAACCCTTGACAGCCCTTTTCCCAGTCTCCTAGGGTTCATTCCCAGGGCACTTTTGAGATGAGTTAGGAACACAGCCCTTGTTGTGGCAAACCCACTTTCACCACAAGGATGAGGAGCCGTAAGAGGCCGTAAAAGAACCAGTAATGTGTATAGGTTTTATCATCGGTTGCAGCATTGATTCCCGGGCCAACCCTAGCCAGGCTGAGCACAGGTCAAGGGAGGATGCTGCTGCAACACCTGTTTGAGGTAGCGCCCCGTGTGGGATCCGGGCTGTTCTGCCACCTGCTCTGGGGTACCGACGGCGATGATCTGTCCACCGCGGTCACCTCCTTCCGGTCCCAAGTCAATAATCCAATCGGCACAGCGCAAGATATCCAAGTTGTGCTCAATTACCAATACTGTGTTACCGCTATCCACCAAGCGGTGCAGGACGTTGAGGAGCTTGTGCACATCGTAAAAAGACAAACCGGTTGAGGGTTCGTCTAGGAGATAGAGAGTTTTACCGGTGGAGCGGCGGGCCAGTTCTGCGGCCAATTTCACCCGTTGTGCTTCGCCACCGGAAAGGGTGGGAGCCGGTTGGCCCAGCTTAATGTAGTCTAAGCCCACATCTGCCAGGGTTTGCAGGATCTTGGCTGCCGGGGGTAGAGCCCTAAAAAACTCCAAGGCCTCTCCGACGGTCATGTCCAGAACTTCCGAGATGTTTTTGCCCTTGTACTTCACCTGCAGGGTCTCGCGGCTGTAGCGGCTACCTCCACACACCTCGCAGGTCACATACACATCCGGTAGGAAGTTCATTTCAATGACGTTCACCCCCTGCCCTTTGCAGGCTTCGCAGCGCCCCCCTTTGACGTTGAAGGAAAAATGTCCTGATTGATAGCCTTTGGCCTTGGCATCCAGGGTTTGGGCAAAGGCTTGCCGGATGGGGTCGAATAGGCCGGTGTAGGTGGCGGGGTTGGAGCGGGGGGTGCGGCCAATTGGGGATTGATCGATAACGATTACTTTGTCGATGTGTTCAACACCCTTTAACTCTCCCATCTCGGCAGGCTTGGGCACCTTGTGTCCTAGCTCATGCTGCAGAGCAGGGTAAAGCAATTCGTTGATCAGGGTAGATTTGCCGGAGCCGGAAACCCCGGTGACGCATACCAACTTTCCCAAGGGGATTTCCACATCAATATGCTTGAGGTTGTTTCTGTGGGCATCGGTAAGCTTGAGGGAAACGACCTTCCCTTCCCGTCGCCGAGCCGGAGTCGGGATCCGCAGCCGCCCCGAGAGATAGGCCCCGGTGATGGAGCGCTCAGAGGCCATGATCTCTGCCAGGGATCCCTGGGCTACCACTTCGCCACCGTGGATCCCGGCGCCGGGGCCAATATCCACAATGTGATCCGCTGCCCGGATCGTCTCTTCATCGTGCTCCACCACGATCAAGGTGTTATCCAGATCCCGCAGACGAAAAAGAGTATTGAGCAGCCGTTCGTTGTCCCGCTGGTGCAGGCCGATGGAGGGTTCATCCAGCACGTACAGTACCCCCGTCAGCCCAGAGCCGATTTGGGTGGCCAAGCGGATCCGCTGCGCTTCCCCCCCGGACAGGGTCATGGCCGGACGGGCCAGGGTGAGATAATCCAGACCCACATCCAGTAAAAATTGCAAGCGGGCCTTGATCTCCCGCAGGGCCAACTCGCCAATTTGCGCTTGTCGAGGGGTGAGTTGCAGAGTTTCTAGGCGATGCAGGCACTCATGGATGGGCAGTTCTGTGAGATCGGTGATGCGAAAGCCACCCAGACGCACCGCCAGAGCCTCCGGCCTGAGACGGGCTCCCCCACAGGCAGAGCAGGGGCGGTTGGTGAGATAAGTTTCTAGTTTTTGGCGATAGGTTTCTGAGGTGGTTTCCTGGTAGTGCCGCTGCAGCTGCGGGATCACGCCTTCATAGCGACGGTAGTAGCCTCTGCCACCGGCGCGGTATTGGGATTCCGCCTCGATGTAGATCTCTTGATCACAGCCGTAGAGGACAATCTGCTGCTGCTCAGGGGTCAGATCACACCAGCGGCTGCTGATCTCAAAGCCAAAGGCATTGGCTACCCCCACCAACAGGGCCAAATAGTAAGGGTTATCCCGTTCCGCCCAGGGGACAATGGCTGCATACAGGGGTAGCTTCGGATCCGGCACCACCCGATCCGGATCAAAGGTGGGTTCAAACCCCAAGCCATGGCAGACAGGGCAGGCCCCAATCGGCGAATTGAAGGAAAATAGCCGTGGTGACAACTCCTCCATGACCGAGCCGTGTTCCGGACAGGCGAATTTTTCGGAGAAAATCAGCTCGGTCGGTTTGCCGTTTAGGTATTGCCCCGCCAACTCGGCCACTTTTTGCAACAGCTGCTCCTCCTCTCCCTGTCGAGGCAGCAGCTCCACAATGGCAACTCCTCCCGATTGGCGTAGACAGGTGGTCAGGGAATCCGTCAATCGCTCCACCAGATCCGGCCCCTTCACCAGTCGATCCACCACAATCTCGATATCATGGGCTTTGGTCTTGGCCAGGTTGATTTCCTCGCTCAGCTCCCGCACCTGACCATCCACTCGTACCCGCACAAACCCCTGATGGCTGAGGCTTTGCAACAACCCGGCATGGGTGCCCTTTTTCCCCTTCACCACCGGCGCAAGCAACTGGAAGCGGGTGCGATCCGGTAGGGTTAGAATCTGATCCACAATTTGATCCACCGTCTGGGGGGCAATCACCCGGTCGCAATGGGGGCAGTGCGGGATCCCGGCCCGTCCGTAGAGCAGCCGCAGGTAGTCGTAGATTTCGGTGACGGTGCCAACGGTGGAGCGAGGGTTGTGACTGGTGGATTTTTGATCAATGGAAATGGCCGGACTTAAACCGTCGATGCGATCCACATCCGGCTTGTCCAGTTGCCCCAAAAATTGCCGCGCATAGGCACTGAGGGACTCCACATAGCGCCGCTGCCCCTCCGCAAAGATGGTATCAAAGGCTAGGGAGGATTTGCCGGATCCCGAGACCCCTGTAAACACCACCAAGCGATTGCGCGGGATCCGCAGGTTGATGTTCTTGAGGTTGTGCTGGCGCGCCCCCACCACGTGAATTTCGTTTTGGCCGGACATCTGACCACCTCAACGCCAGGGTAAAACCCGCCGGGAGAGAGCGGATGAACAAATCTTAACGATTCTAACGCCGGGTTAGGGTAGACAGGAGAGGGTAGGTCAATCCTCGGGTTGCCCAGGCCTTGAGCCCGAAACGTTAAGGATCAAGGATCACGATTCTGGCAGTCGGGATCCCTCTGGGATCAGTGAACGATGGAGCAAAAACAATGGATAGCCTCCTCTTCCGATCCCCTTGTGCGGAACAAGACTCTGCTTCTGGAAGCCATCAGGGACACCGGGATTACTCTGGAGGGCCCACAAAGGGTTTATGGCTATGCTTGTGAGGAGGCAGGCAAGCTAAACCGTAACTGTGAGGGCCGATGAGCTGGGCACTGTCAACCGTTCAAAAAGTGTTTGCCTACCTGCTGGTGGGGATAGCCTTTATCGCTCTGTGCTTAGGGGATCAGGCTCTGTCGCCGGCGGTGATTGGCTTCTGTGTGGTTGGGGCAGGGCTGAGTTGGTTTTGGGATCCACCCCGGATTGACTTTGCCCGCTATGCACCGCTGTGGATGCCCCTGACGGTGAGTGTGCTGCTGGCTTTGGCAGCCCTGGTGGTGCTAGGCATTCTGCGGTTTTCCGATGGGGCCTTAGGCTTGGTGCTCTATCTCACAGGGGCCAAGTTGTTCCAGCGGCAACGGGCGGCAGATTACATTCAACTGGCGGTGCTGTCCTTGTTGGTCATGGCAATTGCCACCTTGTTCAATGAGGATATTAGTTTTGGATTGCTGTTTTTGCTGTATGTGGGGGTGGGGCTGATTAACCTCACCCTTTACCACCTACGCCTACAAACGGAAATTTACCCGCAGGCAGCCAACCAGACCCGTAGCCTCAACCTCAACTTTTTGGGCTTCCTTGGATCCCTGGGGTTGGTGGCTGTGGTGCTGTCGCTGATGTTGTTTTTTCTCTTTCCCCGGATCAGCTTGGGGGTCTTGGGCCGCTACTCCCGTTCACCGGTGATGACCACCGGCTTTGCTGAAGAGGTCAGCCTTGGCGGGTTTGGCACCCTGAAAACCGATAACACGGTGGTGATGCGGGTGGAGTTCCCGGCGGGGGTACCCCCTCAGGTGGATGAGCTCTACTGGCGGGGGATGAGCTTTGATCGCTATGACGGGCTGGCTTGGTCCCGCACGCTAGATAGATCCACACTGATTTTCCCTAACCCAACGGGGGTGTTTGATCTGTCGGCTTCCAGTTTGATGCCCACAGCACCGGGGTTACGCTTTTTTCCGCTGCAGCAGTTGATCTATCTGGAGCCCTTGGCCACCAACACGGTGTTTGCTGTGGCCCCTCTGGTGGAGGTGGAGTGGCTGGATCGGGGCGGAGTCACCACAGCCCGTCAGCAATGGCAACGGCAAAACCGCCGCCTCAGCTTGAGTGAAACCGGCGATATTGGCCATTCTCTACCCAGACAACTTCCTTATCTATATCGCGCCCTCAGCCGGATCCCAACAGGGTTGGCTTCCCGCCTGCAGCAGGTCAGCCACGCCGAGATCCTGGCGGCGCTAGATCCGCTGCAGCAACAGGCCTATCTGCAATTGCCAGCTGATCTGAATCCCCGTATTTCTGCCTTGGCAGAAGAGATCACCGCCGGGATCCCCAATGATTTTGGCAGGGTGATGGCCTTGCAGGATTACCTGCTGAACAACTACACCTACTCGCTGGATCTGCCGGATCCCGGGGCTGAGCCTCCCTTGGATGCCTTTTTGTTTACCTATCGACGCGGGCATTGTGAATACTTCGCCACGGCCCTAACGGTGCTGGCCCGCAGCGTGGGTATCCCGGCGCGCATGGTGAATGGCTTTTTGGGGGGACGTTGGGTAGCCCAGGAAAACTACCTGGCGGTGCGCAATGCCGATGCCCATTCCTGGACGGAGATCCCTTTTGGCCCCTATGGCTGGGTTACTTTTGATGCTACGCCGGCAGAGGCCAATGTCAGTCTGCGGGAAACTTGGCGGGATCCGATTCAGGACTTTTATGACAGCTTGCGGTTTCGCTGGTTCAAATATGTTATCCAGTACGACCTGTATACTCAGCAGCAGATCTGGCGCCAGATTCAGGAGCTGGCCAGCACCGTGGCTGCTCCCCAAGACCGAGAAGATGTGGGTGCAGCCTTGCGTCAGGGCCTAGCTGCCTTCTGGCAAACGCTGCAGCAGAATGGCCTGGCGGTGCTGGGGGTTATTTTAATAACCACCTCTATGGCCTACTGGGGTTACCGCCGCCGTTATCAGGCGTTGCGTTGGCAAGATGGGGGTTGGATTCTGTTGGCCGCAACCGGCAATGGGGTTTTGATAGGATCCCTGTGGCAGCCACCGCCACCCTGGCCCACCTGGATGGGGGGGCTCCTCTTGCCGGGGCTAGCTTTTGCTCTGCTGCGCTGGAGCCCGGCTGCTTGGCCCAAACCCCGCCAACGACAGCAGGCCATTTCAAGGCTCTACCTGCAGCTGCGGGATATCTCCAGGGGGGTAGGGATCCCGGAGCCGCTAGGGCCAGCACAACGAGTAGCATGGCTGAGCCACTCCGACTTACCCCAAGCCCAGTTGGCTATTCAGTTTTTGCAGCGCTACATGGAAGTTCGCTTCGGTGGGATCCCCTTACAGCCAGGGGAGCTGCGCTATTGGCGGCAGCAACTGGCACAGCTACAGCGGCAGTGGCAGTCTAAGGACTCCGTCCCGCTATCCCGATGGGCCAGAAAACCAGCAGCTACCGCTGCACCGCCTGGTAACGCCGTTTGAACTCCTGCTGCTGCACCTTGTGATCCACAATTGGAGCCGGGTAGCCACAGGCCCGCCGTTCTTGTAAGGCCCAAGCTCCCTTGGCGTCATCCCCGACCCATAACAAAGCAGAGGTATCCAGCCCCGCCAGCTCCGGTAGGTAGCGCCGGATGTACTCCCCCTCCGGGTCGTAGCGGGCAGCCTGAGTAGCAGGGTTAAAGATGCGCAGCGGCTTGGGATCCGTGCCCACCCCAGCGCTCCACTGCCAGCCACCATTGTTGGCTGCCAGATCCCCGTCCACCAGCTTTTGCATAAAGTAACGTTCCCCCCAGCGCCAGTCGATGAGCAGATCCTTGGTTAGAAAGCTGGCCACAATCATGCGGCAGCGGTTGTGCATCCAGCCCGTCTGGTTCAGTTGCCGCATGGCTGCATCCACCATCGGGTAGCCCGTCTCCCCTGCACACCAAGCTTGGAACCAGTCCTGGCGGTTGTCCCATGCCAGGGCATCAAAGGCTCGGCGGTAGGCACCAGTTTCCACATGGGGCCAATGGGCCAGCACATGCTTATAAAACTCCCGCCAACACAGCTCCTGCCGCCAGGTTTGTAAACTGGCTTGGGCTTCCTCGCTGCGGACTTCCGCCTCCACCTCCACAGTAGCCTGCCACACCTGCCGAATCCCGAGAGTACCCCAGCGCAAATGGGGGCTGAGGCGGGAAGTGCCCTCCTCGGCAGGAAAATTGCGGGAGCGCTCATAGTCGAGAATGCGCAGACCCCCACAGAAGTCTTCCAGGAGCTGCTGAGCGGCTGCTTCCCCGGCTGCCGGGATCTCCTGGGTACAGACAAAGCCCAAATCTGCCAAGGAGGGTAAAGGCTGCTCTTCCAAATTGGGGAGCGGTTGTAATCCCTTCGGGACAGGGTAGGGATCCCGCTTGGGCAAACTGGACCAACGCCGCCAAAAGGGGGTAAACACCGAGTAGGGCTCCCCTGTCTGGGTTAACACCTCCCCTGCTGGATGCAGCATCAGGTCCTGGCACACAAAAGAGCGGATCCCGGCCGCCGCCAAGCTCTCCTGGACACGGCGGTCCCGCTGCCGGGCAAAAGGCTCCACATCCTCATTCCAAAAGACAGCCTGAGCCCCTAGCTCGGTGGCCAGCTGCTGCAGCTCCACCCCCGGATCCCCCAGCCGCCAAACCAGTGTTAGCCCCAGCTGCCGATACCCCTCCTGTAGCCTCTGCAAAGCCTGCAGCATGAACGCCACCCGCGCCGGAGCCGTATCCAGCCGCTCCAGGATCTGCCGGTCGAAGACAAAAACAGGCACCACCTGAAGGCTGTGCTGAGCAGCCTCGGAAAGAGCCGCATTATCCTGTAACCGCAGATCGCGGCGGTGCCAAAGCAAGACGGGAAATACCATCAGCTACCGCAGAGGACCTATAGCGCTATGGGATCCCATCTTGCCTGTTTTGGATCTTCAACTCAACCCAAAAGCAGGCCCAAACCCTCTATTGTGAAAAACCCTTTAGAGGTCTAGACTATCGAGTACTCGGCTGGGACAATGGCGGCAACGGTCATCGGGTTTTTGCTGGCCGTCACCATAACCCATCGCGTAAGCTGTATCCGCGAGCATCACCACAAGCTGGGTCAGCTTCAAAGAGATCAACGGATCCAGTGGTTCCGTCACGTTTAACATGAACTGCTCAAAGGAGCGCCGCAGCGCCTCTGGCGTCTTGATCATCCAATGTCTCCATCCATCTATCGATGGCTTTAGGTATTCATACTCAAGGCAAGGTGAACCTGGATTCAGAATAAAGGTGGAAGGAAGAGTTGCTCGTAGCCTCTGCTACTATTCCCGCAAGCTGGTCGGGTAGCAGTAGCAGGTTAAAGCAGATTTGCAGACGATAGGAGCCTGAGGAGACAAAAATGGCGACAGAGCGACGGGTAGCGCGGGTAGCACAGTTGATCAAGCGAGAGGTCAGCCAAATCCTCTTGTCGGAGATCAAAGATGACCGTGTGGGAGCAGGCATGGTCAGCATCGTCGATGTCGAGGTTTCCAATGATCTGCAAAACGCCCGCATCTTTGTCAGTATCTACGGAGATGAAGTGGCACAGCAGCAAACCATGCAAGGACTGGCAGCAGCCACTCCCTTTGTCCGACGGGAAATCGGCCATCGTCTCAGCCTGCGGCGGGTGCCGACCCTGATGTTTTTGCAGGATCGCTCCTTAGAGCGGGGATCCCGCGTTTTGGCTTTGCTCAATCAACTCAAACGGGACTCTGAGGCCAAAGCGGAGGGATCCCCATCGGAAATTCAAGATACACAAGATACAACTGGGGCTGAGGAAGATGGTCGGACGACTGAATAATTGCGCCGATTGCAGGAGACCTGCGGTAAGTGTCACCCCAGGAATAAGTGTCACCCCAGGAAATAGAAAGGGATCAACGCAGAGAAATAGATCTACCTTGCCAACCGAATAAATGGAGAGAACTCCTACCCGATTGAGAATACTGCCACCTCAGAAACAAGGTTTCACCATCCTTTAGAGAGAATTTTTTGCCTGTTTGCTGACCGAAAAGTTTTTAGGTTTGCTAGGCTTAAAGAGATCTGAAGATGCTGTTCATGCCTTTTCATGGATGTCCAAAGTCCTCTGCAACCGGATCCCGCTTTAGCAGGTGCTACCCCCCTACAAGCGCTGGAGGCCCTCAATCAGAGTGTTGCGGAAGCTTTGGTCTCTTGTTTACAAGGGCAACCGCAGCAGGCTGCCCAGCACCTTTTGCTGGCTCTGCCCCAGTTGATGACTGCTCTGGGAGCCTTAGGACAGGAAGCTCCTGATACCAAGGCGGTGGGTTGTCCCTCAGAAGCCAACCCCAAGCGCATCCTTCACATCGAAGGTAACCGTGTGGAGGTGTGGGTGGATGATCAGATTCGCAGCAGTTGGAGCATTTGGTCAGTGGGAGATCTTAAAGAAGTTTGTCGGTTAGCAGAAGAGTTTGATTGTGGTCTCAGTTATTCTTTCTTAGGAGATAAGTCGCAGGCCCAGACGGAAATGGTGTTGCTGGGTTTGGGTGGCGATTTCCTCTCCAACTCTTGCGCCTAGCTTTTCTCCTCCTTATGAACCCAGAACCCCAACGGCTGCAGAAACTGTTGGCCCAGCAGGGACTGGCCTCCCGTCGCCAAGTGGAGGCTTGGATAAGGGCCGGACGCATTCGGGTGAATGGGGAAGTGGTTACGGAGCTAGGGTACAAGGTCGAGCCAGGCCGGGATCGCATCGAGGTGGATGGTCAGCTCATCCAGTTTGCTCAGAGGCGTAGCCGCCATGTTTTGCTTCTCCACAAGCCGGTAGGAGTGTTGTCCACCTGTGCAGATCCCCTCGGGCGCAAGACCGTGCTGGACTTACTTCCGGAACCTTGGCACAGCCAAATCCGCTTGTACCCTGTGGGTCGCCTGGATGCAGACAGCAGTGGGGCGCTGCTCCTCAGTGACGATGGTGACCTAACTTTGAAATTGACCCATCCGCGCTATCATTTGCCCAAAATCTACCGCGTGCAAGTACAGGGGCAGCCCAGCCAGACCACCTTGCAGCATTGGCGAGAGGGAGTAGACTTAGAGGGGTATACCACCCTGCCGGCGGAGGTGGAGTTTTGTTCTGCCCCTGGTTTTTTCAAAAGGAGCAATCCTGAGGGTTCTTGGCTGAGGGTGGTTTTGTTTGAGGGGCGCAACCGGCAAATTCGGCGGGTGGCAGAGCGTCTGGGTCATCCGGTGCTCACCTTGCATCGAGAAGCGATTGGCCCCCTGCGCCTGGGGAACCTGAAGGCAGGTCAGTTTCGTCAGTTGAGTTCTGATGAGATTCAGGCCTTGCTGGCGCCGTTGGCTTAGCAGTACAGGTTGTCCTCACCTAGGAAGCACCTCTTGGTTAGGTTCATCATGTCTCCAAACGCGATGCGTGACCTTCATGAGGGTCCCTTCTCATCTGCAGGTAGCCGAACGATGCGAGAGTCAGCACACTCTTTAGAAGCCCTGGGATCCCTGCTGCGGCAAACACGGGAGGCAAGGGGGCTAACGTTAACAGAAGTAGCTAACGACACCTTCATTCGCTCTCAATACCTGCAAGCTCTGGAACAAGGGGATCTCAGCCGTTTACCGGAGCCGGTCTACGTGCAAGGGTTTTTGAAGCGTTACGCCGACTATTTGGGTCTAGATGGGGATACTCTCTCTCGGCAAGCTTTTTCACTGCTGTCAGCCCAAGTACGCCGTCCCTCTTCTCCCTTGGCGACTGCCAGTGACCAACCTGCCTTTGCCCTGCGCCCTCTTCACCTGTGGGCGGCTTATGTGGTCCTGGTCATACTGGCAGTGGGGGGATTGTCGGCCTTGCTGGAGGGTACGGGCAATCCCTTCAGCCGCTGGGTTGTTGGTCTGCAAAACATGGGTCGCAATGACGCCGATCCTGCTTCTAGCCGCAACGCCTCTGCCCCTTTACCGCCGCCACAACCAGCTTTTACCACCCGGCAACTGTTTCCTACTCTCGACCAATGGACCTACATCCAAGGGGTATTCCCAGAGGTTTTAGAAGCCCATACCCGGCAAAAGCCGGTACGGTTAGATATTCGCGTGGTGGAGCGCCCCTCCTGGTTGCGGGTGATTGCCGATGGGCAAACCGTTTTTGAGGCTACACTACAGCCGGGAGCGGAGCTGAACTGGGAAGCGGAGCAATCCATTGTGTTGCGCGCTGGCAATGCCGGCGGGGTGTTGGTGACCTTTAATAACCGCGATCTTGGTGTCATGGGACAGTTTGGGGAAGTGAAGGAACAGAGGTTTGAAGCGGGTTTGGAGCTGAATTCATTCCCATAGAGATCCCAACCAGTTAGTTCTTTGAGAGCCATTGAGGATCAACTGAGGCGAGGCAGAGAAGACGTTACTTCCCAGCCTTGGGAGCGAATCTGCCGGAGTAGGCGTTCAACTTTCCCTAGATCTTTGTTGCCTGGCTGGATCTCTACGCCACTGGAGAGATCAACGCCGTGAGGCTGCACCTGATGGAGGGCCTGCCGGATGTTGTCCGGGTTCAATCCCCCCGCCAAGAGCCAAGGCAAGGGCAGGGATAGGGATCCCTGGGCAAGTCTCTGCCAGTTGAGGGTTTGCCCGGTACCTCCCGCTCGGTGAGGGTGATAGGCGTCCAAAAGGAGGGTCTCGACACAGTCTCTATAGGCATCGGCTGCCGCAAGATCCGCAAGATGACGAATGCGTAGCGCCTTGATGCGCGGGATCCCGGGGAGCAATTCCCCTAGACGGTAACAATCCTGGGGAGATTCTTGCCCATGTAGCTGCACTGCTGTCAGACCTGTGGTTTCTACCCACCTGGCAATGGTCTCGGGAGTACAATCTAGAAAGACTCCGACCTTGAGAACGGGCAGGGATCGCACCCAGCCGGCTATGGCGGATGGGGACAAGTAACGGGGAGTATTGGGTACGGCAATAAAGCCAAGGGCACTCACCCCCAAAGCAGCAATGGCTTCCGCCTGATCTGGGCGGGTGATCCCACAGATTTTCACAAACAGCTGGCCCATCTGTGACAGGTTTGGGGTAAGTCTTACTTTTGGTCGGGGCGCATTTGCAGAGGAAAGGACTCCGTCCCGCGAACAGGATGCTGCGGGTGGAGCCGGTTAATGCGGCGTACCATTTGCCACAGTCGCCCGAAGTTACGCTGGTTAAAATGCATCACCAAGCGCGGCAGGTGGGCAATCTCCTCCTCCTCTTCCTCCGGCAGGGCTTGGGTTTGCAAAATCTGGCCAGAGTCAAGGATATCGGCAAACTCCTCATTCAACGTTTCCAAAGCCTGTGCCGAGAGTTCCGTGTTTAAGCGCAGCACCAACAGCTCCCGCACATAGCGGTTGCTGTGAAAAATGCGATAGAAGTCGATGATCTGCTGACAGGCATCTCCGACATCATCGGTGAGGGTGTAGAGGTAGAGATCCTCTGGGCTGATCAAGCCACGACTGAGCAAATGCTCACGCACATATTCATCCCATTCCTTCCAATAGCATCCCCCTGTCTTGTCCACCAGGATCAAGGGCATCAGCTTGGTTTTGCCCGTTTGCATCAGGGTTAGGCATTCAAAAGCTTCATCCTGAGTACCAAAGCCACCCGGGAAAAGCACCACTGCATCGGTTTCTTTCACAAAAAAGAGCTTACGGGAAAAGAAATACTTAAAGTTGATCACCCGATCACTGGCCGCAATCACGGGATTGGCCACCTGCTCAAACGGCAGCTGAATGTTCAGGCCAAAGGAGTTTTCCAGACCTGCACCGCGGTTGCCTGCTTCCATAATGCCACCACCACCGCCGGTCATGACCATGAACCCCCGCTGGCTAATGCAGTGGGCAAACATCTGGGCCTGTCGATACTCAGGACTTTCCGGCGCTAGGCGGGCTGAGCCAAAGACGGTGACCTTGCGCTGATGGGTATAGCCTTGGAAGGCTGCAAACCCCTGCTCGAGATCCTCAAGGGTAGCTGCCAAGATCTTGGCATCTAGACGGCTCAGCTTCAGGGATCCAATCCGCTGCAGAGACTGGAGGATACGTAACCAAGCCGTGCGATTGGGATGGGGACCCGACTGTTGTAGACAAGTCTCAACCCGGAACAGGAGCTCCCGTAGAAGGGAGGAAAGTGAATCGGTCAAACTGGGATCCAAAGTTCTCTGTAGACTACTTTAGTAGGTTATTTGAGCAGAATTTACCCAAGTTTCATCCCAGAACCCAAGTGTTACATCCTGAAATACTGAAACTGCCCCTGACGTTCTCCTGAACCTAAACTTAGGCATCAGCAGGTGAGTCAAAGTGCTTTTCCAAAATAGTAGTCAGAGTTGCTTTGGGAACAGCACCCACCACTACATCCACCTTCTGACCATTCTTAAACAGCATCAGCGTGGGAATACTGCGAATCCCGTACTGACTGGCAGTTTGAGGATTCTCGTCGGTGTTGATCTTCACCACCTTAACCTTGCCGACATACTGCTCAGCAATTTCCTGCACCACAGGAGCAACCATCCGGCAGGGGCCACACCAAGGAGCCCAGAAATCAACCAAAACCGGAATGTCACTCCCTAGCACCTCTGCTTCAAAGGTGGCATCCGCAATATCTACTGGTGCAGACATGCTTGGAAAACTCCTGAAACGGTATCTGTTACTCCCATTACTTTACCACAGCCACCTGGGTCAGCACTGTTCTAATGGGATCGTTGCCAGCTGGCTTTGAGGCGCTCCCCCAGCAGCTGGACAAAATAGGCCGCTAAGCCTAGCCCAACCATGACAAACATGAAGGTAATTAGAGAAACGGATCCCACCACCAGATAGCGCACCAAAATGCTAATCCCGCGGTTCAGGGATCCCGCCTCTAGGTTGACAGGCGGCAGTTTGGTCAGCACCGAGAGCAACAATTGAAAAAAACCATAGCCTAGGCCGGTGGCAATGGTGGCGCCCAACAAGGCATGCCAGGGATTGGGGGGGGTTGGAGAGTGGGGAGAGGACATGGAATAGTGCCTTAAAACTCATTCCCATTCTAGGGTCTAGGTAAAATGGAGAAGCTGCTTAAAGGTTTCTTGGGAGACCAACTGATGGCGGACGGAGCACTATCGGGATCCCATTACGACGTGTTGGGGGTTTCAGCGCTGGCCACAGCCGCTGAGATCAAGCGCGCTTACCGTCGCTTGGTTAAGTACCACCATCCCGACAGTCCCCTCTCCAAAAAAGACCGCGCCACTTCCGAGCGCATCCGCCAGATCAATGCCGCCTATACCGTACTCAAAGATCCACAGTTACGCCGTGACTACGACCACCAACTCAACCCTAGGCGTAGCCGCCCTCAACCTACGGCCTCCCCTCGGGAAACGGTTAGCCATGAGGCCGCTGCCCGCAAAGCCTGGATCCAACAGGTTTACACTCCCCTGAATCGGGTTTTGGGGCCGTTGTTGTCTTCCTTAGAACCCCAGTTGAATGCGCTGGCGGCGGATCCCTTTGATCCGGATTTGCTGGATGATTTTGTGGATTACCTGGAGGAGTGCGGCCAGAAGTTAGCCCAAGCGCAGCAAATTTTTCGCCGCATTCCCAACCCTAGCAGCCTAGGAGGTGTGGCCTCCAGCTTGTACTACAGCCTCAACCATCTAGAGGATGCCCTAGAAGAGCTCAACTACTTCCCGCTCAACTTTGATGATCGTCACTTGCACACAGGAGCAGAACTGTTCCGGCGGGCCAAAGGCCTGCGTATCGAGGCCATGAATGCCTATGCCAGCCGTTCAGCCTAGACCGGAACGGGAGCCGCCACTGGGCATAGCCGGACGCGGGTTGTAGGGGGTGGGAATGTACTGCACGGAAGGACGGCCCAGGGTGGACTGGGGATACAGATCCATGAGGGCATAGATCTGGGGTGGCAACTCGGTAGAAATGGGCAATCCTAGCTGCCGGGCTTCTTCGGCAGTGATTGGGTAATCGTGGGTCACCCGCCCGCTGGTTAGGAATTGAATCAGGGGTTCAATGCAATCGGGATCTATTTTGCGTTTGGGCACTTCATCCTTAAGCAGATCGCGCAGGAAGTTCTGCACCTGTTGTATGGCTTTGCGGGCCAGATCCGCCAGGATCAGCGTTTGGTCATCAATTTCAGCAATGGGTTTATCCACCAACACCTGCAAAATGCTGGCAGCAGCATAGCCCCCTAACTGCGGATCCACCGGCCCAAGCACTGCATTGGCATCCATGACAATTTCATCGGCGGCTAGGGCCAGCATTGTCCCCCCTGACATGGCATAGTGGGGCACAAAGACCGTTACCTTCGCCGGGTGACGAATCAAGGCACGGGCAATTTGTTCAGTGGCCAGTACCAAGCCACCAGGGGTATGCAAAATCAAGTCAATCGGAGTATTGGGTGGAGTGAGGCGAATGGCCCGCAGGATTTGTTCGGAGTCTTCGATGCTGATGTAACGGGAAACCGGGATCCCCAAAAAGCTGATCGACTCCTGGCGGTGGATCAGCAAAATCACCCGGCTGCCCCGTCTCTGCTCGAGCTCCCGAATTGCCATCAAACGACGGAACTCCTGAACGCGACGATCCAATAAAGGTTGCAGAGAACTAAAAATTAAGAAAATCCAGAACAGGCTGCCCCAGTCCACCCTTACACCTCGAACGGAATGTCCCTGTCTCCAGCATAGAAGATAGAGCCACCGGGGAATTGACCTCTGGATCTTCAGGATGAGGAGTCCTCCTCAAGCACGGCAAAAAACTGATCCATAGCCTGCAGTAAATCGGCGGGAGAATTTTGGTCGATCCAGGACTGAATATAGGCTTGCTGTTCCGCCAGGTTTTGAATGCGCCCTAGTTTTTGCATAGCCAGGTAGCGAGCTTCTGCCTGAGCGCGATTGGTTTGCAAATCCAAGCGTTGCTCAGGGGTGAGGACAAACTCCGTTTGGGTCAACAGATGATCTGCCACCATCATGAACAGCAACGGCCCCGCCAGTTCGGGTTGAGGTGCAGGTTCTGGCTCCGGATCGGCAGCCCAGAGATCTTGCCCCAGTTGCAAAAGTTCCTCTGGGGAAACAGATTCCAGGACGGTTTCGGTGGCAGCTCGCAGTGGCTCCAGATCGATGGCGTGGTAGTCGGCCAGCTCCACCAGGGTCTGTTCCAATTGGGCCCGGCTCGTTTGTATAGTTGCAGCTTCCTCTGGAGAGAAATCCAACCGTTCTAGCAACAATCCCAGGGCCACCAACCCCACCAAGGTAGGGGGAAACCGCAACAGGGTTGAGGCGGATCCCACCTGCTCTAGAAAAGCTTCCAGATCCGGGCCCGAGCCACTGTCAATCAAGTCCTGTACATAAGCCAGCACCAACGGTGGTGGTGTGAGCCTTAGGATCCCATACACCTGAGCCTGCAGATCGGAGGGGATCCGCAGCGATTCTAATTGGTCTTCAGCCCGCGCTTGCGCTGCAGCGATTAACTCCGGTAAGTCCGCGGCAACTTGGCCGGCCTGCAAGAGGATCTGGCTGGAGTCTCGCAACATGCTGGCTGCTTCTACAAACAGCAGCAACTGGGGCACCCGGATCGTTGGGAACACCATAGCTAGCCTGGCTAGAGATCCGTTGCTTCTATGGGATCCAATTCCAGGGAGGAGCCGGCGGGCTTTGTTTCTTCAGTCTCTTTTAGGGAGTAGCTCAAGGCGGGAGAATGCCAGTGCCAGCCAATTAGAGCATCATACAGAAAGCTGCAAAACTCACCCTTTTGCCAGATACCCAGGGTTTGCTGGCAATTGTGGGCATCCAAATCCGGCTTGGCCACCCAGTAGGCAGCCTGGTACTTGTACCAGGGCACCGAAGGCCAGAGGTGGTGAATGAGGTGGTAATTTTGCCCCAGCAGGAGAATGTTGGTCAGCCAACCGGGATAGACGCGGGCATTGTGCCACCGTTCTTGGGATTGAAATGGCCGATGCGGTAGGTAGTCAAAAAACAGACCCAACAGCAAGCCCATAATGCAGGCAGGCACTAGCCAGTAGTTCATTAGATAGTCGGTGTAGCCAAAGTGGATGGCCAAAGCAAAGGTTACGATCACCACCAGCCGACTTAAGCCCCACTCCAGCAAATCCCAGCGCCCCTTACGCCACAGTTGCCGTTTGAAGAAAAAGACCTCGTGGTAGAAAAAGCGCGGTGCAATCAACCACAATGGCCCGCCGGTGGAGACATAGTGATCCGGGTCATCTTCAGGATGATTGACATGGGCATGGTGCTGCATGTGGACCCGCTTAAACACCGGATAGACGAAGCCTTGCAACAAAGCAGACCCATGTCCCAAAGCTTCATTCAAAAAGCGGTTGCGATGGGCAGAGCCATGAGAAGCATCATGGATCACCGTGCCCAAGACGTATAGGGCCACAAAGTTAAGCCAAAACACCATCCATCTGGGCCAGTGCCAAAAGGCATACCCACCAAAGCAAGAGGCAGAGACAACCACAGAGGCCAAAAACATCAGCAAAGTGGGGTTCCAAAACTCTGTGGGTGGGCCCAACAGCTCACGGGGAAGGGTACCAGGTTTACGGGCCGGTTGAGTAGCCAGTTGAGTAGCTGTGGTAACGGTCATCGGCAGCCATCCCCAAACAGCTCGGCCAAGAAGGACCCAAAAAAGTGGCACGTCCAGGTCATCACACCAAGAAGCTGAGATAGATTTATTAACTTTCGTTAGTATACGGCAGAGACTTGCCCAACCTAACAGACTCAACTCAGCTTCCGGTTCCATCCCTCTATGGGGAGACCGAGGTTGGTGGACTGCTAAGGGGATGGGTAGCCCGTCAATAATGCTGAGTTGGTTTTTCTGCCCTTGATAGGGGAAGTCATCGGCTAACTCAGCATTTTTTACAATTTACAACGCACAACCCTCCCTGACCCAAACCCCTTTCGAAAGGGCTTTGCAGACGGTGCTAGGTGACTCGGTCCCTGGAGGGGAGCAAAACAACTGTGACAGACTTCATTAACTTTTGTTAAGATGACAATGAAACGGCGCAACGTTATGGAGCCTTTAACCATGGCCAAGATCTTCACTCCTGAGTTCAACCAGTTCGAGACCATCAACGCCACCCAAGCTTGGTCTTTGTTTTTTACCGTCAGCGCTTCTGATCAACTTTTCGGCCAGAATCCTGCTGTGGGTCGCTACATCACCTTGGCTTTGTTCAGTGGTCTTCTCACCGGTATCCTGAACGTGCTGGTGACTTCTGTGTAGGATACCAAGACCCTTGAGGGTTCTCGTCAATCTAGCTTTGTGGATCTGCCTGTAACTCTGGGCCTGGGGGGAGCTGCTTCCAGGCCTTTTTAGCCTGAATTTGAGTTTGAATAGAAGGGATCCCTGGCCTGACCCAATGACGGGATCCCTGCAGTTGGACCGACTGCCGTACCCGCAAACATACCCGCAAACATACCCGCAAACAAAGTTAATCCTCTTTCATGAGCACCCCTGTTGAAATCACTTCCCCTTCCGCATCCGCGGCCCCAATTGCCAGGCTGCCTCTGCTGCTGGCTCCAGCAGGAGATTGGGAGTGTGCCAAAGCAGCGGTGGAGAACGGGGCTGATGCCATTTACTTTGGGTTGGAGCGCTTCAACGCGCGTATGCGGGCGCGCAATTTTACCGCAGCCGATCTACCAGAGCTAATGGCCTGGCTGCACCAACGGGGAGTAAAAGGCTATGTAACTTTTAATACCTTAGTTTTTCCGGCTGAGCTGTCGCAGGCGGAGCACTTTATTCGGGCCATGGTGACGGCAGGAGTGGATGCAGCGATTGTGCAGGATATTGGTATGGTGCGTCTGATCCGCCATCTGTCGCCGGATTTTCCCATTCACGCTTCCACGCAAATGACCATTACCAGTGGGGTAGGGGCTGAGTTTGCCGAGCGGCTTGGCTGTGAAGTGGTGGTCTTGGCCCGGGAGTGTTCCTTGAAAGAAATTGCCAAAATCCAAGCTCACTTGGCTGAGAAGGGATCCCCTCTGCGGCTGGAGGTGTTTGTCCACGGGGCTTTGTGTGTGGCCTATTCTGGGCAATGTTTAACCAGTGAAGCCCTGGGGGGACGTTCCGCCAACCGCGGTGAATGTGCCCAAGCTTGTCGGATGCCTTATGAGCTGGTGGTGGATGGGATCCGGAGGGATCTGGGGGAAAAGCGGTATCTGCTCAGCCCCCAGGATCTGGTCGGGTTGGAGGTCTTGCCAGAGCTGGTTGCGGCAGGGATCCACTGCCTCAAGATTGAAGGACGGCTGAAATCGCCGGAGTATGTAGCCAATGTAACGGCAGTTTATCGCCGGGCTTTGGATGCCTTAGGGGCAGGGCAACCGCTGCGGGTCTCTCGTCAGGAGCGCTACGAGCTGGAGATGAGCTTCTCGCGGGGTCTGTACACAGGCTGGCTGCGTGGGATCAACAATCAAGGGCTGGTGCACGCCCGCTACAGCAAAAAACGCGGGGTTTACCTGGGGCAGGTGCTGGCCATTCAACACAACCAAGTGGTGGTTCATCTGAAAGCACCTCTGAAGGCAGGGGATGGGGTGGTTTTTGTCTCTGACGAGGAAGCCGAACAAGGGGGACGGGTTTACCGGGTGGAGGAGAAGCAGGGGCGGGCTTTTCTGCGCTTTGGCCGCGGGGAGATTGACCTGCAACGGCTGCAAGTCGGGGCTCACCTCTGGAAAACCGCTGACCCGGAATTGGAAAAGCGCTGGCAGCAAAGCTATGCTGGCGAGCACCCTCGCCGCCGCCGGCCCCTGCAGATGGAGGTACATGGTCAAGAGGGATCCCCTCTGACCCTGATTGTGCGGGATGAACAGGGCTATACGGTCCAAGTGGATTCGCCCCTGCCCCTGGTTGCTGCGGAGCGCCAACCGCTCACTTTAGAAAAATTGCAGGAGCAGTTGGGGCGTCTTGGCTCTACCCCCTTCTATCTGGGATCCCTGGACAATCACCTGCAAGGGGCCGTGATCTTGCCCCTGAGTGTGCTGAACCAGATGCGCCGGGAAGTGGTAGAACGGCTGCTGACCCTGCGGGCTCAGCCGCGGCGCTGGCAACTCAACCCTCAAGCCCATTGGCAGGATCTACTACCGGCGGCAGTACCCCCTCGCAGGGGAGCCCCGCAGCTGTGGGTTTTGGTACGGGATCCAGAACAACTGCAAGCGGCTGTTGAACAAGGGATCTGCCGCATTTACCTAGAGTTTGAGGATCCTCGACGCTACCGGGCGGTGGTGGCCCAGGTTAAGGCTCGATATCCACACCTGGAGATCTGGGTAGCGCCACCGCGGATTACCAAACCGGGAGAACAGTGGATCCTTAAGCAGGTTTTGGCGGCCAACGCCGATGGCTACCTGGTGCGCAACTACGATCACCTGGAGTTTTTCAAGGGCCAACGCTGCCGTGGCGATTTTTCCTTGAATGTAGCCAACCCCATCACTGCCCATGAGCTGAAAAGCCGCTACTCTCTGGAGTGCCTCACCGCTTCCTATGATCTCAACCATGAGCAACTGGGATCCCTGCTGCGAGCCGGCCCTGCCAACGAGTATGAGGTTACCATCCATCAACATATGCCCCTGTTTCACATGGAGCACTGTGTCTTTTGTGCATTTTTATCCAACGGGACAGACTACACCAACTGTGGTCGCCCTTGCGAAAAGCACAAAGTGAAATTGCGGGATCGCACCCAGGTAGAACATGTTTTGAAAGCCGATGCCGGCTGCCGCAATACCCTTTACAACGGTAGAGCCCAAACAGGAGCAGAATACCTGCATCAGTTGTTGGATCTGGGGTTGAGGCATCTGCGCATCGAGTTTCTAGAGGAATCCCCTGCCCAGGTCAAGCAGATGCTCCACCACTATCAGCAGCTCCTAGAGGGCAAAATGAGCGGATCCCGGCTCTGGCAGGAGCTGAAGCTGCACAGCCAGTTAGGAGTTACCCGCGGCACTTTAGAGGGCTAGGTTTTGCCCATGAAGAATCCGCAAAGACCCCTGTAAACCTGTAAAAACGGTGTGCTCCTCACAGTCTTTTGCATCATCCATTGCTTTTCTGGCTGAGATACACCGGTCAAGCTGGGCTAGGCAGTTGTTGACGCACTTGAGCAGCTTGCTTAAGAAGAGCTTCCACAAAGGTCATGGCTTCCTGAGCCGAATGCCCGGCTGCCAGCTGCGCCAACTCCTCCCGCCGCTCCTGCTCCCCCAGCGTATCCACCTGGACAACGGTTCGCTTTTTTTGCACCTGCTTGTGGACACGCAGGTGGTGATCGGCTAAGGCGGCAATCAGCGGCTGGTGAGTTACACAGAGAATCTGGTGATGCCGGGCGATGCTGTGCAGCTTGGTAGCAATAGCCTGGGCTACCTTGCCGGAAACTCCCGTATCGATTTCATCGAAAACCATCGTCGCCACCGGATCAATGCGGCTAAAAACAGCTTTTAGAGCCAATAGAAAACGGCTCATCTCCCCACCCGAAGCAATCTCAGCCAACGGTTGCAGTGGTTCCCCAGGGTTGGGGCTCATCCAGAAGCTGACCTGATCCCACCCTTCCGGGCCAAGGGATCCAGATTGGATGTGCACCTGAAATTGCACAGCCCCCATGCCCAAGGGTTGTAACTCCTCCACCAGTGCTGTTTCCAAGCGGCGGGCCGCCTGCTGCCGCAATTGCGAGAGCTCGCGGCAATGGTGCTCCAAGGTTCGGGTAATTCGGTCAAGTTGGGCTTGCCGTTCCTCCAGGTTGATGTCCTCTCCTTGGAGGTGGGCCAACTCTGCTTGTACCTGCTCCGCATGGGCAATCACCTCAGGCAGGGTTGGGCCATATTTGCGGCAGGCTTGTTTTAACTGGGCCAAGCGGCGTTCAATCTTGTTAAGACGATTGGGATCCGACTCCAGCGCTTCTCCATAGCGCCTCAGTTCTCGCCCGGCTTCTTCCACTTGGATGAGCGCGCTGCTCACCATCTCCGCCAGGGGGGTGAGGTCGGGATCCAGTTGGGCCATACCCTGGAGCAACCGTTCTGCTTGCCCCAACAGATCAGCAATAGCCGGGGAGCCGCTTTCGTTTTGGTAGAGCAATTGGTAGGCTGCGTAACTTTGCTTTTGCAGCTCTACACTGTGGGCAAGGCGATCCCGTTCCCGTTCTAGCTTGTTGATTTCCTCGGGATCCTCTAAGCGCAGAGCGGCCAGCTCTTGGGCCTGAAACTGCAGCATATCCAGCCGTTGCAGGTGCAGATGTTGGTTCTGCCGATGGGCCTCAATTTCGGTTTTCAGCTGCTGCCAGGTTTGGTAAAGGGCAGCCACCTGGGCCCGTTTGTTGTGCAGGGCTGGGCCGGCAAAATCATCCAGCCAGCAGCGCTGGATCTGGGGGGATTGGATTTGAATGGTTTGTCCTTGGGCGGTGATTTCTACCAATTTGTTGCGCAGGCTGAGCAGCTGCCCTTTGTTAACCAGCACCCCATTTACCCGTGAGCGGCTAGTGAGCTTGCCATCCCGCTCGCGCAACAGCAGCTCCCGGCTGCAAACCAACCCTTCCTCCAAAGGGTCAATCTTTTCTTGTTCCAACCAGGCTTGTAATTTATCGTTCAGCAGAAAAACAGCTTCTACCAAGCCCCGTTCGCTGCCGCTGCGCAAAGCCCGTACCGTACCTCCCAAAGCGGCATCCAAAGCGTCGAGGATGATCGATTTACCTGCCCCAGTTTCGCCGGTGAGCACATTCAGCCCTGCCTGAAAGGGGATCTCCAGTCGCTCGATCAGGGCAAAGTTCTCGATCCGCAACAGGCGCAACATAGGGGAGGGCTGAGAGTATTCTTGGCTGCTTCAGGGTAAGTTTAGGGATAAGGCCTGCAGAGGCCACTCTGTCTCACGTTAGCGTACCCACAACCACCGAGTGGATGGGAGCAGTGGCGGTTGGCAGAGCTGCGCCCGACTGTCTGTACCCCAGAACAATCTTCCAGTTTGGATTTGGGGTCGGTTGAGCAGTGGGGCAGCTACCTCCATCAATCCGTGTTGGATTAGGTTCTCAAGAAACAGACCTTGCCGGAGTATGAGCACCAGTTTGGTCAGGGCCACCGGGGGTCTGTGTTTTCCAGACGGGAAGACCAAGCCTCAGGACTTTCCTCGCCAGACTGACCAGGGCGGAGGGAGGACTTGGTTTCACCCAGGCGACCGGCCAAGGGTATGGCTCGGGAAGTCACGGGAAAAGAGCGGTTGTCTGCTCGGGATCCCAGCTGAGGGCTGTGGGGAGAGTTGGGAGAAGTTTCACTGGAAAATGCCTGCCAAGCTGCCCGGATCCCTGCCCACACGCTACGGACATTGACCTGGGCTCCCCGGGCTTGAATGCGGGCTCCTTCAATGGAGCGGTTCACCTGCTTCACCACCTGACCGGCACCCTTTACCCCTTCATCAAGACTATCGGCAACCTCACTCACCTCCAGGCTGGTTAGGCGCAAAGCTTCTAGAGTGGGCGGCAACTCCCGCAGCAGAGTATCAAAAAAGCGCTCCACACTCTGAGCAGCCCGACCCAGTTGGATCACCGCCGGCAGCAGCGTAACCACCACGGCCAAAATACCCACCGCTACCAGGCCTACCGAGAGGCCCAGCCAAAACACCGGATCGGTCATCGTGCTTCTTCCTCCCACTTTTGGGTTTGCCGATCTACCTCATCCACACCGAGAGCGCGCAGGTTTTGGGCTTGGATCAGTTCTTGCCGTTTCTGCACCATCGCCTCTTTACCCACGGCTATCGCCTGTTGTAACCGCAGCAGCGCTTCATCCAAGCTTTTTTGGGCAGAATCCAGTAACTTTTCCGACTGATACTGCAAACTGCTGGTTACATCCTCTGCCACCTCTGGCAAAGCCTCTGCTGACTTTTTCAGCAGCCGCCGTGTCTCACGTCCGCTACGAGGAGCTAGGAGCAAGCCAATCGCTGTTCCTACAGCTGTGCCCAACAGCAGTCCACCAATAAATGCACCGGTACGGTTTTCAGCCATGCTTTCTTGAAATGGGTTAAGAGCAGCCCCAAAACCAGACTACCCTAAGATTTCTCTGCTAGAGAATCCGCAGCGGATCCACATCCAAGCTGACTCGGATCCCCTGGGGGGGATGCCCAATCGCTTTGTGAAGTTGAGGGGCAAGCTGACCGGGATCCCGACCGGGATCCTGCTTGAGCAAGATCTGCCAGCGGTAACGTCCACTGACCCGTTCCACCTGAGCAGGTCCGGGGCCCAATAGCTCCCCTGGGATCCCTTGCAAGCGTTCCGCCACCTGAGTGCAGTAGCGCTCCAGAGGCTCTAGGCGGGTGCTGCTGAAGCGTATCAAAATCAGAGAGCGATGGGGAGGATAGCCCCCTTCCTGCCGCTGCTTCAGTTCGGCCCTCAAAAAGCCCTCGTAATCCTGAGCCAACACTGCCGCCAAAATCGGGTGCTCCGGCAGGTAGGTTTGGATAATCGCCTGTCCCGGCAGGGAGCCCCGCCCGGCCCGCCCCGCCACCTGGGTGAGCAACTGAAAGCTGCGCTCCCCCGCCCGATAGTCTGACTGGTAGAGCAGACCGTCGGCAGCCACCACCCCCACCAAGGTTACCTGGGGAATGTCCAAGCCTTTGGTCAGCATCTGGGTGCCCACCAGCACCTGCGCTTTGCCGCAACGGAACTGCTCTAGCAAATCCCGATGGGATCCCTTGCGGCGGGTGGCATCACTGTCGTAGCGCAGAATGGAAAGATGCGGCCAGTGCTGTTGCAGCACCTCCACCACCTTTTGCGTGCCACTGCCGAAGTGCTTCAAATAGGGGGAGCCACAGTTGGGGCACTGCTGCGGCTGGGGGCGGTGAGCACCGCAATAGTGGCAGCGCAGCTCCTGCCCTACCTGGTGAAACGCAAGGGAAACATCGCAGTGCTCACAGGTCAGCACCAACCCACAGCTGCGACAGAGCACAAAGGTGCTGTAGCCTCGCCTTGGCACAAACAGAATGGCCTGTTCTCCTTTGTCCAGGGTTTGCTGGAGAGCCTGCTGGAGACGACGGCTGAGAACGGTGCGATTGCCCGCCGCCAGCTCTTGGCGCATATCCACCAGTTCTAGGTGGGGCAAGGTAGCCGGGATCCCCTGGTGGGGAATGCGCTCCGGCAAGGGAAGCCGGATCCATTGCTGTGGCGCCTGCAGATGGGCAGCATAGGTTTCCACCGCCGGCGTGGCACTGCCCAACACCAACGGACAACCGGCCAGCTCTACCCGCCACTCCGCCACCTGACGGGCGTGGTAACAGGGCTGGGGCTGTTCCTGCTTAAAGCTGTCGTCGTGTTCTTCATCCAGTACGATCAAGCCCAGCGGCGCTAAGGGGGCAAACACTGCCGAGCGTGTCCCAATCACCACCTGTGGTTCAGGGCTGAGCATCTGCCGCCAGGTGTCGTAGCGCTCCCCCTCCGACAGTCGACTGTGGTACACCCAGACTCGGGATCCCAGACGAGCACGAAAGCGATCCGTCAACTGGGGGGTGAGACCAATTTCCGGCACCAACACCAAAGCCGACTGTCCCCGTTGCAACACCTGGGCAATCACCTGCAAGTAAACCTCTGTCTTGCCAGAACCGGTGACCCCATGCAGGAGAAACCGCTGTGGCTGTCCCAAGGCCTTGAGAATCGCCTCCACCGCCTGAGTCTGAGCTGCTGTCAGGGGTTTGGGGGGATCCGGCGGGCGAAGGCAACTACCCTCCCCCAGTCGCAGTAAAGGACGTTCGTAGAGGTGGACACGCCCCTTGCGGGCCAGCCCTTGCAACACAGCACGGCTCACCCCGGCTTTGGCCGCCCAATCCGTCAGCAGCAGTTCCCCTCCCACCTGCTGCAGACACTGCAGCGCCCTCTGTTGCGGGGGACTCAATCCCTCCAGAGAAGGATCTGCCAAACTGGCCGCCTGCTGGGTTTTGGGTTTTCCACCTCCCCGCTCCTGCCAGCAGCTTTCCACCCAACCCCGTTGCTGTAATTCGCGCAGAGCAGCAGTAGCATTGGGTACCTGCTGCAGATAGTGCCAGGAGAGATCCCCACCGTGACTGCGAAGGATTTGTAACAGCTTCTGAGCCGCAGCCGAGCAGGGACCGGGATCCCTGTTGGTCGGGGCCAGCAAGCGGATGCGGCGCTGGGAACGATTCAATAACCCCGGTGGCAAAACGGTGCGCACCACCTGGGCTAGGGGGGTAAGGTAGTAGTCGGCCACCCGCTGCAACAAGGGCCAAAACTCCTGGGGGAGGACCCCTTTGGCCACCACGGCCTCAATGTCTCGAATGGACTGCGGATCCACCCCTTCTGGCAGCTCGGAGCGCCAAGCCAAGGCCACGCCCCCCGCTATCTGCTCACCGAAAGGCACACTGAGCAGATCACCTGGTTGTGGATCCCATTCTGCCGGCACGCGGTAGGTGAAGCAGCCTCCCAAGTGGGGATGATCCACCCACACCTCCAGCCAGCGGGGAGGAACCTGTTGCAGCATGGGATCCCTCACGGGCGGGGCAAGAACCTCGGCAAATCGACCGCCTTCTTGTTGGCCCGCGCAGGTAGAGGCCGGGGGAGCGGTTGTAGAGAAGACTGAACAAGGGCAGCAGCTTTGCTTTTTGGCTCAGGAGGTATCTCCTGTCCCTTCCGCTCCAGCGCTGACTTCAAACTCAAAATGTGCATCTGCTGCTCATCGTACTTGTCTTTTAAGTTGCGGTTTTCTTCGTAGAGAACGGCCCGTTCCGCCTGCAGCGCTCTCAGCTGCTCCTCTCGTTTCTCCAGCTGCGCCTGTAGCGCTTCCATCTGTTCTTGCAGGTGGGCAATGGTGGCTTGAGCTGCCTGCAACTGGGATTGCCGATCCGGTTGGGCAGCAAGCTGGGCCAAGGTGGCTTCTAGCTGTTGCTGAAGCTGGTGGTACTCTGCCTGCAGCTGTTGGTGTGTCTGCTGCCAATGAGTGACCGCCGCTTGCGCTTGAGATAGGGCCGCTTGCAACTCCTCAACTTGGGCTTGCCAATGTTGTCGGAGCTGCTGCTCTTCTAGGGATCCCTGGCGCCAGCGCTCCTGCTCCGCCTCAAGAGCAGCCACTTGCGCTTGAGCAGTTGCCAGAGCCGCTTCTAACTCCTGACGTTGTTCTTGCCAGCGTTGCTCGGCTTCTGCTTCAGTTTCTGCATAACCGGCCAGTCGTGCCTCCAGGTGTTCTCGCTCCTCTTGCCAGGCAGCCTGCTGTTCAGCGTGAAGGGCGCGCAAACAACTCAGCTCGCTTTGGGTTTCGACAATTTGGGTGCGGGCCAGAGAGAGCTCTGCCTTAAAACGCTGCAACATCTCTACCCGTTTTTCCGCTAAATCCTGCATTTCCAGAAGCGAGGCCTGTAACTCCTGCTGGCGATGTTCCCACTGACGCCGCTCTTGGGCATGGGCCAATTGCAGCTGCTCGATTTGCTCCTGCAGAGCTTCAATGTCCTGCCGTTGCCGCTCGTTCAGCCGCTGACGGGCTGCAATCTGGGCCTCTCGATCCGCCAGTTGCACCGCCTGATCCGCCAAGACCTGTTGCCAAGCCTGTTCCTGCTCCTGTAGTCGCTGTTGCTGTTCGGCCACCTGCTGCTGCAGAGCTTGATACTCTGCCTCCCGTTCAAGTGCAGACTGAGTCTTTAACTGCAAAAGCTCCAGCTGTTCCTGCTGTTTGCGGGCTTGCAGTTCAGTTTGGGCCAGCTGCGTGCGCAGTGCCTGCACCTCAGATTCCAGTTGCTCCTGCAGGGCCTGCCGTTCCCGGAGTTCTGCTTCAGCTTTGAGCAAGCGGGCCTCTAGCTGTTGCCGCTGTCTTAGAGCGTAGTCACGCTCCGCTGTTGACGGGGGCGGATCCAAGTCGCCTGAGGGAGAAGCATGCATAGGTTGAAAAGAAGAGGATGAAGAGGCAGATAACAAGTTTCCTTGCAGTATAGAAAGATTTTCCGGCGCACTCAAGCCAGAAGAATCCCCTTTTGAACAGCTCCTCTCCATAGGCGTTCTTAAACCGATTTCTTCCCCTTGAACTGCCGCCGACTTGGGGAGCTGACCATCCCCTGCTGCCGCTTTGCTATTTCGTCTAGGGGCACGAGTCCGGCGGGAGGATACGTCCTCGCCTTTGGGAGTAGACTCTGGCCCATTATTGCCTCGAGAACCTGCCACAATTGCCCCCTTTCATCACCAACAACACCTGCCTAAGGATGGCTCGCACCATCTTAGTCGGTTGCCCTGCTGAATTGATTGTCATGCGTTAGGCAATGTTGAAGAAAAAATAATCTGGCCCCTCACTTCTGCAAGATGGAGATGCACTAGATCCACCAAGGTAGGCTCCTGATAACAGGTAACACTCTTGCCTAGGTGTAGTTTTGCCCTGATGGACCGACCCAAGAGGGAGCTGCTTCGCCCCTATTTTAATGAGCTCTTTCTGCAGCGAATGCTGACCCCCCATGACCGTACTGGTGAGATGACCTAGTCATACCATAATCTTCCATAATCTCCACCTCCTGACCTGCGCCGGTTCCGAGATCGGGGGCTGCCTAGCGATAAAAGCTTCTTCTGCTGCGAAAACACCCCCTGGTCAAGTTAGCGAATCATCTTAGCGAATCATCTGATCTGGGTTGAAAAAGCTGCCGTTGAAATTATCGATCCTGACCCGGGATCCCTGTCCGGCTGCAGGGGTGCCTTTGCGAGCCATTGTTTATCGGCAAACCGGTCGCTGCCATGAGGATACATCTGTTATCGATTAGATCGATTAGAGGATTCTCGATTAGAGGATGGACAAGCACCAAGGTCACAATCTAAGGCACAGAGCCTCTTGTCCTGCTGCTCCCAAACTGACAGGCCTTTACGCGGGTGCTCCATCTAAAACCTCAGCTCCACTCGTTAAACTAGCTATGTGTTGAAAGGCACCCCCCAGTCAACTCCCTTTTCTCATCGGATCCCATGCGTCGTCAGCTCAAAATCTTGAATCAGATTCTCGACTACAAGCTGGCGGATGTGCGTCTGTTTGGCCGAGCTGAGTTGAAGGGCCCGAACTTAAATATCCTGCTGGAGCGGCTGCCGGGGGATGTGGTGGATACAGTGCAGGTGATGGAGATTGTCCGCACTGCTGTGGAAGCCTCCATGCTGCAAGATCTCCGCAAGGTCAATGTTTACCTTTGGTGTCGTGGGCAAGAGGCTGATGCCCCGGAGTGGAGTGGCAGTTTTGCCTTAGAGCCATTGCTGTTGACCAATTCCGCCGAACCCTTAAGCAGAGCCTCCAGCTACCGCCAAGATTATCCCGGCATGCGGGTATTGTTTTTTTGCCTTGGGATTTGTCTGAGTGGCTTCTATGTGTTGGGAGGATGGCATCGGGTGGACTTGATCCCGCCGGCAGTGGCGCTGCTTTTGGGGATAGGCTTCCCCTGGCTAAAGCGCTGGCTAGAGAGGTGGAGGCCACCGTTGTTTCGCCACGTCCTTCTGGGCACCGGGTTGGTGTTGCTCGGGATCCTAGTGGCCTTAATCTGGCAGCGGGGATGGAGCGTTGTCTACGGGATCCTGTCTCTGGTTGCCATTCTGCTGCTGGGACTGGGAGCCTGAACACCCCCCGTAAACCAACTGACCGGGGCGTTCAGCCTGCCACTGTACCGCTAAAGACATGTACAGCAGGCCCGGTCATGAACACATGCTGTGTATCCGGATCCCAGAGAATCTCTAGGCTGCCACCCGGTAACTCTACCCTAGCTTCTGGTTCTGCCCGTCCTTCCAAAACAGCAGCCACCAAAGCTGCACAAGCTCCTGTTCCACAAGCCAGGGTTGCCCCAGCCCCTCGCTCCCAAACCCGCATCTGCAGATGGGTGGGATCCAACACCTGGACAAACTCGGTATTGGTCCGCTCAGGAAAAGCAGGGTGATGCTCAAACTGTGGCCCCACCACCGGCAAGTCAAGGGCCTGTAGAGATTCATGATCTCCCAAAAAAGTTACACAGTGGGGGTTGCCCATGCTCACTGCCGTCACTGTCCAGTCCCGTCCGGCAGCCGTAAGCGTTTTTTGGATGACCTTCTGCCCAGGGGCAACCAAGGTGGTGGGAATTTGCTCTGCCAGTAGGCGCGGGATCCCCATATCGACCTTCACCAGGTCATTGGCTTGCACCTGCGGCACGATTAGCCCTGCCAAGGTGTGAATGTAGTAGCCATCCTCACGAGAGGGTATACCCAAATGATGCAAAAACCGAGCCAAACAACGGATCCCATTACCGCACATCTGTGCCTCTGAGCCGTCGCTATTAAAGAGGCGCATACTAAAGTCAGCCCCTGCCTGACCTGGCAATAAAAAAATCACCCCGTCAGCACCGACCCCAAAGCGTCGATCGCAAAGGGCAATGACCTGCTCAGGGGTTAAACAGGGCTGCAGTTGCTGGCGACTGTCCACCAAGATAAAGTCATTCCCCAAGCCCTGATACTTGTGAAATGGAAGGTGGGATGGGAGCAATAACGACGACACAGTAGACATGCACAAAGGACCCCGAAGCAGTAGGCTCAATCCTCGTGCATCTCGTACGGATCCTGCAACTCCTTAGAAGGAGGGCCAAAAGCTGTGTAAATGGCAAAAGCAGTGATGCAGATGGTTACAGCCGCAATTGCCACAATCAGGGAGATAGTAGGTTCCATAGCAGCGCCTCCAATCCTGAGAGAATCAGACTACAGTATTACACAAGTTTACAATTCCTGGCCAAAGGTGAAACATCCGGCCAGATTCTGATAGCTTGATCTGTACAGGCTAGAGCTTGCTTTGTCCCAGCTGGTCCTCCTGTTAGTGTAGGGCAGTGGGGATTCCTCCTCTTTGTGGGTTATCTGTACTAAACAAGTGTCCTTTTCCTGACTCCCTGCGAGAACCTATGGCCATTCGTACCAAACTGGGTGATCTGTTGCGCCCCCTGAACTCTGAGTATGGTAAAGTCGCTCCTGGCTGGGGTACTACACCGCTAATGGCAGTTTTTATGGCCCTCTTTGCCGTCTTTTTGCTGATTATTTTGCAGATTTACAACAAATCGTTGTTGTTGGAAAACATTAATGTCTCTTGGGAAAGCCTCAGCTTCTGAGTTGTTCTCTGGGCTTTTACCCTTACGCTGGGTAATGGGGGATCCAGGTTACCAACAGGGATAAACCCCTCCCTTGTCATGGGTGCCACTTTGGGGGAACTTTTGCCCTGCATCCCTGCTTGAGAGCCAGTGAAGCCTTTTAACTTTGATCTGGGTCTAAAGCTGACAACTGACGGTGGAGGAGGGGATTTTACTTGACTTAGCCGCTCTTGGCTGTGGGAAATTCAGGTTTTTGGCCTGCCCATAGCCGGGTCGCTTGGGCTTTCCCTCTTTGCGGGTTGAACGCAGTGGGGAGGCAGCTTGTATTGGGAGATCTCCTAGGATTCTGGTTCTAGGCGCAACAGAGATCCATTCGGAGCATCTGTTAGAAGGTAAAGCAATCCATCCGGTCCTTGTCGTACATCCCGGATGCGGCCGACAGCTCCCTCGAGGAGGCGCTCTTCTGCCACGGCACGGTCTCCCTGCAATTGCAATCGAGCCAGGTGTTGCCCTGCCAGTGCCCCTACAAACAGATTCCCTTGCCATTCTGGAAAGGCTTCACCTGTGTAGAAGGCCATACCGGAAGGAGCAATAGAGGGAGTCCAGTGTAGTAGAGGGGAGGCCAAGCCAGGTGCCTCTGACCTCCCTTGGCCAACCGGCTCGCCTGTGTACTCCCGCCCGTGGGTAATGAGTGGCCAGCCATAATTGACGCCTGGAGCAATGAGGTTAATCTCATCACCCCCCTGTGGCCCATGTTCATGGGACCAAATCACTCCTGTTTCCGGGTGGCGGGCCAGCCCTTGAATGTTGCGGTTGCCATAGGTATAGATTTCGGGTAAAGCCCCCGCCTGGTTGACAAAAGGATTGTCTGCTGGGATCCCACCAGAGTCGGTGACACGCAACACCTTGCCGGCATGGTCCCCCAGATCCTGGGCACGATCCCGCTCCCCCCGATCGCCGGTACTGATGTAAAGCAGGCCCTCCTTATCAAAGGCTAGGCGTGACCCAAAGTGTTGCCCTGCTGGGGTTTGCCGCTCCATATCGAAGAGCACTTCTAGGTCATAAAGTCCTTCTTGACCGAGTTTGGCACGGGCCACCCGCGTTCCAGCCCGCCCAGAGCCGGGGATTTTTTCTGCTGCATAAGTCAAGTAAATCCAGCCATTCTCACTGTACTGAGGATGCAGGGCCACATCCAGCAGCCCCCCCTGCCCCTGGGCAAACACCTGCGGCACCCCGGCTATGGGCTGTGGATCCAAGCCGTTGGTGGTAACCCGACGCAGTCGTCCCGGTCGTTCCGTGACCAGAATTGAGCCATCTGGTAAAAAGGCCATACCCCAAGGGTGTTCTAACCCGCTGGCCAAGGTAACCACCCGAAAAGCTTGCTTGCTTCTGAGCCGGGGCAGCGCTTGTGCATGCGCTCCTTGCTGCAGGGCCATGACCGCTTCTGCACTAATAGGATGGGCTTGCACCGGAGCAAAAACCCCTACAGCCAGTAACAGAATGGGTAGATACTTCCTGGTTCCTAGCTTCATCTGCTCAGCAACATTGACATTCTGAATCAACATTCTGAATCAATTGTTGTCACTACCTTTCTTAAGGTTCTGTTGGTGAAGTAGGAACCCGCTGTTTACTGCTATGCGGTGGGCCGTGTGGGCCTTGGCGACTCAAGTATGGCTCGATGTCGCGCCTGAGTGCCAGAGGGATCTCCGACCTAGGGCTATGCAGAAAGCTTGCCCAGTAGGGGGAGGAAGATGTCAAGTTGATTCAACATTGAATTGATCATCAGATACTGCTTAGGCTGAAAGATGAAGGATGCAACATTAGCACCAGATCCGTCTCTGTACCTCAGCCTCAGCCAATTGGTGGCCCAGTTTTTGCAGGAGCGAGAGCGAGATTTGGCCCAGGCGAGCCGTCGTACCTATCGCATTGCTTTGGAACAGTTTGCCAGAAGCTGCCCTGTTCCTTTGGCCCAGATTCAGCCGGTACATGTCCAGACCTTTTTGAATGGGTTGAAGGGCCGCCCTTTTCAAAGTCGTTCCGGCCAGTGGATCCACCCACCTGCTTCTCCCGCCACCTACAACTTGAAGCGGCTGGCTTTGCAACAATTTTTTGCATGGGCCAATGGACGCGGCTATTACCAAGCTCCCCTGCCCACCCAAGCGATTCGGGCGGCCCGCCTACCGACCCGCCTCCCCCGAGATTTGGATCGATTGCTGTTGCAACGGGTGTTGGAACGGGCTCAGAGCCATTCGCTGCGCTATGCCGCTTTAATCCGTTTGCTGCTAGAGTGCGGATTGCGAGCGCAGGAACTGCTGGATCTAACCATCCAAGATTTTCAGATTAGCCCTGAGGGATCCCTGTTGGAGGTGCGCTGTGGCAAGGGTAGCAAACCGCGGGCCGTGGCTGTGGGGGAGCCCCTGTCGGAACTGCTGCAAAACTACCTCAACCTGGAACGAGGTCTGTATGCGCCGACGGATCCCTTATTTGTTTCCCAATCCCGTTGCTTGGCCTACCAAGGGAAGCCCCTCACCTACGATGGCCTGCGCTACATTGTACTTAAGCTAACAGAGCCAGAACCGGGGCAGCAGACCCCCCATCAATTTCGCCACAGCTTTGCTACCTTGCTGTTGGATCGCGGTGTTGCCCCAGAGCACATTCAGCACCTGCTCGGCCATACCACGGCGGCCATGACCATGCGCTACACCCAGAGGGCCAATCTACGAGCGGCCATTGCCCGTTCCCGGGAAGTGCTGGATCAAGGCTTGATCTAGGGATCCCTGACCTCAAAGGCCCACAACCCTCGCTCCGCCCGGATCCGTTCCAGTTGTCCGGAAGGGAAGCGCTGTTGCAGGTGGGATCCCTGTTGCTCCCAAACCTCCTGGTTCATCAGCAGGCTAAAGGGCGGTTCTAGCTCCTGGGTGAGTAACTCCTCCGGGGGGAAAACAGTGACCGATTGCTCTTGCCCGGCAAAAAATTGCATCCAGCTCTGCCAAAAGCGGGGTTCACCCCAACTGAAATAGGGGTAGGAGACACTGGCCGCTAGGTAAAACTGATGGTTGGGATCCCCTTTGCGGGCCTCTACGTAGCGCCCTGTCCCGGCAATATCATTCCCCTTCCTCCAGCCTTCTTGCACAAAATCCCCGAAAATAACCAGGTTCCAAACCCCAATCAGCAGAACCAATCCCAGCCCCAGGGTAGCCGGTAACCCACCTTGTGCCCGGGATCCGCAACGCTGCCAAAGATCCACCACTGCCGCCAGGATCACCTGGATCCCTTCTAGAGTTAAATAGGCTACAAAAGGCAAAATCACCAGCAACCGGGTGTAGTTGGGGGCTTTGGTGATGACAAAGCTAAACAGCAGGTAGAGAAACAAAAAACTGCTGATGCACAGCCAATCGTGGGGCCGGCTACGTCCTTGGCTGAGGCGATACAGGCCGGATCCCAGACCCAACCAAATGAGAATGCCAGTCAAGGGATCCACAAAGGCATGTCCGTAATTGGGGTAGATATAGCCGCGATCATGTTGGTTGCGGTCGTTAAACATGCTCAGACCATTGAGGATGTTGCGCCACACCGCTTCTGCCGGGGTTGCTGCATTCACCCACATCTGTTGCAAGGCCCGTCCCTCCGGGAAAAACAGAAACTGTTGGCGAGAATATTCGGCACTGACAGCAGGAGCAGTGGCTGTAGCCACCAAAATGGGCGCAGCCATAAGAAAAAACCCCAAGGCCGCCGGTACGGTCAACTTGGCTAAGACCCAAAACGGCTTGGCCTGCGGATCCCCGGCTTGCAGATCAGCTCGGCCCAAGAGCCAGTACAGGCCCCCAAATAACAACCCCAGCAGGATCACCACCCGCCCCGGCAGATAACCGTACAAAGAAAAACCTGCCGCCGCTCCACCCAAGTACAACAAGAGCAGATTTTTCTCCCGTACCCCTTTCAGAAGTAAAGCCAGGGCCGCACACTCCACCAACACAATCAGGTTTTCCCGCATCGCCATGCGACTGATACCCAACAAGGCATGGTTGGACCCCAGCAGGGCCGCCCCGGCCAAGGCCAAACGGGATCCCCAGAAAGCCCGGAAGAACCCATAGGCAACCAGGATAGTAACCACCCCAAAGCTGGCATGGACCAGGCGCATATGGGTTAGGGTCACTCCCCCCATCAGCCGTGTCAGTCCACCGAACAGGCTGAACATCAAGCGGGGGAAGTAAAAATACTCCGGCATTAGGCCAAAGATATCGGGAAAGCGCACCCCCGAAGCCCTGCGGGACATAGAAGTAATCGCGATCTCATCAGTATTCACCTGAAAGGGAATGTTGGCGGGGTCGTAGAGGTAAAGGGGCACAAAGATCACGGCCAACAGGCCCAGATGCAGCAGCTCCCGTTGCCAGCGTACCTGAGCAGGGTCCCACATCGGCTGAGCCGGGGGAAACTGAGCCCAGTAAAAGCCCACCAGCAGCAACGCCAGTAGCCAGAGGCCAATTTGCAAAACGTGATAGCCAAAGACTGCGTACCAGAGGGTTAGGACCAGCCCTATCGCCAATCCAGCTGCCAATACACCGGAGCGGCGGGAGGACATCACCATATCCAAAACAGTCATACCCAAATAGTCATAACCGCAGTAGGATCCCACTGGGCATTTTCGCATCCTACCAAGAGCTTATTCCCCTTTGTGAGAAAGTACTTGTCAACAAAACAATGGGCCACAGCTAGTCGGGAATGCCAGTATCAGTGCCGAAAACTTTCATACCAAATCAATAGCCCCGCATCGGTTCCGGCTCGGTTTCCAACTCAAACTGCGGCTCAGAAAAATTAGAAGGATCGTAGAGGAAGCGATTGATATTGTCCTCAAGGCGGTAAATTTCAAAAGGCTCCAACAACCCTGTATTGCGCAGTGCCAAAAGGTAGCCATCCACCAACAGGCGCAGCTCGTCAGTGCGTTGGTAACCCCGCTGCCAGGTATCCACCAGAGCGTCAGTTACTGCTTGGTAATGCCGGATTAACTTTGGATCTTGCAACATAGGTATTCCCTTGCCCCACCTGTTCTTATCCTAACGTTTGATTTCGCTGGGTGAGCGACGGTTACAGCTGGGGGCCGCAATTGGAGAATGCTCCGGTCACTTGCAGGTGGAAAGTGTTGGTGAAGCATTCCTATTCCTAGCACGGCCTTGTTTTGTAGCTGTTTTGTAGCTTTGTTCTGGCCAAGCTCCCTATTGCCGCGCCCTAACCCCCCCAACTGCTGCCCAAGTGGGAGAAAGCGGGCTGAAAGGTATTCAAGGTCACTCTGAGCGCACCCAGGCATCTAAACCAGGGGCAGGAGCAGCCGCGAGCAGGTATCACCACCGCTATGGAGGGTGAGAGTAACAATGCGGGCCTCAACTAATCGTTCCTCTCTCACCGGGGATCCCGTGCCCGTATTCACCGGGTAGGCAGGGAAGCAAGCCCCACTCAGGCTGAGGCGCAAGGCATGGCCCCGAGGAATACGAATACAGGTGGGTTGGCATTCTAGGGTGATGGGGGTGTTGGGTTGGACATTCTGTACCCGCCGGTAGCCTTGGGTAAGGGTATAAACCTGACCATCGGGTCTCACGTCTGAAATGACAGCACACAGATCAAAACTGGGGCTATCGGCTTCGACATAAAGTTCCAGGCTCAGTTCCCCTGCCAGTACCCAATCGGTCTCTAAGGGTGGGGTAGTGTAGGTGAGAATATCGGTGCGGCAATCCAAAGCAGAACGCTCCTGCGGGCCAGGAGGATGGACCAAGTGACCACCCAGAGCCGGCACAGGTCGCCAAGGATCGTGGACAAAGGTATCGGATTGAGCCTCTGCACAAGGTTCCGGCTGCAGGGATCCTTCCGCCTCCGACAAAGCCGCCAGGCCAGAGCTCTGCAAGTAAAAAAATTGGGGCTGCGGGGTGGGCCAAGTTTCAAAACCACGCCACCGGTTGGATCCCATCTCAAACAGTTGTACAGGCAGTTCCTGCAGAATGCCGGTATCTTTGCCCTTGAGGAACTGGTCGAACCACCGTATTTGCAGGCGATCGATGGGGCTGACCGCCGCCGGTCCAAAATCCATAGTCCCCACTCTGCGTCCCCAAAGCAGGTGGGACCAGGGACCGATGATCAAATGTTGGGGGTTTTGGCTGCGGGCAACCATCTCCTTGTACAGCCGGATATTCCCCGTCAGGTAGCTATCGAACCAACCGGCAATGTGTAACATAGGCAGATCCACTGCCTCTAGGTGGGGGGAAAGCTTGCGCCAGTAGTCATCCTGCTCAGGATGCTCCAGCCAATCAAAGTAGTAAGATTGGGGCGCGTACTGCTGCAAGACCCCCGGTTTGACCGGGATTGGGTCGTAAAGAGGTAGGTTACGGGAGGCTTTGAAAAGCGCCTGGTAAGCATTGGCATCTCCCCTCAAACGGGCCCCTTCAGCCTCTAGCTGGATGGCCCAACCCAAGTTGCTCTGAAAGCGGAAGGCCCCCCCTTCATAGGCGGCATCTGCATAGAGGTCATAGGGCATCATTGCCGGGCAAAGGGTCTTCAAAGCCACCGGACGGGTGGAAGCAGCATAGAGTTGGGTCATGCCCTGGTAGGAAAACCCATACATGCCTACAGAGCCATTGCTGCCGGGTAGGGTTGCCGCCCAGTTGACCGTATCGAAGCCATCATCGGCCTCGGCCCGAAAGGGATAGAAGGATCCCTTGGAGGTTCCCCGTCCGCGCACATCTTGAATGACCACAATGTAGCCCTGGGCCGCGTACCAACGGGGATGAGCATAGACCACCGTAGAGGCAATAGAACGGCCATAGGGCTGTCGCATCAACAGAACTGGATAGGTACCTTCAGCTTGCGGGCGATACACATCGGCATCCAATTGGATACCGTCCCGGGTGAACATAGAAACGGTTTCGCGGGGACGAACAGGCAGCATGGACTTGGAGAAGAACGAATCGATGAAAGGCATCCCTGCACCCACCTGATGATCTTAAGGCAGTTTGAGTTAAGCTGCCGAAAGAGGCGTTCTCCAGCACCCTGCCGTAGATCATCCTCGTCCAGTCCCGCACAAATATCTTCGGGTTTCACCCAAAGGATGGGAACCTGAGCCTGCCGCAACTCAGGGATCAAGGTTTTCAGAGGGCCGATCGAAGCGCGGGCCGGGGTCACATCCACACCGATACTGGCCAACCAACCATCGGGATGACCGATCCAGGGGCGCAATCTCTCATACAAAATTCCTAAGCTCAAGGCAGCATTTTTCTAGACCGAGTACCGGCCTTAAATCTCCTCACCCTGGGGTGCCGTTCCCCACGTTATGCTGTAAAGACGAAGATTGTGTAGAAACATGAACATCCTCCGTCAATACGTCTTCCCGGCTCTCCTCCTGCTGGTGTTTCTATTTACTCTTGTGGTGGTTAGTATCCGCTCGTTTCTGCCGGGAGATATGGCTCAACCGGCCCCGATGGAAGATCTAACCCCGGTAGCCCTCACTCCTGTACTGATGTCTGGGCATGGCTGAACCAGGGATCCTCTTGCCCCCTGGCTACCGCTGGCGCATTGGTTCTGCTTGGGATCGGCCCCGCCTCCGACAAGCTCTTCAAGCAACCCTCCAGGAATCCTTCCCCCAGCAAACCCACTGGGATCACCTGGAAACAACGCTGGATCGACTGTTTAATCCACCCCATACCCCCTGCTGGTGGATCCTCAAAGAAGACAGTGGAGAAGCTGTGGGCTGCGTTTGGGCAGGCATTTCCACAGACCAAGCCACAAATCAGCGGGTAGCCTACATTTTTTTGCTCTGGGTGGATCCCAGACATCGGCGGCAAGGGCTGGGCAAGGCCCTCATTCAACAAGTAGAACGCTGGGGATCCCAGCAGCAGCTGGCGGCCATTACGCTGCAAGTCTACCGTCATAACCAGGCTGCCCTTAGCTTTTATCAACAGGCAGACTTCACTGTGCAAGGCTACTGGCTTCATAAAGCCCTCAGCCCGACCCTTCCTGAAAATCATGAAGTTTTGTAAATAAGCTGGGATCCGCTTCCGCTTGCCCTTTTGATGAAGACGATGGCGTTGACTGGAGGAAGCATCCATGTCCAGACCTGTCAAACTCAGCGAAACCGAGATCCATGCCAAACTAGAGGCCCTGCCCGGGTGGTCTTTACAGGGGGGAAAACTGCATCGCCAGTTTCAATTTGCCTCTTTTGTAGAGGCTTTCGGCTGGATGAGCAGCGTTGCTTTGGTGGCCGAGAGCATGGGGCATCACCCGGATTGGAGCAATGTCTACAATCGTGTCAGCGTGGACCTTAACACCCACGACGTTGGGGGCATCACAGAGTTGGACTTCACTCTGGCCCAGCGCATGAGCGAGTTGGCCAATTGACATCCTCTCCCCACCAATCGAAGTCAATCAAAGATTGTGCGTGGAGACTCCCTGGGTCACCCCAGGGATTTCCTGCTTCTTAAGCTCTTTTGGCAGGCTGCGCACAACCTAAGCTCTACACCACCTCCCCCAAGCCTTTGGCTAAAGGGCTATGCACCGCTGACGCGAGGGGCGGAGTACCACAACGGATCCCGGTAGATTCTTTCTCAGGACTTACCCCTATCCATAGGCTGTGAATCCCTTCAAGCTAAGTTTTGAGAGGGATCCCTTTTTGGGACCAAATCAGATTTGTGTTGGGATCCATCCCCATTGGTCTGGTAGACTGTACACAAGGTTAAGAAATGATAATTTTATGAAAGTTCTGGTTGTGGGGGCGACAGGGACGCTAGGCCGGCAAGTGGTGCGGCGAGCCATTGAAGAGGGGCATCAGGTGACCTGTCTGGTACGAAACCCCGCCAAGGCAGCTTTCTTAAGTGAGTGGGGAGCCCACCTCAAGGTCGGTAATCTACTCCAACCGAGCACAATTCAGGCGGCTATGGAGGGAGCTGAAGCTGTCATCGACTGTGCCACGGTGCGGGTAACCGATAGCCTTAGTGCTCGTCAGGTGGATTGGGACGGCAAAGTGGCTCTGATCAATGCAGCACGAGCTGCTCAAGTGGGCCATTTTGTATTCTTCTCGATTATGGGCGCCCACAATGAGTATGCTAATGTGCCGCTGATGAATTTTAAGCACCACATTGAGAAGTATCTGATGGGATCCCAGCTGCCTTACACGATCTTTCGGACAGCAGGCTTCATGCAGGGGTTAATTGGTCAGTACGCTATCCCCATTTTGGAAGAACAAATGGTTTGGGTAACCAGTGAAACGGTGCCCACTGCCTATTTAGATACATTAGATGCAGCGCGATTTGCGGTACGTGCCCTCAGTGTGGAAGCAGCCAAGTACCGGGTTTTCCCACTAGCAGGGCCAAAAGCCTGGACAGCTCGAGAAGTGATCGCCTTGTGTGAACAGCTATCTGGGAAGAAAGCCAAAGTCAGTACCATGCCACTGGGGTTATTGCGAGGAGCACGCAAGGTAGCACAGTTCTTTCAATGGAGCTGGAATATTGCTGACCGGCTTGCTTTTGCGGAGGTCATTGCTGCTCAAGAGCCGATGCACGCCGATATGACCACTGTTTATGAAACTTTGGGGGTGGATCCCGCATCAGTGACTACGTTGGAGGATTACCTAGCGGAGTATTTCCAGAAAATGTTGAGGCGCATCCGCGAGCTCAAGGTTAAGCAGCCCAAGGTAAAAACCCCATTTTGAGGAGCGGACGGTGTGCATACCTTGGCAGTGGTGCTCCCACTGCTTCTACTTGCCCTTACACTGCAGCAGTTTTGCAAACTACCGGTGCTGACTTGCCAACTCAACGGGGCTGGCAGCCAGCGTAGTGGATTCCTAGAAGCTGTAGCAGGTACCACCTCTTATTCCTGCCAAATAAAGGTGGAGTTCAATTGGCCAAGGAAGCTGCTCCAGAGAGTCTTTCACCGGTTGGGCTTGGATAAGCGATCCACTGCCACCAGCTAATTTTTCCCTTCGGCCAAGCGCCGCTCTATATCCTGAAAGGTATTTAGCAGTAGGCGGCGAGCTTCTAACTTCCAACCCCAGCGCTGTACCCCTATCGCAATAGCCCCTCCGGCAACAGCAGCAACCCAACCCAGCGGCTGACCCAAAAAGCCTTCCAACAAGCCCAACCCACTCACTCCCCAGAAGGGCAGGGCGACTGTTTGCCTTTGGCCCTCAATCCAACGCTCCAGCCAGCTACCCCTATGGATCTCGGCTTCTAATGCCTGACGGATTTGTTGCTGCTCTGTGGCAGAAACAGTAAGTCCAATCTTGCGACGGAGCTTCTCAACCTTGCGAGCAGGGGTACTGTACTCGGTGAGCTCATCTTCGGCCATCATGATCAGCCGTCTGAGTTGTGACATAGGATCCCTTAGCGCTATCACTTGTCTAGATCCAGTATGAAGCCAGAAGAGATAAGAAAAAACAGCGAGGAATCCAGACGGGTTAACCTGCTTTTGCTGTCAATTCACTCCGGGTTGCAGCAGATAGCACTAGGCCATTTGCTCCGGCCAAACCAAATCCTGTTCTACGCTAATCTGGCGATTCAGTAACGCAGTGGTCAGCCGGTCCAGCATCTCTAGGTCAAGCTCGGAGCAGGGCTGCCGAAACAGTAGCTCGTTGATCAGGTTTTCTTGACCCCAACTGAGGAACCCTTGGCGGAGCACTTGCTCGACAACTGCTGCCAGGCTTTGGGTGGGTGAGTCTGGGTTAGAAGCGTAGGTAAGCATGTCAGATTCCGATGTCACTTCAGGTTTTGTTATTTCTGTCAAGGTCATCTCAGGGTTATTTCAGATAGCGCTGTTCAACTTGCGCTAGGGAGAACGGGTGGGCCTTAGGCTTGCCCCCGTCAGAAGAGGAGGTGTCTTGCTTCCACCCAAAGGAAATCCCTCGCAGCTCACCCAAGGGTAGGTTCTCAGACAACACAGCCGCCAATCGGTAAGTACGGTAATCAAGGGTTAAATCTAAGTTACTTTCCATCCGTATCTATCCTGTATCCCTATCGTTGATGTCTCTATCTTGGCAAATTAATCGAGAAAGATCAGGGAAATACCGAAAATATACTTAAGCGTTTTCTATGAATTCTCTACGTGATTTGGCGTAGACTCAGTAGTATCCCAGATGCTCCCTATACTTTTTTCTATTTGACGACCCCTATCCCCCTCCTCCTTCCTCTGCAGGGGAGAGATTCTTGTAGCATTAAAAACATTAGTACCAAGGGAGGTTAGCGGGATACTGCTGAGGGGAAAGTTTTCACGGATCCCAGCCCAGCAAAGCGGAGATCTCTGCAGCCAGGGTGGCGGCATTGAAGGGTTTGCTGATGCAGCCATCGGCTGCCAAACAAGCAAAGGAGCTATCTTGAGCATCCTTCACCTTTGCTGTTAGGAAGATCACCGGGATCCCGCGGGTTTCTGGACGGGAGCGCAACTGGGCCAAGGTGGTTGGGCCATCCATCTCTGGCATCATTACATCCAGCAGAATCGCTTCCGGTTGCTCTTGAGCTGCTTTTTGGATCCCTTCTGGGCCAGATTCTGCTGTTAATACCTCCCACCCGGCCAAGTTTTCCAGGATGAGCTTAGTCATTTCCCAGATGTCAGGCTCGTCGTCAATGATGAGCAGACGATGGGTCATAAAGCTTTGGCCAGCAGTTGGTGTACCCGTTCTTGGAATTCTGCCGGACTGATGCGTCCTTTGGTAAAGACTTGGGTGAGTTCAGATTCTAGGTGAACCCGCTCCCTGTGCTCCACATCACGGGCGGTATAGATCAAAACGGGAATGGGTTTGGCGGGGGGGTGTTGCTCTAACCACTCCAGCAGGGCAAAACCTTTATCTCCGGTCAGCTCCAAGTCTAGGATGATCAGATCCGGTGCTGAGGTTTGACAGTGCTCGATGGCGCTGCGGGCCGAGGGGAAGGTGACAAATTCCGTACCCTCTCGCTCCAGCAAGGCGGCAAGCATGTAAGCAAGGTTGGGATCATCCTCGACAATGAACACCCGTTGCATTGTCCACCCTAAGCATTAAGAACTTTGATAGGAACTTTGATAGAAACCTTGGCTCAAACCAAGCTACCAAACCTAGCTTAGCGAGGCGGTGGGGTAAAAGTAGAGAAAAATCAAAATCAATCCTCGGCCTCGCTGCTAACAAAAGCCGGAGCATCAGACCCTGAGGATTCCAGGGCATGTTTTAGGGTGTGCCAAGCCAAGTTGGCGCATTTTATCCGGACAGGAAACTGGGCTACTCCTTTCATAACATTGAGGGCCCTTTGCTCGCGTGGAAACTCTTCTCCTCCCCGCATCATGGCCTGAAACCGCTCGATCAACTGCAGTGCCTCCGGCACGGTTCGCCCGCGCATGGCATCCGCCATCAAGTCTGCTGAAGCTAGGGCGATAGCACAGCCTTCCCCCTCAAATTTCACATCGGCAATCCGCTCTTGGTTGGGATCCAGTTGCAACGTCAGATCAATGGTGTCGCCACAGGAGGGATTATGTCCGCGCTGGTAACAATGTACAGGGTCCACTTTGCCGCGGTTATGGGGCTTTTTGTATCGCTCCAGAATGACTTGCTGATAAAGTCCGCGCAGGTTATCTAAAGGCATTCCTACTCCGGCTACCAAGACTTAAGAAAGGCTAATGGATAAGGTATGTTCCTTTTAATCTGATCTTAGCCCTATTCTTGACTGAGCTTCGGCAGAGAACTAGTAGAAGAACTCTTGCCAGCGCACGGGTTTGAGCCGGCGCATGTAGAGCCAATCAAACAGGTTTTTCAGAACGGTAGCCAGATAGCCCCGCCCAATCCATGGGCCTTTCTTGGCCACTGCAATACGGTTGCCCACGGTTACACACACAAAGGCAGTGGCTTGCGGGCGATAGGGAATCAGGGGTTGACCGCGGATCAGCCGCAGCAGGTTTTGGGCAGCAATCGGGGCCTGCCGCACGGCATAGACTCCAATCTTGGGCAACAGCCGCGCTGGGGATCCCCAGATAAAATCAGCACAGTCTCCCATGGCCAGGATCTGCTCCGATCCCTTCACCCGCAGATACTCATCCACCAGTAGACCTCCTGAGGATCCCAGCGGTAAGCCAACCTCAGACAGCCACTGCGGTGCCTGCAACCCGCCGGCCCAGAGACGGGTTTGCGCTACCAACTCCCTGCCATCCGCCAGCCAAACTTGCTCTGGGCCCAAGGCTTTCACCTGACATTCCGACCAAATTTCCACCCCCAAGCGACGGATCGCAGCTTCGATGGAACGACTAAAGCGGTTATCTCCTTCAGGAGCAATGCCAGCAGCCAGAGAGCGGTTGCGGTTGATCAACACAAATCGCGCTTGAGTCAGAGGGATCCCGGTTTCGCGACTCATCTGTTGACAGAGATCGTAGAGTTCCCCCATCAGCTCAGTACCGGTACAACCTCCCCCCACCACAACAAACGTGAGCAGTCCCGGTGTTGGATCCCCCTGGGCTGCCCGTCGCCAACACTTTTGGATCCAGCTGTAGGCCGCCAGCAGTTGCTCGGCAGGACGAATCGTAAAAGCATGTTGGATCCCCTCGATGGGGCGCAGCTCCCGGCCTACATTCACCAGCAAGTAGTTGTAGACAAGCCTTTGCAGACCCCTCTCCGTTTGCACCGTCAGGGTTTGGGCCTGGGGCTGGATCTGGGTCACCCGCCCCTGAACGTACTCTGCCCTGTTGGCTTGAATGTGCTCCAATAGCGGGATCCGCACCAAGTCCAGAGAAAAACGGCCACTTAAAAGGCGGGTGGACATCCCAGAATTGACGATATAGGGGTAAGGATTGATGGCAATCACCCCTGCCTGACCTTTCAGGGTTCGCAAAGCCTCAATAGCCCCATAGCCGCATCCGGCCAGAATTACGGTGGGTAGGGATCCTGTCATGTTTCTAAAGGATAGTCTTGAGAGGGTGCTGGCGGCCCATGCATAGATCTTCGTCCACGAACTCGGCTCACCAAAACAGTAGCTAACTCAGTAGCTAACTCAGTTGCAGGGACTCCGTCCCATCAAGACAAACAGCTCAGCAATCAAACTAGAGGGCTGAGGTGCACCTGTACCCCAACTGCGTGACTGCCTCGGCTAAGGCCAACTCACGGCTTTCAACAAACCGTTCTGCTGGGATGGGCAGTTGCAAGTTTTCCAGACGCTGTCGGATTCGCCCTTGGGCTCCCACAATCCACACCTGCTTGCCCTGATCTAGAGCATCACGAATGGCATTCTCCAAAGATAGAGAGGCTGAAACCCCCAGCATCGGCACATCCGACAAATCCAGCACCACTGCCTGACAGGAGGCCACCATCTGGTGCTGCCGGGAAATGGCTTGCGACACCCCAAAGATCATCGGCCCACTCAGGTAAAACAGCAGCACCTGTCCCTGCCCTTGCCGCAGCAGCTCCTTTTCCCGAGGCGTCAGATCCACAGCATCATCCGCATCTGTAATTGCCTTGACCTCCTCCGAATGGATTTCACTCAGGCGTTGAATGGTGAGCAAATTGGCCACAAACACCCCTACCCCCACTGCGGCAATCAAGTCCACGAACACCGTCATGAACATCACCCCGTACATGATGGCTGCCCCCTTAAGGGAAAGTCGATGCGCCCGCTTCAGGAAGCTCCAATCGAGAATATCTACCCCCACCTTAAAAGCAATCCCAGCCAACACCGCCATCGGGATCCCCTGGGTGAGGGGAGCTGCAAACAACACCACCATCAAGAGGATCCCGGCCCGGGTCATACCTGCTAAGGGGGTACGCCCGCCAGATTGGATGTTCACCACCGTCCCCATGGTGGCTCCAGCCCCCGGTAGCCCCCCCAGCAAACCGGAGACGATATTGGCAATCCCTTGCCCAATGAGCTCTTGATCCGAGTTGTGACGGGTGCGGGTCAGGTTATCGGCAATTACTGCCGTCAGCAGGGTGTCGATGCAGCCCAACATCCCTAGCACCACTCCATCCAGCACTAGGTTAGCCAGAGAAGAAAAGGGTAGCTGCGGCCATTGCAACTGCGGCAAACCGGTAGGAATTGGGCCAATGCGTCGCAAATCTAGATCAGCCATGAACCAGACAGCAACCAAAGTTCCCACCAGCAACGCCACCAACTGCGGTGGTACAACCCGTCGCCAAGGCTTGGGGTAACAAAAGAGAATGAGGATTGTCAGTAGCCCCAGCCCCAGTTCCGCTCCATTGACGTTGAGCAGAAACTCCGGCAGGTTACGCACTGTTCCAATAGCCCCACCCCGAGCGGTGTGACCCAAGAGGGGCGGGATTTGTAGCAGAATCATGATCCAACCAATCCCCGACATAAAGCCGGAGATAACGCTGTAGGGCATGAGGGTGATGTATTTGCCCAGCTTCAGGGTCCCAAACAGCAGTTGAAACAGCCCCCCTAGCATCACCACAGTGAAAGCCGGCCCCAGCCCCTGCTCTGGGTAGCGAGCAGTTACATTGGCAATCACCGCCGTCATCATCACCGTCATCGGCCCGGTGGGCTCCGAGATCAGGGTGGGCGTGCCGCCAAATAGAGCGGCAAAGAAGCCAACACACACCGCCCCGTACAACCCCGCTACCGGCCCTGCCCCAGAAGCCACCCCAAAAGCCAGCGCCATCGGCAAAGAGACAATCGCCGTTGTAACTCCGCCGTACAAATCCCCCCGCCAGTTCTGTAAACTGAGAGATTGAGACCAGCGCAGCCATCCCCTCACAGCAGGCCTAGACTCTTCCCCTTGGCTCACCATGTCTAATCATCCATCCAAGACTATGGGTAGCCTATCATTGAGACTTATTGAAAAGTTCAAGTTAACCGGTAGAACTTTCTCTATGATGGTCTTCAGGGATCCCTAAACTCAGATCGGCCGAAATTGGCAGTGTCAATAAAGTGTCAATAAAGTGTCAATAATTTAGAATTTCATCCGCTAGGTAGGAGTGGCGGGCATGAATGGTTTGCAATGACCTCGGGAGTACTCCTTGCCGACAGCAACCCCACCAACCTGCAAGTAGCTCAGAGCGCTGCCCTCACAAAAGGCAAATGGTAAACTAGGAGTACAAAAAGCACTCTACCCATTCCCTCCGACTTTGCCCGTGGACAGGGTTTGTGTCCCTTGAAAACCCTGCTCAAGCAATCCGGATCCCCATCCTGTACCTCAACCCCATGAGCGATAACGAATCAACGGTTCGCATCATCTCCACTGACCTGCAACGGGAGATGTCTCGGTCCTACCTGGAATACGCCATGAGCGTTATTGTCGGGCGGGCCTTGCCGGACGCAAGAGATGGTCTCAAACCGGTACATCGCCGCATTCTCTATGCCATGCATGAGTTGGGGCTGAGCGCGGATCGCCCGTTCCGCAAGTGCGCTCGTGTGGTCGGGGATGTCATCGGGAAATACCACCCCCACGGGGATCAGGCGGTTTATGATGCGCTGGTACGGATGGCGCAGGATTTCTCCATGCGGGAGCGCCTGGTGGATGGCCATGGCAATTTTGGCTCCATCGACAACGACCCACCGGCGGCCATGCGCTACACCGAGTGTCGCTTGACGGCCTTTGCCCAAACCAGCCTGCTGCAAGATATTGATGCCAACACCGTCGATTTTGGGGACAACTACGATGGATCCCAGCAAGAGCCGCTGGTGCTGCCGGCGCGGATCCCGCAGTTATTGCTCAATGGCTCCTCCGGTATTGCGGTCGGTATGGCCACCAATATTCCCCCCCACAACTTGGGGGAGCTGGTGGATGGCCTGATTGCTCTTATTCGCAACCCCAGCCTAACCAGCCTGGAGTTGATGCAGTGGATCCCGGCGCCGGATTTTCCTACCGGTGGCCTGATTATGGGCCAAAGTGGCATCCGAGAAGCCTACACCACCGGACGCGGCTCCATCACCATGCGGGGTGTAGCCACCATTGAAACTCTGGAGCAGCGGGGCCGCCCAACGCGGGATGCAATCATCATCACGGAGCTGCCCTACCAGACCAACAAGGCGGCCATGATCGAGAAGATCGCCGAGATGGTGAACGAAAAACGCCTGGAAGGCATTGCCGATATCCGGGATGAAAGCGACCGCGATGGCATGCGGGTGGTAATCGAGCTGAAGCGGGATGCACAAGCCCAGGTAGTGCTTAACAATCTCTACAAGCAAACACCTCTGCAAGCCAACTTCGGGGTGAATATGCTGGCTATCCTCAACGGTGAGCCACGCACCCTGACTCTGCGGGATGCTCTGCAAGCTTTCCTGGATTTCCGTGAACAGGTGATCGAGCGCCGGACCCGCTACGAGCTGCAGAAGGCAGAAGAACGGGATCATCTGTTGCAGGGGTATCTTTTGGCTCTGGGGCATCTGGATCGGGTGATTGCCCTTATCCGAGAAGCAGCCGATACCGCCACAGCGCGGGCTGAGTTGCAAGCGGTGTTTGGCCTGAGTGAGGCCCAGGCCGACGGGATCCTGCAAATGCAGCTACGCCGCTTAACTGCCTTGGAATCGGAAAAAATTCAAGCAGAACACGAAGAATTGCTGCGGCAAATCGCCGATCTACGAGATATCTTGGCTCGCCGGGAACGGGTGATGCAGATCATCAGCGAAGAGCTAGAGCAGATCAAGGCCCGTTTTGCCAGCCCCCGTCGTTCCCGCATCTGCCTAGATGACTGCGAGCTAGAAACCGTTGATTTGATTGAAAACCGCGAGACGATCATCTTCCTGACGGAGCAGGGCTACATCAAGCGCATGGACCTGGAAGAATTTCAGGTGCAGGGGCGAGCTACCCGTGGCAAGGCCGGAGCTCGCATCAAAGAAGACGATGCCATCGAGCAATTTTTTGTCTGCCGCAGCCACGACACCATTCTCTTTTTTACGGATCAAGGGGTAGTGTATACCCTACGCGGCTACCAAATCCCACAAGGGAGCCGTACTGCTCGCGGTACCGCCATTGTGCAGCTGCTACCCATCACCCGTGAAGAGCGGATTACCTCGATGGTGCCGGTGAGCAAGTTCACCGATGATGAATACTTGGTCATGCTCACCCGTGGGGGCTACATCAAGAAAACCGCCCTCAGTGCCTTTGCCAACGTGCGCTCCAACGGGTTGATTGCCATTTCTCTGGAGGAAAATGATGAGCTGCGCTGGGTGCGTCGTGCTCGTTCCAGTGATGATGTAGTGATGGCTACCCGCCAAGGCATGTCCATTCGTTTCCGAGCTGATGATGAGCAACTGCGTCCCTTGGGAAGGGCTACCCGTGGTGTACGGGCTATGACCCTTAATCCTGGGGATGACATTGTCAGTATGGACATCATCTTGGCAGAGTCGGTGATGGCCGCTGAGCGAGAGGGGGAAAAGCTGGCCAATCCCTGGGTACTGGTGATTACTAAAGAAGGACGGGGCAAACGCTCAGCCATTGATAATTTCCGCCAGCAAAACCGAGGCGGCAAAGGGGTGATCGCCACTAAGTTCCGCCATGAATCGGATGAGCTAGCTTCCCTACGCATCATCAATGCCGAAGATGAAATCGTACTGGTGACTGCCCGCGGCATCGTTATGCGCCAGTTGGCCAAGGCAATTCCTACCCAGTCCCGTGAAGCCACAGGGGTAGTGGTACAGCGGCTGGATGCAGAAGACAGTATCGTTGGAGTAACGGTGGTGCCAGCCTCCTTTATCGGGGATCTAGAGGAGAGTGTGGACCCTCAGGAAAGCTGAAGCTGCCCTTCACTTGTACCGGCTGCAGGAAAATAGCAGCCATTATTGAGGATTGACTACTGCCAGAATCGCCATAGGACAGGGCTTCCGATTGGTTCGGGATCCTAGACTTTTACCCAGACTTAGCAGCTGTCAATGGGTTTGATTCTGGATTCTCCTGAGGATCCTTGAACCTGCTTCGCTCATGGGTAAAGACCTATAATAGGTCAGATTTGTTGGGGTTGTAAACGTGGCTCGCAAACAATCGGCAGCTTGGGCAAAAGCCTTCCCTTCAGGTCGTCTTCCCCGTCGCTCCCTGACTGGAGCACCCTTCAACGGGCAAAACAACTACCCGCTGCCTCGACCTTCCCTGATGGCTCAGGTAGCGGGTCTGATTGGCAACATGCTGCTGGGATCCCTGTTGCTGGGTTCTACTGCCACGGCTGCCGGGCTGATGGGGTTGGCCATTAGCTTCCGCAACCTGCCGGATGTCCACCAATTGCGGGACTACGTACCGATTGCTACCACTCATATTGTGGATATTCGGGGAGAACCCATTGCCAGCATCCATGGGGAAGCCAACCGGGAAGTGATCTCGGTGGAAGAAGTTTCACCGGAAATGAAAAAGGCGCTCCTAGCCATCGAGGATAGTCACTTTTACACCCACCGGGGCATCAACCCCGTCAGTTTGGGGCGGGTGATTTTAGGCAGTGTCGAGGGGGGGCTTGGCTCTGCCGGCGGCGGCTCCACTCTGACGATGCAATTGGTGAAGAACCTCTTTTTAAGCCCGGAGCGCACCCTCAGCCGCAAGGTGGCGGAGGTGGTTCTAGCGGTGCGTATGGAGCAGATCTTCAGCAAAGATGAAATCCTGGAGATGTACCTCAATCAGGTGTATTGGGGACACAACCTCTACGGCATCGAGGCCGCAGCCCGCAGCTATTTCAACAAAAGTGCAGCCGAGCTAAACCTAGCAGAATCGGCCCTGTTGGCCGGGATCCTACCGGCTCCGGAAACCCTCAGTCCTTTTCGCAACATGGAAGGAGCCAGACGGCGGCAACGGCTGGTGCTGGATCGCCTGCTGGAACTGGGCTGGGTCTCTTCTGAAGAAGTGCAGGCAGCCCGCGAGCAAGAATTGACCTTGGGTCGGATTACCTCCTTCCAAAGCAATGCCCCGGCAGTGACCGATGCCATTGAAGCAGAGGTTCGTCGCCGCTATGGGGAGCAAGCCCTGGTGCAGGGAGGGTTGCGGATTCAATCCACCATCGATCTGCGCCTGCAGCGTATTGCTGAGCGCATTGTTAACGAAGATGGCCCTCGTATCGCTGCTGCTCGGCGTGCCAATCAAATGGCGCTGGCCGCTGTGGATCCGCGTACTGGCTATGTGAAAGCAGTTGTGGGGGGAATCAACGCCCAACGCGGTCAGTTCAACCGCGCCACTCAGGCCTTCCGGCAAACGGGATCCACCTTTAAGCCCTACGTCTTTTATGCAGCCTTGGCCACAGGGCGCTATTCACCTGGCAGCATCCTGGAAGATACCCCGATTACCTATCCCGGATCCCCGCCCTACAGCCCGAAAAACTACGACAACACCTTCTATGGCCCTCTCTCCTTTGCCCGGGCTCTGGAGCTCTCCCGCAATGTGCCCACGGTGAAGTTGGCGGATGATGTTGGCATCCGCAATGTGATTGCCGCCGCCCAAGCCACAGGCATTAGCGCTGAAATGTTCCCCAACTTGGCCACGGCCTTGGGCTCGGCCAGCATTAGCCCACTGGAAATGGCTGCTAGCTACGCCGTGTTTGCCAATGGCGGCCATGCCTTAGATCCAACTCTCTTGGCTCAGGTGGTGGATCGCAACGGTCAAATTCTCTTTGAGGCGAAGCCCAGCTTGGAGCCGGTCTTGGATCCCTGGTCGGTAGCCGTTCTGAACCAAATCCTCAAGGGGGTTGTGACCGGTGGTACCGGTACGGCAGCGCGGCTGGATGATGGTCGACCCGTAGCCGGCAAAACTGGAACCACTTCCGACTTTCGCGATGCTTGGTTTATTGGCTATGTGCCGCAGCTTTCTACAGCCATTTGGATCGGCAACGACGACAATTCCCCCATGCTACCCGGCACAGCAGGGGGTGCTTTTGTTGCCCCCACCTGGAAACGCTTTATGACCGAAGCCCTAGAAGGGATCCCACCCCAGGACTTTCCCAACCCCAGTCAGTTTGCCCGTCCCCGATGACCTGAAGATACTGAAGATAGATGAGAGCGTATCGAACGCAGCGTGGAAGCCAACGCCCGCGCCATTGCTCAGTTGACCCAGCAAAATCAGCAGGTCTTGCAAACCATTGCCCAGACCGAAGAGCAAATTGCTGGGGCTGAAGAACGCATCGAAGCGGAAGTCAAACGCTGGGATGAGCGATTTTTTAGCTCAGCCGCGATACCCTTAACTTTACCCGCAATATCCTTACCATCGCGGCAGTGACTGCTGTTTTGATCCCCCCGATTAGGGATATTGCTCCTCTGATCCTTGAGCTGCTGCGGGAGGGATCCCCTTAAGTCGAGAATCCAGGCAGATGAACTCGGTGCCAAGGCGTAGTTATTCTGAGTTACACTGAGACTGCAAAGAAAAGTAACACCTCCCTCAGGTAGACCTGTTACTTTCTTGCGCTCCTTTGCACAAGACAAAGAGGACAGACGATTATGGCTTTTGAACTCCCGGCTCTGCCCTACGCCTCTGATGCGCTACAGCCTTACATGTCGGCGCAGACCTTCTCCTTCCATCACGGTAAGCACCACGCTGCTTATGTGGCCAACCTGAACAAGTTGATTGAAGGTACCGACCTAGCCAGCAAATCCTTGGAGGAGATTATCAAGGCTACCTTCGGCGATCCGGACAAAGTTGGCATCTTCAACAATGCTGCTCAAGTCTGGAATCACACCTTTTTCTGGGAATCCATGAAGCCGGGTGGTGGTGGTGCTCCCACCGGTGCTATTGCCGACAAGATCAACGCTGATTTTGGTAGCTATGAAAACTTTGCGGAAGCCTTCAAAACGGCTGCTGCCACTCAGTTTGGCAGTGGCTGGGCTTGGTTGGTGTTGGAAAACGGCACCCTCAAGGTGACCAAAACTCCCAATGCAGAAAACCCCTTGGTGCATGGGCAGACTCCACTCCTGACTTTGGATGTGTGGGAACATGCCTACTATCTGGACTACCAAAACAAGCGCCCTGACTTCATCAACACCTACCTAGAGCACCTGGTTAACTGGGATGCTGCCAATGCCCGTTTGGCTGCTGCCTGAATCTACCTTTTCTGGGATCCTCTGACGGGGGATACGATTGAGGAGTGACTCCAGAACAATCGGATAGATGCCACTATCTATCTCTGTTGCTTATGGCAGTCTGGTTTTATTGCCGAGAATTTGTTTGTCCTGCAGCTGGGCAAACGGAGATGGAAACGGTTCTCAGTCATCTCTCGGTCATAGGGATTGTCGTGCAGGGTCTGGATGGTCCTATCCGGATCCTGTTTTTTTAGGGCTAGTCTCTCCCCAGGCGTTCTCGTTCCTCTCGCCATTGCTGTAAACGGCTAGGGGTAGGCGCTTCGCTAGGAACGGCAACAGTCGAGGCAGGGGCAGGGGTACTGGCCGAATTTCTGATGGGGAACAACGGCTGGTTGATCGGTTGAGCCGGTACAGGGGTGGCAGGTGCAGCAGTAGATGGAGGCGGAGCCGGTGGCGCTGGTTGAGGGGCAGCCGGTGCCGGAGCAGCAGGAGTGACCGCCTGAGCCGGTGGCGCTGGCTGAGGGGCAGCCGGTGCCGGAGTTGGTGTAGCTTCTACTGCTTCTATATCCGATTGGCCTTCCGGGTCCGTTGCCAATTCAGATGCAGCAGGGCTAGGGTCGTCCTCAAACACCACCTCACCCTCGGGATCCCGCAACAACAGGTTTTCCAAATCCAAGACCTGTGAGGGATCCCTGCCGGCAGTCTCGGCTGTTTCTGGATCTGGCCGGTCAGAGGGGGTCTCTACTCTCCCGCTTGGAGCCAATAACAGGCGTGTACCCCAAAAGGTACCTGCCATGAGAGCAAGCATCAAGGCAATCCCACCCAAAACAGGTAGAGCTTTACGTCCGCCAGGTTCCTGATGGGAAATCAACTGACGCGTGCCTTCCTGCCCATCCATAGCTGCCAGAGTACGCTCAGAAAAAACCGGAGTTGTTGGCGGTGTCTTGCGGGTCATCGGGATCCTGAAGCTGGTGATATGCTCCGGCTGCAAGGATCCCTCCAGTTGAGCACTGAGAGTTTTCATGTCCTGAGGCCTTTGATCCGGATCTTTGGCCAGGCAAGAGAGCACCACCTCCTCTAGCTGCACCGGAATATCGTAGGGCAGCGCTGAGCGATCAAAGGGCCGGGGCAGTTGGTAATTGTGGGCATCGTACCAACCGGCGAAAGAATCCGTTTTCGGTTGCAGGGGTTGTTGCCCGGTCAACATGCGATACAGCACCACCCCCAGCGAGTAAATATCGGAGCGGGCATCCAATTCTTCGCCGCGCACCTGTTCAGGCGAGGCGTAGCGGGCTGTACCCAAAAAGCCGGTGGTTTGAGTTCCGAGGGCAATAGAGACATCGCTGAGCAGCTTGGCAATGCCAAAATCGAGAATTTTGATCGTTTCTCCCAAGGTTTCGTCTTTGATGGCAAAGAGATTGCTGGGTTTGATATCCCGATGGATAACCCCCTTCACCAGCTGGCCATCTTGGTTGGTTTCTAGGCTGTGGGCATAGTACAGACCGGCACATACCTGCCGCGCGATATTCACCACACGCTCGGGGGGCATGGGGTTGTACTTGAGCATCAGCTCCCCCAAGCTATGGCCGGTAAGATACTCCATCACCAAATAGGGGTGATGGTTTTCCAAGCCATAGTCCAGCACTTTGACGATGAAGGGATGCTCCCCCAAAAGGGTACTGATGCGGATCTCCTGGGCAAACCGCTTGCGCAATTGCCGCTGGGTCTTTTCATCTCCGGCTAAGTTTTGGTGCAGGAGCTTCACCGCCACCGGACGATTGAACAGGCGTGTGTCGATAGCCTTATACACTTGGCCCATACCACCCGCCGAGAGGCTTTGAACCAGTTGATAGCGCTGACCGATCAACTTCCCAGGAGCAAGCTGGTTCATAA
>CALFBB010000007.1 GCA_937944885.1 uncultured cyanobacterium
GGAAGGATAGCGCGGACAGCGTAGCCGTCCTTGTCTTTGGTTTTTCAGCCTGGCGTCTGCTGGTATGGTCAAACCATGCAACGACTTCAAGCCTTCCAGTACGAACTCATGCCGACCGGCGAACAACAGCGCCTGATGCGCCGCTTCGCTGAACAAGGCCTTGGCGTTGCAGAAAGCGCGTTACGAGCAAGGCGAGAAAAAGCTGGGTTATGCCGGATTGTGCAAGCTGCTCACCGAGTGGCGCAACAGCACCGATACCCAGTGGCTGGCGGAGGCGCCGGTGCATCCGCTGCAACAGGCGCTCAAAGACCTGGAGCAGGCCTACAGTGACTTCTTCGCCAAGCGGGCCAACTGCCCACGGCCCACGTTTCAAGAAGAAAGGCCGGTCCGACAGCTTCCGCTATCCCGATCCAAATCCAAAACAGAGCAAGCTCGACCAAACCAACAGCCGTCTGTTCCTGCCCAAGCTCGGCTGGATACGCCACCGCACCAGCCGCGAGGTATTGGGTGTGGTGAAGAACGTCACCGTGAGCCAATCGTGTGGCAAAATGAAGGTGAAATGAAACTGGCCGCACTTGCCCCCAGGGGAACCTAGCCTCTGGCCCGGTCAAGCCCTGGATCCAATCAAGCTGCGGCTGGACTTGGGCGCAAACTGAATGAAGCCAAGTCGGCATTGGTCTTCTGGGTTAACCGCCGACCCTGGGGTAGGGCTCCGGGAGGATAAACTGGCTACCCCTAGAGCAGGCATTGACCAGACACTTGCCAGAAGCCAGCCAGTCTTTGCGCTTTCTCCAGGAACCCACTCTGCCCAACCTGGCGGCCCACTCCTGGGTAGATCAGGGTCGAGCTGTAGGGCCTGCTACTGAGTCAGTTTGGGCTTAGACCTGGAGCATCACTGTCGCAAGGCGCAAAGCTCTGCCACCGCTTTTCAGGTAGAGCTCCCCCCGGGGTAGAGACAGGTTGTCAAGCTGAAATTGGGTCTGTTTCTCCTGTTTGCAGAGGTTTTCTGAGGCAGTCACAAATGGATTGGCAGCAGAAGCTAACCTGCATGATCCCTTCCAGAGCCATAACACCAAGCTTCCCGGCGGTGTTTCCAAGTATAGCTGGCATGCTTTTCTGCCCGAGTACCTGTAACTCGGTACAGCAAATCGTAGATCCCCAAAGCTGTCAAGTGGCCTGTCCAACGGGTGAGTTCCTCCAGCCCCACCTGAGGTAGCAACTGGGCCACCAGCAGAGGATCCCGGCTCATCACTCCCCACAGGGCTTGCGCCAGTCCACCAAACTGCACCACATCCTGTAAAAAAGGTTTCACCACCTGTGGCCCGGCAGCAAACAGGGCCGCAAACACCTGGCTCAGAAGCCGGTTGATGCGGTCTGGATCCCAATTGTTCTGATTCAGGGGTGGGATCATCGCCTTCTGAAACAACCAGGTTACAGCCAAGTTGGGTTGGTAGGGCTGCAACAGGGCCAGCGCCTGCTGTTCCAGCTGTCGCCAAGAGAGGGCATCGTGGATCCCTTGTTCTAGGCGGGCTAGGTGCCGCAGCATGGCACCAAATCCACCAAAGCTAAGGGGAGACTGGCTACCGCTGCTATCTCCTACTGCCAGCAGACGATCCCAAGGCAGTTGCAGAGGGCTACGACGGTAGGCTGGAAACACCCCACACAGCTTGCGCACCCAGGTAATCTCGGTTAAATCTACCCCTTGGTAGTGGGGCAGCTGCTGCAAATAATGTTGCCAGAGGGCACTGAGGCTGGGGCGACCCTCCTGTATATCACAATAGGTAAACAAATAAGTGGTGCGCCCATCCCGAGCAGGAAAGGCTTCCCAAAAGGGTTGGTAGCCAGGCTGGGTCGGTGAAAAGCTGTAGAACAAATCCCCAGAGTCAAGGGCCGGCAGCCCCTGGGCACAGGATCCCACTACCAAGCAGACGCTATCTGGCCATTGTCCCTGGCGGGCTTGGGCCACCACCGGTGAGCGGTGCCCCATAGCATCCAGGAGCAGTTGAGCGGTCATTTTTCCTCGATCCGTCTGGATGTGGATCCCATCCGGGTGAACGGTTGCCCCCACAAAGGTCTGCTGCTCCAGAAGCTGGCCCCCCCATTCCAGAAAGCGCTGCTTCAAACACTGCAGCAACCCCACCGGATCCACCCCTACATTGAGCACATCCTCCACCCACCAGCTAGGCCCTCCCCGAAAGCCAATCCGCCCGCTAGGATAGTGGGTCACCTGAACCTGCTCCAGTTCTGCAGGGGTGAGCAACTCCAAGGTCAACAAAACTTGTAACTCCTGCCTGGAGGTATTCCACTCTTGATCCCGCCCCCGTAGAAGGCCCCGTTCCAGCAGCACCACCCGCCAACCGCGCTTGGCTAGAGCTGCCCCCAAGAGAATACCTAAGGTACCCCCGGCAATCACGACATCAGCCTCCAGGGATCCCAACCGTTCAGAACTCCTTTGCACCACCGCTTCGGGAAAAAGAGGTTCTCGCCGGCGCAGGGATCCCCACCAGCGCTCTAAAGCAGGTAAAGCCTCCGGCGGGGCCACAGGATGAGCAGTAACCCGTTCGGTCATGAGAGGAAAGCCCCCAGGGAAGACGCTTCTCTTAGCCTATACCCCCCCTTGCCTGGAGAGGCGACGATAAATCAAAGTCAATGTATCGGCTTCGCCGACATTGCCCGGAAACAGCACCACCGGCAACTGCGGAAAGCGAGGGTGATCCGCCGGTGTGATCACCAGTGAAACCCCAGGGTAGATTTGCCCCAGCAAACGCACCGCCGGCAGGTTTAAGCCAATACTGAGGGTGTCGTTGGAGGTGATCCCCCCTTTGCTGATCAAGTAGCCAATCCCAGCCGGTAACCCTTGCACCACTTGCATCAGCAAGCCCGACACTTTCTGTCCAAAAGCCAGCCGTGTTTCCACAGCCGCAGCTCCCTCAAAGGTCAGCTCCGTCCGGCTGGTATACACCACGGGAGTGAGTCCTGCTGTGTGGGCCCTGTGTACCTGATCCAGGATCTCGGCTAGCAGCTCTGCCTCACCTCCCGGCAGAAGCAATCGCTTAACCTCTACCTCAATCCCTTGGATCCCGGGCTCCAGTAGGAGTTGCATCAACTGCTGAGTAGATTTTTTGACATGGGATCCCACCATCACCACCCCCGGCTGATTTGACCGGACAAACTGTCCCATCTGCTCAGGGGCAACCGGCTGAGGCGGCAACTGGGCCAGAGCTGTCAACAGGCTGGCGGCGCTGCGAAACAAAAAGCGTTTCCCTTGAGCCACTGCCGCCAAAACATCCTGGGCAAAGCGATCCAGATCCGCTGGGGTTTCCCCATCCACCACACAGCAGACATTCCCCTGCAGAGCCAGCAACCGCTCCAAACAGCCAGCGCGGATCTGGGTCAGGGTAAAGCGCTCCACCTGCTGCGCCCGGATACGTCCCTGGGTTTTCTCCTGCACATACTCGGGCAAATAGCTGTGGTGATAAGCAAACACCGAGTCGCGGGCAAACTCAGTTTCATGCACCGGTACCCAGGATCCCTCCACCCGCAGATAGTGCACACTCTCGCGGGTAATGCGGCCCCCTTCAAAAAAAGCCGGCACCAAAAAATGGGCATCAAAAGGCCCTAGCTCTGCGGCCATCACATCCGTTTCCAGAGGATAATGCCCCCGCAGGGTCGAGTCGGAACGGCTGACAAAGATCCCCCCCGCATGTCCCAACTCCTCCATCACTTGTTTCAGGGCTCGGCAAACCGAGCGGGTCACCTCCGCAGCTTTTGCCGGCGGGAGAGCACGAGTGTTGGTGAGGATAAAGCAAATCGGGGATCCATCCTGCAACCCCAACCTCAAAGTATCCCTATCCCAGCGGGTGAGCAGCAAGCAACTGTGCACGGTTTGGGAGCCAGTTGGGTCATCATCCAACACAATAATTGGGGGAACAGTCATGAGGCAGGCTGTAGGTGAAAAGAAGGATGGGGATGGCTGTAAAAAAAGCCATCAAGTGAACATCCCCTCACTCTAACCAGAGGGGGGACTTTTTGATTCCCTATCCTATCCTCCCTCAACTTGGCAGCCTTTCCCTGAGCTTAGAGAATTTGTCATTATAGAGCAAAGAATTCTGACAAGGAATTCTGGCCTCAGCGGGGATCCCTTCCCTACCCACATCACCACTACTGGGGGACGCAATGGGGCAACCTGAGCTTCAACTCCACATCAAACGGGTGCAGCAGGATGTGCTGCGCATGGGGGCTTTGACGGAAAAATCGGTGGTGCTGGCTCAGCAGGCGTTGTTCGAGCAGAACCTAGCAGCCGCTGAACAGGTGATGGCCCAAGACAAAGATATCGATCGTTTCTACCGAAAAATTGAAAAAGATTGCATCAGTCTAATTGCCTTGCGCTCTCCGGTGGCACAGGATCTGCGCTGGATTAGCACCCTGATGCAACTGATTCGGGATCTAGAGCGGATTGGCGACTACTCCAAAGATTTGGCGGAAGTGGCCCTCCGCCTGGTGAGGTATCCACCCCCACCAGAGTTAGGGCGTATCCAGGTGATGATGCAGCGTTGCCAAAAGATGCTCAGCCACAGCTTAGTCGCGCTGACAGAATTGGATGCTGAACTTGGCTTGCAACTGAAGCAGGAAGATGACGCAGTTGATGAGGACTACGCAAGCCTCTACAATACGTTGGCACAGCAATCTGACATCAAAGGATCGATCGAGCCTATCCTGCTGATGTTGCTGTCGATCCGCTACCTAGAACGTCTGGCTGACCACAGCACCAACATCGGCCAACGTGTGGCTTTTATTGTTACTGGCCACCGCGATTAACCCCTTGACCGACTCCGCCCCCTGAATCCATCCTTTTTTTCAGGCCAATACCCGCAATGGACTTCTCTCGGCTTTTTCACCATTTTCTCTCGCAAGCCCCTGACCAATTCACCGATAAAGATACGCTTTCCTCTCTCCTGGAAGTTCAGGATCCAGAAGCTGAGGAGATGTTGGAAATTGCTCTGGATGGACTGGTGCGGGCTGGTTTTCTGGAGCGTTCCGGGGATCCACCCCGCTATCGGCGACGGCAGGATGAGTCATTGGTGGTAGGACGGCTACGTTGCTCCAGCAAAGGGTTTTGCTTTGCCATTCGGGATGAACCGGGGGTGGAGGACGTTTACATTCACGGCAGCAACTTGAATGGCGCTTGGAATGGGGACCAAGTGCTGGCACGGGTGACCAAAGATGGCAATCGTCGACGCAGCCCGGAAGGAGAAGTGGCAGCCGTCATCGAGCGGGTGAACTCCACCTTGGTGGGCCGCCTCAAGCAAACGGAACAGGGCTTCCGAGTCGTGCCTTTGGATGATCGACTGCTGTTCGAGCTCGTTCTTCCTGAGCCTGGGATGCCGCCAGAGGGATCCGAGTCCCCATCGGCCTCCTCAGCAGAGGTGGCGGAGGGTCGGGTTGCTTATGTGGAGGTGGAGCGTTACCCGCTAGGGAATCTGCCTCCCACGGGTAGGATTCGCAAAATTCTTGGCAATGGCCCGGATGCTTCCATCGATGCTGACCTGGTCTGCTGCAAGTACAACCTGCCGCAGGAGTTTCCCCCCTCGGTCTTGGCAGCAGCGACTGCTCTACCGAAAAAGTTAAGCCGATCCGATCAAAAGGGCCGCCGTGACCTGCGGGATTGGCTTTGTGTTACGCTAGAGCCTTTGGATTTACAGCATCCCCATGGTCTAGAGCCCAATGTAGCCGTATCTCTGCAGGCTCAGCCGGAAGGGGGATGGCTCCTGGGGATCCACATTGCCGATGTGGCCCATTGGCTGGAACCGGGCAATGAGTCCTTACGTCCCCTTGAGCAGGAGGCCCAGCAGCGGATTGCCACGGTTTACTTGGATACAATGGTGCTGCCTCTATTCCCGCCGGAGGTACACAACCGTTTGGCTTTGCTGCCGCAGCAGGAGCGTCTGGCCTATTCGCTGCTGCTGACCCTGACCCCAGAAGGGGAAGTCACCGGGTTCGAGATTCAGCCCAGCATTGTGCAATCGCGGGCGCACCTCTCCTACGGTCAGGTTCAAGCTCTGCTGGCCACAGCTGCTGACCTTGGCCCTGATGAGAAGGTACCGGAGTTGATGGCGCTGCTGCAGAATCTGTTGCGCCTCAGCCAAATCCTGCGGGTCAAACGCCACCAAGCAGGTGGGTTTGATCTGCCTATGCTGGATCTGCTCACCCCCCACTCTGCCGATGAGAGCGGCTACGGCCCGTTGCTAGTGAGTGATCGCCTCGGTGCCCACGCCCTGATGACGGAGCTCCTGTTGCTAGCCAATTGCACCCTGGGTCACCATCTGCGCCAGTTGGGGATTCCTTCTTTGGCCCGTGTGCAACCTGCCCCTACCCCTGAGGCTTTGCAAAACTTTTTGCGGCTGGTCAACTCCATGAAGTTGGATCTGAAGCTGCAGAATCCGGAAACCGTAACCCTAGCGGATTGGCAGCGCATCTGTGCCCGGATCACGGCCCCGGATGTCTTGGCATCTGGGGCCAGCCCAGCTTTGGTAGCCCAGTTGTTGGCCACCTTGCCCCCGGTGGACTATTGCCTCCAACCCTTACCGGAAGGGGGATCCCTGGGGCATTTTGGCCTGGGCCTGACGGAACCCTACGCCACCTTTACGGCCCCCCTGCGTCGCTACGCCGATCTGCTGAATCTGCGGGCCCTGCACCTGGCCCTGAGTAAAGGGCGCTCCCGCCGCAGCACGCGATCCAAGACGGAGGTGGATCTACACCGCCACACCTGTCATGGCCAGATTGACTGGAATGTATTGCCACCCAAAATTCACGAGGAATGGCAGAACTTTCTGCAAGCGCAGCTGGAAACCCTACGGGAGGGACACCAAGTGCGTGTCAAAGCAGAACAGGAGCTGATGGGTTTGAAACGCTCGGAATTTATGCAGAAGCACCTAGGGGAAGTGTTCCCCGGCTTGATCATCGGAGTACAGGCTTATGGTTTTTTTGTGCAAGTGGATCCCATCCTGGCGGAAGGCCTGGTGCGGGTCAGCTCCCTCAAAAACGATTGGTACGAGTACCGCAACCGCCAACAGGCGCTGGTGGGTCGCAAAAGTCGACAACAGTTTCGCCTCGGGGATCGTGTCGAGGTGCAGATCAAAAATGTGGATTACTATCGGCAGCAAATTGATCTGGCCGTCATCGGGGAAGGCCGACCCTATGAAGAGGAGGATTGACAGGCGGGGATCCCTCCACAGAGCCGGTGGAGCGGGGACGGTTCTTGCGAACTCTAGGTTTTGTAAAATCGGCGATACCTAGATCAAGGGATCCCTCTTGGGCTCCCTAACGGTAGCGGCAATGGCTGTTGACCCAAGCCGCTTCTTATACTGAAAACCAAGCTCCTCTCAAATTCCTATGCAGCCCACCAACCCGAATCAATTTACCGAAAAAGCCTGGAGTGCTATTGTCAGCTCTCAAGATGTAGCCCGCCAGCACCAACAGCAACAACTGGAAACCGAGCACCTCTTTCTGTCTCTTTTGGATCAAGAGGGGAGCTTAACCCAGACCATTCTGAGACGCGCAGGTGTCGATCCGAAACTGGTGCGGGATAAGGTAGAAAGTTTTATCAACCAGCAACCCAAATTGGCACGGGTGGATCAACTCTACCTAGGCCGAGGTCTAGAAACCACTCTGGATCGGGCCGAGGAGTTCCGCAAAGAGTACGAGGATGATTTCATCTCCGTTGAGCATTTGTTGCTGGGATCCCTGCAAGATGAACGGGTGGGCAAGCGGGTCTTGGCTCCCCTGGGCCTAACCGTAGAACGCCTCAAGCCCGTTATTCAGGAGGTACGGGGCAAGCAACGGGTCACAGACAAAAACCCCGAATCCCGCTATGAGGCGCTAGAGCGCTATGGCCGCGATCTCACCCAAGCAGCCCGTGAAGGCAAACTGGATCCGGTGATTGGGCGCGACGAAGAGATCCGCCGCGTCATCCAAGTGCTATCCCGTCGTACCAAGAACAACCCGGTCTTGATCGGGGAGCCAGGGGTGGGAAAAACCGCCATTGTAGAAGGCTTGGCTCAGCGCATCAACCGCGGTGATGTCCCGGAATCCCTCAAGAACCGGCGGGTGATTGCTCTGGATATGGGAGCTTTGATTGCTGGGGCCAAGTACCGGGGTGAGTTTGAAGATCGCCTCAAGGCGGTGCTCAAGGAAGTCACCGAGTCGGAAGGGCAGATCGTGCTGTTCATCGACGAGTTGCACACCGTTGTCGGGGCCGGGGCTGCCGAAGGCGCGATGGATGCCGGTAACCTGCTCAAACCGATGCTGGCCCGGGGCGAATTGCGCTGTATCGGGGCCACCACCCTGGATGAGTACCGCAAGCACATTGAAAAGGATGCTGCTCTGGAGCGCCGTTTCCAACAGGTGTTTGTGGATCAGCCCTCCGTAGAAGACACCATTTCCATTTTGCGCGGTCTCAAGGAGCGCTATGAACTGCACCATGGGGTAAAAATTGCCGACTCCGCCCTGGTAGCAGCCGCTGTGCTCTCCAACCGCTATATTTCAGAGCGCTTCCTGCCCGATAAGGCGATTGACTTGGTGGATGAGGCTGCTGCCAAGCTAAAAATGGAGATCACCTCCAAGCCAGTGGAACTGGATGAAATTGACCGACGCATCATGCAACTGCAAATGGAGGAACTCTCCCTGCAAAAAGAGGATGATGCCGCCTCCAGGGATCGCCTCAACAAAATTGAGCAAGAACTGGCTAACCTGATGGAGCGGCAACGGGAATTAAACGCTCGCTGGCAACTGGAAAAAGAGGGCCTAGAAAAGTTGCAAGCCCTGAAGGCCGAGCGGGATGCTGTGAAGCTGCAAATTGAGCAAGCTGAACAAAAATATGACCTCAACCGGGCTGCTGAGCTGAAATACGGCAAGCTCATGGAACTGGAGCGGCAAATCCAAGAGCAAGAGGCCTACCTGGCTCGGCAGCAGGCCAATGGTGAGCCGCTGCTGCGGGAGCAAGTCACCCAGGAGGATATTGCCGAGATTGTTTCCCGTTGGACAGGGATCCCGGTCACCAGCTTAATGGAATCAGAAAAGCAAAAGCTGCTCCAACTGGAAGCCCACCTGCACAAACGGGTGGTTGGTCAAGACGAAGCGGTGGCTGCGGTAGCAGCAGCTATCCGGCGGGCCAGAGCCGGTATGAAGGATCCCAATCGCCCCATCGGTTCATTCCTGTTCATGGGGCCCACCGGGGTAGGTAAAACTGAGCTGGCCCGGGCTTTGGCGGAGTTCCTCTTCGACACCGTCGATGCCATGGTGCGCATTGACATGTCCGAGTACATGGAAAAACACTCCGTCTCGCGATTGGTGGGGGCCCCTCCCGGCTATGTGGGCTACGAAGAGGGGGGGCAGCTCTCGGAAGCGGTGCGGCGGCGGCCCTACTCAGTGGTGCTCTTTGACGAAGTGGAAAAGGCTCACCCCGATGTTTTCAACATTTTGTTGCAGGTGTTGGATGATGGCCGCATCACCGATTCGCAAGGGCGGACGGTGGATTTCAAAAATACGATCATCATCATGACCAGCAACATTGGCAGCGATCTCATCCTGGAAATTGGCGGGGATGAAAGTCGCTATGAGGAGATGAAAACCCAGGTCCTGGCCCTGTTGCGACAGAATTTCCGGCCAGAGTTTCTCAACCGCGTGGATGAGCTCATCATCTTCCATGCCCTGACCAAGACAGAAATTCGCCAGATCGTCAGCTTGCAAATGCAGCGGGTGGAGCAACTGCTCTCGGATCAGCAAATTGAGATTCGCCTCACCGATCAGGCCAAGGACTACCTGGCGGAGGTAGGCTATGACCCGGTGTTTGGGGCTCGTCCCCTCAAGCGGGTGATCCAACGGGAAATCGAAAACCCGATTGCCACCAAGCTGCTGGAAAATGAGTTCTTACCGGGGGATACGATTTGGGTGGATGTGGCCAACGAACGCCTCACCTTCCGCAAAATCAGCTCTACCACTCGCCAAGATCCTCCAGCTCCAATTCCGGCGGAGCAGGTGGGCTAACAGCTCAACACCAGGCAAGTCCATTGCCAGAAGAGAAGAACGCAAGGCTCTGGAAAGAACAGCAGGACTCCAAAGGGAAGAAAATCTGCTGTTTTTTCCGAGCTACTCGAGTTGATGTTTCAAAAAATCACCGTTAGAACCTAATTTCTGTAAAAGCTGAAATCATTTGTTAAAGAGGCTTGCTCCCAATCAGTTCAATCCGATAGAGATGAGGTATCGGCAATCAAACTTATGGAGAACTGCAATGACCCAAACTATCTCTAGATCGACTTCCCAGGAGGTTGCGGAACTGCTGGTTCGTTATCAAAATGGGCAGCGTTCCTTTCCTCAATCTCGCTTGCCCTATGCCTTTTTACGGGGAGCCGATCTGCGGCGGGCCGACCTACAGGGATCCGATTTACACGGAGCCAATCTCCGCTATGCCAATCTGCGCTATAGCAATCTGGCGGGAGCTGACCTGCGCTGTGCCGATCTGCGCTATGCCGACTTGGAAGGGGCTTGTTTAGAAGGAGCCAATTTAAGCGGATCCCATTACAACCACAATACCTGCTTCTCGCCAGGGTTTGACCCGGTGGCAGCGGGGATGCAACTGTTTGAGTAGGGGCAGCATCACCCGATGGGAAAGCACTCTCGCAAGTCCTGAACCACATTGACGGGCACCAGGTGATCGATGGGACCCCCCAACTTGGCAACCTCCTTAACCAGGCTGCTACTGACAAAGCTGTGTTCGCTAGCGGTCGCTAAGAATAGAGTTTCCAGCTCAGGCGCCAAGAGTTTGTTGGTATGGGCCATTTGCAGCTCACCGTCAAAATCCGACAAAACCCGTAGGCCGCGCACAATCACCTTGGCACCCCGCTGACGAGCATAGGCAACCGTGAGACCGGCAAAAGTATCCACCTCAACATTTTTTAGGTGGGCGGTGGCCAAGCTAATCTGGGCTTGCCGTTGTTCGGGGGTAAACAGGGGGGTTTTATTGGGGTTTTTGAGGACGGCGACAATCACCCGGCTAAATAGAGGGCTGGCCCGCTCGATGATGTCGAGATGCCCAAGGGTAATGGGGTCAAAGCTACCGGGGTAGAGGGCAATCATGGCCAATCCATCGAAAGTGCTGTTATTCCTCACCCTACCTGTTCCAAGGCCCATGCCAAGTAGGTCGGGCTAACCTGAGCAGCAGCTAGAGCCACAATTTCCGGTTCATCGTAAGGATGCAACTGCCGCAGGCGGTGCTCCAGTTGAGGGTAGGCTGCTGCCGGCAATTTGAATAAAATCAGCGTTTCTGCATCGGTTTGCAGGGATCCCTGCCAGTGATAAAAGGAGGTGATGCCAGGTAATACCTGGGCACAGGCCGCGCAGCGTTCCGCCACTAAGGTGTGGGCCAGCTGCTGGGCTACCGTCGGGGAACCCACCGTCGTCATGACAACCAACAGCTGGTGCTGTTCTACCGGTTGGGGAGAAGAAGCAGGGGAACTCATCAATCAACTGAGCTTTAATCAACTGAGCTTTCAATTGAGCTTCCTGGGTTCACCGGGATCCGCGGTTGAAGTTTCGGGCAAGGTGGCCGTTGATTGACGGCGTTCTTGCTGGCGGCGGGCTGCTTTCACCATCTCTTCGACAACAGCACGGGCTTGTTTCATGCGATCCAAGCTGTTGCGGTAGAGCTCCAAGTCTTTTTTAACCCGTTCGGAGGAAAACGACAGTTTGCCCACCACATCCTGCAAAAAACGACGGGTCCGCTCTTCCACATCCGTATAGATTGTCCGCGCCACCTCTTCATAGGCGGTGTACAGGCCAACCGCCAAAACACGACTGTAAGCGTAAGGGGGATGGGTCATCCGTTCTAGGATGGCTTTTAGCCCACCCACATCCTCCGCCTCCGGTTGTAGACAGAGCAGCTGCAAGCGTTGGCCGGGCTCACCGCTGCGCATCAGCTCCAGCAAATCGCGGGCATTCTTGCGCAACACTTCCGGTTTTAACTGGAGGGATTTACAGAGAGCCTCGAATATCTTCTCCCGTTGCTCAGGCGGCTGGTAGGCTTCCATCAGGCCGTCGTAGAGGGTAACCAACCCTAAGGCAAAGAATGGATCGTAGACAAAGGCGCTGTTGACGGTGGTCAAATGAAGTTCCACCAACAGCTCTTCTACCACGCGACGGTAAACGGAGTGAATCGGGCGAGGATAGGCCCTGAAAAAGGCAGCTTTGGTGGCAGAAAAGGTACGAACAGGATTCACAGGCAGAGGGAGTGAATGTGGGTTTTAAGATTTTGTTTACTTGTTCTCATTCTCCCTTGCGGTGACCCCGACAGCAAGCTGACTTTCTGGCATCGCGGTGGAGACTTACCTCCGCTAGGGTGAACTATTGGCGAAAAGGCAGGTGGTGATGGTGGCAGCAGGAACAGTGGTGGTGAAAATCGGTACCTCGAGTCTAACGGATCCTGAGAGTGGCTCCTTGCGACTTTCGGTTTTGGGGCCTTTGGTGGAGGTGCTCACCCGCTTACGTAACCAGGGGCAGGCAGTGATTTTGGTGTCTTCTGGGGCGGTGGGGGTAGGCTGTGCTCGCCTAGGGTTACGACAACGACCAACAGCGATTGCCGAAAAGCAAGCGGTGGCAGCGGTGGGGCAAGGGCGGTTGATGCGCCTGTACGATGATTTGTTCTCGGCTTTGAACCAACCGATTGCTCAGGTTTTGCTCACCCGTGCCGATGTTGTGGATCGAACCCGCTATGTCAATGCCAACCGCACCTTTGCTCAGCTTTTGCAGATGGGGGTGATCCCGATTGTGAATGAGAACGATACGGTGGCGGTGGAGGAGCTGAAGTTTGGCGATAATGACTCCCTTTCTGCTTTGGTGGCCAGCATGGTGCAGGCACAATGGCTGATTTTGCTCACCGATGTGGATAAACTTTACTCGGCTGATCCCAATCGGGATCCGACAGCGGAACCCATTGAACGGGTGAAACATGGGATCCCTTTACAGGTGAAGGCGGAAGCCCAGGGCAAAAGCAGCTGGGGAACCGGGGGTATGGCCACCAAACTCACAGCAGCCCAAATTGCCACCGCTGCAGGGGTGAGGGTGGTGATCACCAATGGCAAACGACCGGAACAGATCCCGGCCATTTTGGCAGGAGAGGCAATCGGCACCCGTTTTGATCCTGCCCCTCAACCTGCTAGTGCCCGCAAACGCTGGATTGCCTATGGCTTGGTACCGGAGGGATCCCTGACTTTGGATGCAGGAGCGGTACGGGCGATTTGTCAGCAGGGGCGATCCCTATTGCCCGCCGGGGTCATTGCCGTTTCCGGAGAGTTCGAAGCCGGGGCTGCTGTGCGCCTCTGTGATCCCAGTGGACGGGAGGTGGCGCGAGGCGTGGTGAACTACAGTGCCGAGGAGTTACAGCGGATCAAAGGCAAAAAAACTGCCGAGATCGCCTGTATTCTCGGTTATGAAGGAGTGGATACGGCTATTCACCGGGATAACCTGGCTTTACTGGACTAGGTTCTCGGGCAGCTTGGCTGGCTACTCGGCAAAACTGCTCTATATCTGGTGCAGGGGGTTAAAAGCAGTCACCAAACGGATCTGGTTGTGGGCTTTCCCTAGCCAAAGCGAAACCCTGCCTGTTCCAAGGTCTGAAGAACCCAACTGCAGCCACTTGAGAAATAGCTCATTGGCCTGAGGGGGATGGACCCGGCGAGCCTGGCAAATCCTTCAACCCCTGCACCGGTTTTTGGGCCAGGGCATGGGCAAAGCAGGCCCCATCCCTATGAAGGCCAAACCGATGGGCCAAATCCGCCAGGGATCCCAGTTGATCCAGGGAATAAACAGTGCCAGCCTCCCTAAACAGCTCAGGAGCTCCACATTCATCGCCATTGATGGGCTATTGATGGGCCATTGATGGAGTTGGAGATGACTTGGAGATGACAATAAATTGCTCCAAATTGCTCCGTAGGCAGGGGTAACCGGGCTGTGCAATCATCCTCTCCATAGGGTATGGGGGATCCCGGGCTGCAGGCAAGCAAAGTTTCCATATCTCTAAACAAGCCCCGGTGAGGTTGTCGCTATAAAAGTTCAGAGCAAGGATAAGGATGGTCTTACTTCACCCCCACCAGGCTGGGATCCTCTAGGCTGTCCCAAGTGGACCTTGCTTCTGCATTGGCCGATGCATCGGCAAGCAGAGGAGTCGGGGGTGCTGCCGCCGCGTACCACAACCCGAGGGCAGGGCCCAGGCCCAAGAGCAAGCCCAATCCTGCCGGAGCAAAGATACCGGATCCTAGACTCATCAACAGGGCAAAGCCAAAATTGGCTGCGTAGAGCACCAGCGGCCCCAACAGCTCGCTACGGTTCAGATGGGGTTGATCTTTACCCCAGAGTAGATTAGCCACCGTCATAAAAGTAGCCCCGGTCAACATCCAACCGCCAAAGTTTTGCAGAGGCATCCCGAAAAAGGGCCCCGGTTGAAACCATGTCCAGAATGGAATCGAGCCGCGGGTCATGGCCGGATCCAAGACAAAGTCCCAGGCGGTGAGCAGTAGCGCCCCCAGCATAATCGCCTCAAAGTGAATCAACCAGTGGCGCTGGGTTTGTAGAGCTACACGAGCCAACAAATAGGCGGACAATCCCACATAGAACCAAGACAAGGGAATAGTAAAAGGCACCAACCCGGCAATCTTGTACCCCAGACCACTCAGGTAGCCGTAGTCCCCAAAGGGAATGCCAGTACTGGTTCCCAGCAGCTCACTGGTCAAAGAAATGCCTAGTGCCGGAATCAGGAACATCAGCAGACGGCGTACCCCCAACAGGCGGGATCCCATCAAGACTGCCGTCAGCATCCCAGTCACCATGTAGGCAACTCCACCGTTGCCCATACTTAAAGCAAAGGCCCGCATACCTATCGGAGGCAAACTGGCAACCCACTCAGGATGGGGTACAACCAAAAGCAACCCCGCCAATCCAAAGACCAAAGACAGAATGTGTAAACTCAAGGCCAGGGTTTCCATCCGCCGCCACAGGGATCCCGACCAGGGCAGAACCGATTGCCAAAAGGAGAGCCTTGGAGTGGGCTTGGTAAGCCCCGGCGTGACAGGTAGGTTGACAGAAACACTAGAAGACGAGAACCAACGCATGAGGAACTCCCGAGGGGTGGTTAATCAGGGCCGCTGCACCTCCCCAAAGCCCACACGGCAGGTTGAGGGAAAGCGGAATGCCTTGAGAAGGTGGCTGTATGCCATCGTGCATGGAGCCCAGGGAAGAGGGTTACCTAAGGTCACTCCACCGATAGTCGCGACACTGCTGATATTTTGCGCCCTATTGTATCAATTCGTAAACATATCGCCCGGTTTTGCTCAGGGTTTGAGGGAGTCCGCCAGGGGGAAATCCCTTGTCGGGCTGTACAGCCAATTGGCACGGGCTGTGGATCGTCAAGATTGGCGGCAGGCTCTGCGGCTGGTGGACGAATTACATCGCCAGGAGAAGGAGGTAGCCCAGCGCTATGACCTAGAGGGCTATCGGCTACAGTTGGAACAGCGGGCCTATGCAGCGGAGCCGCTCTTGCCCCCTCAACCAGCCACGCTGCCCTTCCTGCACCAACCCTTTGCCGGAGTCTTTCCGGTCAGTAACCTCTTTGATCATGACCTACCCCTGGGTGAAGCGGATAACAATGGCCGGTTTCTAACCTTGCAGGGGCAAGTGTGGATCCCGAACCCGTTACACCCCTGTGGCAAAAGCGATGGTCACACTGGCTATGACTGGGAAATGCCAATTGGTACTCCAATTTTAGCTGCCGCCGCCGGCCGAGTCAGTCTTGCCCGTGCCGAACCGGAGTTTTACTGTCCTCTCTTGGGGCGTTCTGTGAGGGGATTGAGAATCCGTATCCTTCATGAACTGGCCTCCCCAACCGGCCCAGAGAGGTTTGAAACCCTCTATGCCCACCTCAGCCAAATTCAGGTGCGCGAAGGCCAGAAGGTTTTCCCGGGAGAGGTCATTGGCCTTTCCGGCAACAGCGGCTGTTCTGGCGGGCCCCATCTTCATTTTGAGGTCCGGCGGCTGGAGCACACCAACTCCGGCCAAGCGGCTGCTGTGGATCCCTATGGCTGGCAGGGATCCGGCCTGGATCCCTGGAGTCTTCACTCCCAGGGGGCCGAAAGCCTTTGGTTGTGGCAGGTGGGGCAAGCCCCCAGCCTAGGCTCCTGTTGGCATCCTCTCTAGGCTACCGGCTACAGACACGGTTGTTTCTGGTTGTTTCTAAAAGTCCCATTCACCACGGGGATCCCATTGCTCTGTCCTGCTGCTCAGCCAGCTACGCTTGGAGAGACACAGGGGGTCCAGCAGGGTATCTTTTCTGGGGTCAACCTCTTTACCCGGGAGAGGATGCGGTTTCCCGGGGTTGCCCATGAACAAGCCCGGCAACAAATTACCGCTGGTCTTCGGGATCCCTGCTGGGAGGGTTAGTTGCTGGCGCCGTCCATCCCTTCAAGCAGCTGACCCAGGTACCAGATATCCACCTCACTGGCCACTTCCCCCTCCGCCAGGAAAGGCGTACCATCTTGGAAATTCAACGGCCCTTTGAAAAGCTGAATGCTGCCGTCTCCCAAGCCGGCAATAAACTCCTCCAACTTGGCTCGTTCTTCAGAGCCCAAAGCATCGCCCATGATAAAGCCGGCCGAGGAGGTATCGGGATTGTTGATATCCGACCAGTCAATCGGGGGACGGACAAACTCGCTTTTGAACGTGCCGGCCCGGGCGGATTCAATCAGCGCTTTGTAGCCGGGGCCCCAATTGTAGTAGGAAACTCCCAAGCAGATCTCAGGAGCAAAGTTGCAGCCTGTGGCCAAACCATAGGCGGTGTAGCGTACCCGCCGCCCAGCCTCGGCAGCCCGCTTACCTTGCACTGCTGCTTCGGGAGTATCCAGACCCGACATCACAACATCAAAGCCGCCATTGTAAAAATCATCTGCAACCTTGGTTGGATCTAAAGTCACACCGGGAATATTGAACCAAAAACCAATCCAGGTGACGCGAAATTGTAGTTCTTCAGGGCGATCCCGATAAGTATCCCAACAATACTTGGCACCCAAGTAGGCCGCCGCTGCGTAACGGCGGGTTTCATCGTTGATCAACGGCCCTAACATACCGATTTTGCCGGTTTCGGAGCCCAGAGCTGCCGCACAGCCGGCCACCGCCCGCATCGCTTCCATTTGCGGCATGATATTGGCCAGGTTCGGCTGCTCGATGAAGTTTTTTCCCTCTTCCCAAACCATATCCCCTGAAGCATGGATAACGGCGATCTCAGGGTACTTACGGGCTGTTTCAACTGCATCATCTTTGTAGTCATCAGAGGTAAAGATAATAACCTTAGCCCCTTGGGCAATCATGTCATCGGCCACTTGGGATCCGCGCACATTGGGTCGGTCTGCTGGGTTCACTTTGTCCAGGTAATCAAACTCAACCCCTGGCAGCTTGGCCTTGACATATTCACTGCCCTGCACATGAGCTTGGCTCCAACCGCCATCCTGCATCGGTCCCACCAATATCATGCCCACCTTGAATGTGTCCTGGGCCCAGCTGGGAGGGGATCCGCCTAACACAGCAGCAGACGCAAGACCCACAGCTAGGCCTTGCCAGTTTTTCAAGGTTTTCCCAGCAGAAAAGATGGAACGAAGGTTCACAAGCAGCTCCCAAGATAAAGATCAAGACAGGAGACAAGACATCTTAGAGGCAGTCGGGAAGAAGTCTGGATCCCATCATCAGCATCCCTGCAGGATTTATTGTATCAAGCGCTACCAAAAAATAGCCTCACCCCAAAGCGCTGTAGGGCCTTATCTTACCGCTCAGCAGAAAGCTTGCCCAGTAGGGTGGGGAGTCCGTTAATGAGGCAGACATAGTCTAGGGAAGAGGAGCCAAAGGCTGCTGGTTGCCTCCTCAGCCGGCAATGACGTTTGCAACCACGGGGAGGGTGACAACGAAGCTGACCCAGCCCTCTTCATTCTCGACGGTAATCTGGCCCTGCATAGACTCCACCCATTTTTTCACCAAGGCCAAACCCAACCCTGTACCTCCCCGCTTCCAGGGATCCGCTTGGGTCACCCGATAAAAAGAATCGAACAGGCGGGGTAATTCGGCAGGGGGAATGCTCCCTTTATTGCGCACATGGAACACCAAGAGGGAGTTTAGACTGGTGGAATGGGTATCCAGACTCACCTGAACTTGAATCTGCCCAGGGCGCTCCCCGTGTTTACAGGCATTTAGAATCAGCTCCCGCAGGATGCGCTCAAAGCCTTTGGCCTCGAGCTGCAGGGGCACAAAAGGGGTGAGGATCTCTAGGCTCAACTCCTGCTGGGCAGCGATCGCTTCCTCCTGCAGCGCTTGCACCCAGGTGATCAGGTATTCGGAGAGGTTGACCTCCTCTAAGTCTTTGGAATAGAAGTTGGCCGACAGCTCTTGCAGCATCAGCAAGTCTTCTACCAATTTGATCTCCCGTTGGCACTCTTGCCGCAGCAAGCGCAGATACTGCTGTTGTTTTTCGGATATAGGCAACTGGCTTAATGACAGCTGCAACAGATCTATTGAAAGGAGAATGTTGGTGAGGGGAGTGCGTAACTCATGGGAAATGGTACTCAAGAAATCATCTTTCAGAATGTTCAGCCGCTCTAGCTCATCCACCTGTTTTCGCAGCCGTTCATTTAAGTAAAGGATTTGTCTTTCCAGTTCTTCCTGATTTTGCATCTGGCGGAGCAAAACGGTGTTGAAATGGGTCGGGGCAAGAGGGCTGAACAGGTTAAGAGCTGGGGGCAGGAGCAGGGTGGCTATGGTGTAAATAAGAACCAGAGCTGTAATCAAGTTCAGCCAGCCGGAAACCCAATCGGCGGGGTGCCACAGTGCCCACACCTGCATCAGGTGGGTCAACCCCGAGCAAACGGTGAACAAGCTGAATAGAGGGAAGATCCGCTGCCAAGGCAGATGCCTACCCTGCCTTACAACCCTGAACAACAGCAGGGGCAGCGAAAAATAAGCCAAGCTGAGCAGGCTACCGGCAGCGGCGTGCAGCCAGATCAGACCGGGTTCCCAGTCTTGCCTGGGAAGGGCCCATCCCAGTCCGGAGAATCCCTCATGAAGCCAATTGCTCATACCGCTAACTGCTCTAAAGAGATCTAAGACATGTATCTATGTATGCTTGATCTTAACGCTTGTCTAGGTAAAAACTGGGGAAATCCAGAACAGAAGATACAAAGGCAGATACAGTGTATGTACGTGTTTCTGTTTTCCGCAGAAGGATCCCTGCAAAGGAGCTAAGAATACTCCGTATCCGGATATGGGCAGGATCCCTTCTCCCTCAAGTGGGCCAGGGCAACGGGATCCCAAAGTAAGGCTCTGTTGTCTAAGAAACAGCAGCAGTTTGAAAAGACCTCTAGCAGAAAACCCAAAGCAGGTAAGTTAGCCTGCTGCCCTCTGTTAACGTTCCTTCAGCTCCCGTTGGATCTCCCGCTGGGTTTGCCGCTCCTTGATGGCTTGGCGTTTGTCGTGTAGCTTTTTGCCGCGGGCCACTCCAAGATGGGCTTTGATCCAGCCGCGGTTGAGCACCAGTTTCAGGGGAATCACGGTCAGCCCCTTTTGCTCCACCAAGCCCATCATGCGGTTAATCTCTTTGCGGTGTAGCAGCAACTTGCGCCGCCGGGTGGGATCGTGGTTAAACACTTTGCTAGCGGTGCCGTGGGGGGAAATGTGCAAATTGTGTAGCCAGGCTTCCCCATCCCGAAACAAAGCAAAGGCATCCTGCAGGTTGGCCTTCCCCGCGCGGATGGATTTCACCTCCGTCCCGGTCAGTTGGATCCCGGCCTCGTAGGTTTCCAAAATCTCGTACTCAAAGCGGGCACGGCGGTTATCCACCAGGGTTTTGCCATTGGAAGAAGAATGTACTTCGCGATTGCTGGCCATGGGCTTGGGTTAAGAATAAGAATACGTTTGAGTGGAGAAAGGGCAGTTACTGGCCGCAGGGTAGGTTGATGTTTAGACAAGTTGATAGAAGGCTTATAAGGCTTTGCCTGTTGGGCTAGCGATGGGCCAGGGATCCCTCTAACTTGCGCGCAGCCCGTTCTACCGAGCGCTCTGATTTGCCCCGCCAGCGAAAACGAATGGGGGTACCGGTAAAGTCCAGGTTTTGCCGAAAATGCTTTTCCATGAAGCGCCGGTAATTGTCCTTGAACAGATCCGGATCATTGACAAACAACACAAAGGTGGGAGGCCGATCGGCAACTTGGGTGCCGTAGTAGATTTTCCCCTGCTTACCTTGGCGATTGGTGGGTGGAGACTGCCAGGAAAGGGCATCTTGGAGCACTTCGTTGACCACCGCGGTGGAGATGCGCTTGCGATGGGCGGCGACAACCGTATTCACCTGCTCAAAGATTTTGTGGGTGCGTTGGCCGGTGAGAGCGCTGACAAACAGAAGCGGTGCCCACTCCAGAAAATAAAGCTTGGTCCGGATGTCCCGGGTGAACTCGTTGAGGGTGTAGGTGTCTTTATCCTCAACAGCATCCCATTTGTTAACCACAATGACACAGGCGCGACCCTCTGCTTCAATGCGGCTAGCCAGCTTTTGATCCTGCTCTGTGACCCCGTCTAAAGCATCGATCACCAGGAGCACCACATCCGAGCGTTGCATGGCCTTGAAGGCGCGGTTGATGCTAAAAAACTCTACCCCATACTCCACACGGCTTTTTTTGCGGATACCGGCAGTATCGATCAGGCGGTAAGGTTGCCCTTCCCACTCGATCACCGTATCAATGGCATCGCGGGTGGTACCGGCAATGGGGCTGACGATAGCTCGCTCGGATCCCACTAGGCGATTAAGCAAGCTGGATTTGCCCACATTGGGTCTCCCCACCACTGCAACAGCAATCGGCTCTTGCCCTGAGACCTCCGAAACCGACTCCGGCAGATGAGGCAGCACGGCCTCCAGCAACTCCGCCACCCCATTACCATGGATGCCGGAACAGGGGATGGGTTCCCCTAGCCCCAGCTCCCAAAAGACAGCAGCCTGGGCCAAGCCCATTTGCCCCGATTCGCACTTGTTCACCGCCACCACCACCGGCAGAGGCTGTTTGCGCAGCCAACTCGCCACCTCAGCATCGGCAGGGAGCAAGCCTTCCATACCATCCACGACAAAGATCACTGCTTGGGCTTCTGCAATGGCTGCCATGGCTTGCTGACGGATGTGGGGCAAAAATTCGCTGTCATCCCCAAAAATGAGGCCGCCGGTATCCACCACCCGTAACCGGCGACCATTCCACTCCACTTCCTGGTAGAGGCGATCCCGTGTTACCCCAGGCTCGTCATGCACAATAGCCGAACGGGCCCCCGCCATGCGATTGACGAGGGTAGATTTGCCCACATTGGGGCGACCCACAATGGCCACAAGGGGTAATGCCACCGTTTAACCTGCTACTTATTTAACCACTTAGGACTTCCTATTGTAACGGTTTGGGATCTGGGTGGTCCAAACGGGTTCTCCAGAGGATTGCTTTGGGACCAGCTCTGAAGGTAAGTTGAGTAGCTAATTCCATTTACGCCAGCGTGCCAAGGGCATGGTCAGCCATTGGCTGAACTGGCTTCCCTTTGTCAACCATGAAGCGCGCTCTCATCCCTGCTCAACGGCTCAATAAACTGCCCGCCTACGTCTTTGCCCGTCTGGATGAACTCAAAGCCCGTGCCCGTCAGCAGGGATTGGATTTGATTGATTTGGGCATGGGCAACCCGGATGGCCCTACCCCTCAGCCAGTTGTGGAAGCAGCGCAAGCGGCGATTGCGGATCCGGCCCACCACGGTTACCCACCGTTTGAAGGGACGGCCAGTTTTCGGCAAGCCATCACTGACTGGTACCACCGTCGCTATGGGGTGGAACTTGATCCCAATGGGGAGGCGTTGCCCCTTTTGGGATCCAAAGAGGGGCTTACTCATTTGGCTTTGGCCTACGTGGATCCGGGGGATTTGGTGCTGGTGCCTAGCCCTGCCTACCCGGCTCATTTCCGTGGGCCGATGATTGCGGGTGGCCAGATTTACCCGCTGATCCTGCGGGCGGAGAAGGGTTGGTTGATGGATCTGGACGAGATCCCGCCGGAGGTGGCCCAGCAGGCGCGGGTGCTCTATTTCAATTACCCCAACAATCCAACGGCTGCAGTGGCGCCGCGTTCTTTTTTTGAGGCGGTGGTGGAGTTTGCCCATCGCTACGATCTGATTTTGGTGCACGATCTGTGTTATGCGGAGCTAGCCTTTGATGGCTATCAGCCAACGAGCCTGCTGCAGATTCCAGGGGCCAAGGAGCTGGCGGTAGAATTTCACACCCTCTCCAAAACCTACAATATGGCCGGCTGGCGGGTGGGATTTGTGGTGGGTAATCGCCAAATTATCCAAAGTCTGCGTACCCTAAAAACCAACCTCGACTACGGGATCTTTGGGGCGATTCAGAAAGCAGCCGAGACTGCCCTGCGCCTACCTGATAGCTACCTGCATCAGGTACAGGAGCGCTACCGCACCCGCCGTGATTATTTGATGGGTCGATTGGCGGAGTTGGGTTGGTGTCTCTCTCCTACCCAAGCGACTATGTATCTCTGGATCCCCACCCCCCGCACCGCCAATGGCGCAGCTGAAGGCTCCACTGAGTTTGCCCTGCGGGTTTTGGAATCGACAGGGGTGGTGGTTACTCCTGGCAATGCTTTTGGAGAAGGCGGGGAAGGTTATGTCCGTATTAGCTTGATTGCCGATTGTGAACGTATGGGGCAGGCGATGGATCGCTGGCGGGAAGCCGGGATCCGCTATAGCTAGAGGACAATACAAGGGATCCCGGCAGCAATGAGCAGCAATAGCTCGATTCAGGCAGGTTAGCTGACCACCACAACTGGCTTGCCTGCGGGAGATCCAGGGGTGATCTTTGGGGTACCAACTCCGCTTGCAGCATCCGGTTGGTATCCTGTTGCAAGGATGCACTCCTGCCGTAGGCACTTCCTATTCGCTACGGTGTGGGGGAAAGGAGCTGAAGCCAAGTCCAATCAATCAATTCAATAGGCTTTTGCCTCACCCGCCCACTGGGTGCCCGTGGAGCTCTAGGCATCTTGCCTAGCAAGAGCAGTCAAAACGGCCTCTAGAGCTAAGCGTCCATGGCAGAGGTGGGTTCCCCCCTGCAAATAGACGGTGTAGGGAGACCGCATCGGTCCATCGGCAGACAATTCAGCACTGCTGCCAGCAATAAAAGTGCCCGCTGCCATTACCACTGGATCCTCATAACCGGGCATCACTTCCGGAACGGGGGTGAGGTAAGCTTCAACCGGAGAACTTTTTTGGATGGCACGGCAAAAGGCCTGCAGCCGCTCTGGGGATCCCAGTTGAATGGCCTGAATGATATCGGTGCGGGGAGACTGCGGCAACGGAGAAACAGGATATCCCAAGTCCTGAAACACCTGTGCAGCCAGATGGGCAATCTTGACTGCTTCGGCCACCATCTGCGGAGCCAAAAAGAGACCCTGAAAGAGCAATCGATTTTGATCCAAGGTTGCCCCCCCTTGAGAGCCAATGCCTGGAGCCGTTAGCCGACAAGCCGCTTGCTCCACCCATTTTGCCCGTCCGGCCACATATCCTCCAGTAGGCACAATCGTGCCCCCTGGGTTTTTGATTAGGGAGCCGGCTATCAAATCGGCACCCACATGGGTTGGCTCTTGGGATTCCACAAATTCGCCGTAGCAGTTGTCCACAAAAACCACCACCTCCGGGTTTTGGGCCTTGACGATCTGGATCATCTCGGCAATCTGGGCAATGGAGAAACTGGGCCGCCAAGCGTAGCCACAGGAGCGCTGAATATGCACCAGACGGGTTTGGGGCTTAAGAGCTGTTTTCAGACTCTGCCAATCTATAGATCCGTCCAGCAAATCCAATTGCCGATAGGTAATGCCAAAGTCCCGCAGGGATCCCTGCCCTGAGCCCCGCAAGCCGATGACTTCTTCGAGGGTGTCGTAAGGGGAGCCGGTAATGGCCAGCATTTCATCTCCCGGACGCAGCACTCCAAACAAAGCACAGGCAATCGCATGGGTACCGGACACCATCTGCAGGCGCACCGCCGCCGCTTCACAACCCATTACCTGAGCAAACACCCGATCCAACACTTGCCGCCCCAGATCATCATGCCCATAGCCGGAAACCCCGGCAAAATGATGGGATCCCACCTGTTGCTCGCGAAAGGCCGCCAAAACCCGCGCCAGGTTCTGCTGCAAGATCTCCTCAATTGCCTGGAAGCGCTCCTGCACAGCTGCTTCCGCCTTGTGCAAATGCTCTACCAGATTCACAGGATCCCTCCAAGAAACAGTGGCAATTGGCTCAAACAGAGCCAACTTTCAAAGATAACATTTTGGCTAACCGCAAGCGGACAGAAACCAGACCAAACAGACTTCCCCACCTCAGGGACAACGTCTAGAACTCCCCCAGGCGACAAACAATTAACAAAAACCTTAATTTAACTCAACATCCCTCTGTCTTTTCGGCAGGAGCATATAGGAGCATACCAGTGGGTATTGTATAATGAACAAAAGGCTAGGAAAGAGGTGCAGAACTCAGGTGTAAGTTAGTAGATAGATTTCCCCAGTTGAAAAGTCAACTTACCAAATCAAGTTGCCAAATCAAAAGAGAGCACACTCCAAGACAAGACTGGAAAGAAATAGTCTGTTCCTGTTCTGGTGCCAACTTAACTTTTTCTTTTGGTAAATCCACCCCCGGTTACTGACTTTTATTGCTCTCGTTTCTTTTGGGCAGGGGGATCCGTAGCAATTCAGGGACTTGTAAAAGTTAAGACAGCCTAAAGTTATGCTTAACCTCAGCTAGGGATCCGGAGAAGTGATGTTAATTTAGACTTAACCTCAGAAGTTAGCGCCCCTACAAAGGCTGATCTGATTGTTACACGACCCTACTTTTCGCAAGTTGCTGAAGCTGAAATAGTTTATGAGCTGCGGGTCGTTCTTAAGAAACAGAGGGATCCTTTGACAGGGTTGGGTGCTAGCTCAGGTGTAAACCGACAATGACTGGGAGAGTCCCCATGACTAAGCTTGTGATCCAAGGGAAAAACGTCGATATTACTGACTCCATCCGGAGCTACGTTCAAGAAAAAATCGACCGTGCCATTAGCCATTTTGCCCAGATCACCAGTGAAGTTGATGTCAACTTATCTGTAGCTCGCAACCCCCGCATCAGTGCCGGCCAATCTGCCGAAGTCACTCTCTATGCCAATGGCACTGTGATCCGGGCGGAAGAAAGCAGCGAAAACCTTTATGCCAGCATTGACCGAGTTGCTGACAAGCTAGCCCGCAAGTTGCGCAAGTACAAAGAGCGCAACGGTGTGCACCGCACCCGCCATTCTCCCAAAACCTCCCTAGTGGTTGCCCAACAGCCGGTCTCTGACCCCATCAATACGGAGCGGCAACCGGAATTGCCACCAGAAGTGGTGCGCACCAAGTACTTCGCTATGCCTCCGATGACTGTTCAGGAAGCCCTACATCAGTTGGAGTTGGTGGATCACGACTTCTTTGTCTTCCGCAACAGTGAGAATGACGAGATCAACGTCATCTATGTGCGTAACCACGGTGGCTATGGCCTGATTCGTCCCCACCCCACTGTTCCTGCTATGGCCAATGAAGTGAAGCATGCCTCCTGACTCTGCTTTTTTTAGAGCTGGTGGCACTTTCTACCTGCTGCTGCAACTCACCGATTCTGCCCTGCCGATCGGTGCCTATTCCCACTCTTGGGGACTGGAAGCTGCTGTGCAAGCAGGGCGTCTCCGCAGTCGGGCTGCGGTGCAGCAGTATCTCTTGGGGGTTTTGCATCTGAGCCTAGCCCCCTGCGAAGGGAAAGCCTGTGGTCTGGCTTATTTGCGGGCTCAGCAGGGATCCCCAACCGAATTAAGGGATGTGCAAGCCCAACTGGAGGCCATGCGCTGGGCTGCGGAACCCCGACAGGCCAGCTTGGATCTGGGTAAACGCTTGGCCCAATTGGCGGAGCGCACCTGGGGGATCCCACCTCCTACCCCTGCTGGGCTACACCATTGCTTGGTGTTCGGCTGGGTTTGTGCTGCCGCCAACCTTACGCTGGAGGATACCCTGCGAGCCTATTTGTTTTCTGCTCTGTCGGGATGGGTCTCTGCGGCGGTGCGTTTGGTGCCTCTGGGTCACAGTGATGGACAGGCCCTGCTGGCTAGCCTTTATGAACCGATTGAGCAGGTGCTGCAACAGGAGATCCTGCCGAACCTCGATCCCCCTCTATTGAGCAACTTCGCCCCCTTGCAGGAGCGAGACTGCCAAGTTCACCAGCGGTTGTATTCCCGCTTGTTTCAATCTTGAGGCAAGGTGAGGGATCCCTTGGTAAAACCTCAGAAGGCAAGCCAGTTAACCAAGTGGTACTTGGGCAAAAGTCGGTGTGGGCAGGGCAATAGCTTTACCCACGCTCCGCCAGAGGGACATAGCGTTGTTGGCGCTCACCTGTGTAAACCTGGGTTGGTCGGAAGAGTCGATTATCGGATAGCTGCTCCCGCCAATGGGCCAGCCAGCCAGCTGCACGAGCAATGGCGAATACCGGTGTAAACAAATCTTCCGGGATCCCCAATTTGGCGTAGACTAAGCCGGAGTAGAAATCCACATTCGGGTAAATCCCTTTTGGCCCCAGCAGCTCCTCACAGACCCGCTCAACTTCTAAAGCGATATCGTAGTACTTATCGTGGCCGTAGCGCTCAAACAGCTCTTCTGCTAGCCTCTGCAAAATGGTTGCCCGTGGATCCTTCACCTTGTAGACGCGGTGCCCCATGCCCATAATCCGCTGCTTTTTGGCCAGCTTATCCTCAATGAAAGCACGCACATTTTCCACCGAGCCGATCTGCCGTAACAGCATCATCACCTGTTGGTTAGCTCCCCCGTGCAATAGCCCCGAAAGAGTACCTACCGCCGTCGCCAAGCTGCTATAGGGGTTGGCCAGCGTTGAGGCACTCACCAAGAGGGCAAATGTAGAAGCATTGACAGTGTGCTCGGCGTGCAAAATCAGGCAGGTATCGAAAATGCGGGCCAGCCAAGGATCCGGCTTTTTGCCCGAGAGCATGTAGAGAAAATTGGCCGCGTGATCCAAGCTATCATCCGGGGGAATGGGGTCATTACCCTGCCGCATTTGATGGAACATGGCCACCATTGTCGGCAGCTTGGAGAGCAAACGGGTGACGGTACCAAACACATAGTTGGGATCCACCTCTTGGAGCGGATAAAACAAACCTAAGCCTGCTACACAAGTTTGCAGCGCATCCATCGGGTGGCCGGAGTCGGGAAACGATTTGATCATGTCACGGATGCGGTATTTCACCCGCCGATGTCCCCGGATGGCTTGCTCAAAATTGTGCAGCTCCGACTGGGTGGGCAGCTCCCCAAAGATGAGCAGGTAGGCGGTCTCCAAAAAGGTGCTGTGGGCAGTCAACTCCTCAATGGGAATACCACGGTATTCCAGGATCCCTGCTTGGCCGTCCACAAAGCTGATGTTAGAGCGTGTGGCCGGCACGCCCTCTAATCCTGGTTTGTATTCCCCATCGGCCATACTCTACTCCCGAGAGAATAGTGATACTGGAGAGACAGTCTAGCTTGAAGATGCCCGAACTCATATCTCTTGAGCGTATTCAGCAGCACCGACCTCGGTGCAGTCAAGTAGATGAGCAGATTTGGATTTCATTGGATCTCTAATGACCCAGTCACGATACCCCTAAGCAGACGAAACTTTGTGTCAGCATAGGGATCCCCATACAGCTTTTCACCCTCAACCCTTCCAGTGTACTCGATGTCTTCCTCTGGCTTTACTTCTAGAATTTCCCGCCGTGCTCTGCTCAAGTGGGCTGCCCTAACAGGGGGATCCGCCCTCTTGGGCTCCTGTGCTGCCCTAGAACAGCTGCCTGTTGGTAGCAAAAGACCCACCCTCAACCTGTTTACCGGCTCGGATCGCTTTGGCCCTGCCCTCCAGAAGATTGTCCCCCAGTTTGAAGCTGCCAGTGGCATTCGCATTGTCGTCACCATTAATGGCTATCCAGAACTCTACCAACGGGCCATTTCCGACTTTGTCGGCGGCACTGCCCAAGCGGATCTCTACACGGTGGATATTGTTTGGACCGGGGAATGGGCAGAGAACAACTACCTGCTGGATTTAACCGATCGCCTGGATGCCCTTCGCTCAGAATTGGAATTGGAAGATGTTCTGCCCGTGATGTGGAAACTGGGGCAATGGCAGGATCGGCAATATGCTTTTCCCCTATCAGGCTATGCCGGCATGCTCAACTACAATCGCTCTGCCTTAGCTAGAGTGGGCTACCCAGAGGGGCCGCAAACCTTAGCAGAATTGCGAGAAGCTGCCGAAGCCCTGACTGGCGCAGAGGTGTACGGCATTGCCATCAACGGTGCACGGGGAGCACCTGTTGCCCAAGATTGGATGTATTACATGCTGGCCCATGGAGGTAGCCTGCTGGATGAGAAGGGCCAACCCAACATCGACAGTGACATCAACATCGCCTCTTTGCAGTACTTCCGGGATCTGTTTCGTTTTACCCCACCAGGAGCCGTTTCCTACGCCTGGCCGGAACGGGAACAGGCCTTTAACGAAGGGCGGGCAATGATGCAAATGGCCTGGTCAACGGGGCTACGGGACAAGCTCAACCCCAAGATCTCTGCCATTGCTGGTGAACTGGGCATCACAGGGCTGCCCTTGGCCGAGGGGGTAAGTCCGAAATATCCCTTCGGGGGCTGGGGCTTAGGGATTAACCGCAACTCTGCCCATATCGAGCCGGCTTGGGAGTTTATTCGCTGGTTGGCACAGCCGCAGATCCAAAAAGAGTTGGTCCGTCTGGGGGCTGAGCCCATTCGCCGCAGCTTGCTTACCGATCCAGAACTGTTGACGGAGTTGCCCTACTTGGCTCAGGTCTTGCCTTCTTTGGAGCGGGGAGATGGAGACTTTCGCCCACGGGTGCCCCAGTATCCGCGCTTGCAAGATGCCCTAGGTCTGGCGGTGAATCAGGTGATCACAGATCAACTGCAGCCGGATGTAGCCTTGCACCAAGTGCAAGCTGAAATGCAGCCTTTTTTTCAGGCCGGATCCTAGTTGATGGGGATCCTACTGAAATCCGTCTGAAATCCGTTGCAGTGCTCCGCCCTTCGCGATAGCGGTGCATAGCACTATAGCCGCAGGCTTGAGGGGTGGTGTAAACCGTAGGTCATGCGCAGCAGCGGCGGGCGACCGGAGGGAGCAGTCTGCTAAGAGTGTCTCAACATGGGGTGGGGCCCGGCGTGGACATTGAATCAAAATCAAAATGCCTGCCGAGACGGTCTGACGGGGGTTGGGGTGACCCAATCCCCAATCTAGTTAAGGGTCTGTGAAACAGGAATCTCCAACCCTACCCGTTAGGGTTGGGGGGAGAGCATCAATAGGAATCAACACGAACCACTTGTTGGGTTTGGGCAGATTGCTCAGCAGCCGCTGCAACCGCCATGGCATGGAGCATCTTCTCAGTGTTGACATAGAGGGGGCTGCCCTGGCGCAAATGCTCTAGGACCATGCGGGTATCCTGCTCAAACAGGCCATGACGGGATCCCGTCTCCAGTGGATGGGCACTGCCGGGGCGCAACAACATTGCCTCCTCCCCATTGATCAATAGACCGCCCCGTTGGCCGTGCAGCTCCAGCAGCCGCTGCGAACACCACAAGGAGTCCCCTTTGCCATAAGCCAGCACCGCCACCAAGCCATCAGCAAAACTCAGTTGAGCGGTGCAATAGCAACTGTTGTAGCGGTGGGGCAAATCCGGGCCATCGTAGCGCAGTTGGCAACAGACGCGTTCTACCGGCCCCAGCAAATCCACCAGACGGTGAATGCGGGAAACAGCCCCCATGAGGGGAAAGCCAAATAACTGCGGCTGATAGGTCCAGCGGTTGGGAGCGGGGTGGGTGGCAGTGAGGGTAATGTAGCGGACGGCAAACAGCTTGCCTAATCCCTCCAGTTCTCGCTTTAACAACAGGTGCACGCCGCTAATCAGCTCAATGTGCTCGACATGCAACAGAACCTTGCGCTCTGCTGCCAGTTGCACCAAGGAACGAGCCTCGGCAACGTCGAGGGCCAGGGGATACTCCACAACCGTATGGATCCCTAGGTCCAAGGCGGCGCGGGCAATGGCGGCATGCTCCCGGTTGATCGTGCTAACAAACACCAAATCCAACTGGTGACCATGTAGTAAGCTGGACCAATCAGGACAGGCAGCCGCCCCGAATTCTGCCGCAAAAGCGCTTACCCGCTCGGGATTTCGACCGGCAATCGCCACAATCTTTGCTTGCTCATCTTTTCGCACTGCTTCCGCTCGTGAGCGGGCCGCATAACCAGTGCCAACAATCCCCACCCGCAATGTTTGTTTCCTCCCATGAGTGGCTAGAACGAGTCAACCCGTGAAGCCCTGTTTGTAGCGTCACATAGGAAGGATCCCTTATACCAGCCTATAGCCAACTCATTACCCGAGATCACTTGGTCTGCTTTGCGGTATAGCATTCAATTTTCCGATTCCAGATCTTTTCAAGACCCCACCTGTTGAATCAGTGCTGCGACCAAGCCGGTCCAGCCCGTCTGGTGGTTGGCCCCCAAACCGCAGCCACGATCCCCGTGGAAGTACTCGTAAAACAGGATCCAATCCCGCCAATGGGGATCCGTTTGAAAAAGATCGTATTCTCATCGTATTCTCCATGAACAGGCCGCCCCTCCGTTTGCGGATCCCGTTTATTCGAGAGGCTTCTAGCTAGGCAGACCAGGCCTCCCGAAAATCAGCGTACAGGGTGAGGCCACCATCGATATAAAGAGTCTGCCCGGTGATGTAGGCAGCCTCATCGGAGGCTAAGAACGCAGCAGCAGCTGCCATCTCTGCCGCAGTACCGGCCCGACCCATGGGAATGTGACTCTCCACCACCGCTTTTTGCTCGGGATTCTGTACCCAAGCCTCGTTGATTGGGGTGAGGGTGGCACCGGGAGCAATGCCATTGACTCGGATGCCTCGACCGGCATATTCCAAAGCCAAGCTGCGGGTGAGATTACCCATACCCCCTTTGCTAAGAGAATAGGTGAGATAAAAGGGGCGGGGAATGATCTCATGCACGCTGGATACGTTGATGATCACACCGGATCCCCGCTCCAGGAAATGCTTAAGGGCTTCTCGGGCACAGAGGAAGGAGCCGCGCAAGTTCACATTCAAGACGCGATCGTACTCTTCTAGGCTAATCTCATGGGCAGGCCGCTCTATCTGGATCCCGGCGTTATTAACCAAAATATCCAGATGACCCCAGCTTTGAATCACCTGCTGCACCAAGTTAATGACATCAGCTTCTTGAGAGACATCCCCCTGGATCAGCAGCGACCGCACATGGCAGGCCTCCACATCACCGCACACCTTCTGCATCATGGCGGCTTGGGTATCTTCTGCGTCTTGAATGCTTTTGCGATAGTTGATGGCAACATCACACCCTTCCTGGGCAAAGCGGAGAGCAATCGCCTGACCAATACCAGAACTGGCCCCGGTTATCAGTACTGTTTTCCCGGCTAATCCCTGCATGAAACTCCTGGGGCAACACCAGCCCTATTCTAGGCGCTGGATTTCTTGACAAGACCGGCTCTTGGTGGTCAGGGAGAAACAGTCTGTGCAGAAAAGTCAGGTGCAGCCCCAGCAGAGGAAGGAAAATGCCGCTCTAGCAAGTCCGGGATCCTCTGGGGCGAGACCCCACTGTAGCGGGCTTTGTCGGGCATGAACACAACATTAGGCCCCTGTTTGCAGGCCTTCATGCAGCCCACCCCTTGCACCCGAATGGAATGGGGGTAGCTGGCCAAATGAAAATTCAGAGCTTGGATCACCGCCCCGGCCCCCCGCCGACAACAATCAGATTTTTGACAGACCAGCACAGCGCCCTTGGGCCTTGAGTCGGAATTCCCTAACGAGGGTCCAGTCCGCAGCGTCGGTGGGGGCGGTTCCGTAGAGCTAGGCTCGACTCGGTAGAGCACCCACTTCTCCTGCCCTTTGCGCAAATCCACCTCCCACGCTCCCCAGATGTGAATGACATCTCCCGGTTTCAGGGTACGATAGAGCTCTGAGCGAATTGCTTTGGGAATCTTGCCAACCAAGAGGTCGGAGCCCGTCTGCCAGCACAGGTATTTCAACTTGCCATCTGCAGAGGGCATAAACCCCAAAAACTGCCCCTCCAACTGGAAAGGGATCCCTTGCTTGTGGTGCGACCTATCCATCCTGTCCCCCTGTCTGAATCTTTAACCGCCAGCAGTCTTCTAGGTTTTGTACCAGCTCCTGACGAGAGGTCAGGTATTGCCGAACCACACTCCGCACCTGCAGGGCTGCCAAGGGTGTGTTGATCTCCACCTGAAATCCTCCATCTTCGGTACATACAGAAGGGATCCCTAGCTCCACCAACCGCCGACCAATGCGCCAGCGTTCCCCCAAGGGAATCTGCAGACAATAACGACCAGAGGAAACAGGCAGAGAAACCAAGTTCATGGTTGGAATCAAAACCTCTCAGTTGAAGTGAGTCAAAGACTAAAAAATGTAAATCAAAATATTTCTCAATAAGCAATCAAAAGTTGAAGGGGTAGGCAAGTAAGTGTCACCCAACCCGTAAGCCCCTTTAGGCGCTCTAACCCCTGTCAACTTGCCTGGCACACTGACCAGAGATTCAGCCAGCTTTTAGATTTCTTGAGAGGCAGCTCAGCTAGGTCAGATCTAGGCCCAGACCTGAGCCTGGCGATGCCATCAGGCTCTGCCATTCATCAAGCCAAACACCAAGCTGTCATCGGCCAAGAAGTGAGCCAGGTGGAAAGCCCGGTCTTCGGTCTTCAACAAAATCTGCTCGTAAAGGTAGCGGGTAGCGCGATCCCCAAGGCTTTCTGCCTGGGCTGCCTGCCGCCGTAACAGATCGATGATGGCTTGTTCCGCCGCCAGGTCGTTGCTCAACATCTGCCGCGCCTCAAAGGCCCCGTCCGGCTCTGGAGTAAAGCAACACAGCTGCGCTAACGTGCCAAAAGTAGCCGCCGGCACACCCCCTAGCCCATCCAGACGCTCCCCTAGATCGTGAACATGGCCGCGCACCTGTTCGTAATGCTCTTGAAAGAGTTGATGCAAAGGGTAAAACTCGGTCCCCTCTACCACGAAATGGTGCTTCTGGTATTGCAGGTACAACCCCTGAAAACTGGCAAAGAGGGCATTCATGCCCTCACAAATCGGTTGGGTGACCTCAGCCCCGAGCAGGACAGCATTGTCCCGTACGCTGCTAAAGGCTTGGCGCAAAGTTGCAGTTTCAGTCATATGGCGAGGGTCTCCGGTGAAGGTAAGCAATGATAAGCAATGAGTAGGAACTTTAGGATAACAGCTCAGCAGGCTAGGGTAAGCAGGTTAGCGGACCTTGGGAACGCTCCCCTGTGTGTTCCTCAAGTATAGTACAAAGGGTTGGCTTTTGTGAATCATTTTCAATAAGTCTTGTGAAAGGAGTACAGGCTGAGGATGTTCCTGGGGGAGAGGTTTGGGGTTGTGACAGGGGCAGGCAGAGTATCTGCAAATTATCTAGACTATCTTTTTTTTGAGCAGCATTGCCCCTCTCTCCATCAACTGGACTGCTGTCGCAACTTGCTCAGCCAGACTTGCCTTAACGTCTGTATCATCACTTACAGAGATTCCAACTGGTCTGAAGCATCCCAAAGAGCACATTCACATCATTTGGTACTGCATCCACCACGAAACTAATCGATTGGAAGAAACCGAGGTAAAGTGGCTGCACTCTTTAGAGGAGAAAAATGTGCCGGCCATTCTGATCCTAAGCCAGTATTTAGGTGCAGGTGAGGAAAGCGAATTCTTAAAGTACTTGAAAAGTCAAAATTTGCCGGTACACTATCCGGTACATTATATTGTGCTGGTTTTAGCTTGTGACAAAGCAATTACTCGGACAATTACGATTCTTGTCCACGGCTTGGAGCACCTGATTGGCTGCACCTTAGAGCTGCTTCCAGAAGTTGCCCGTCTTGCCTTTATTCAACAGCAGCTGCTACGAGTGGACTTGAAAGCCGAAGCTGCCTGGAAGTTTGCGTCAGGTTATGTGGGCAGCGCTGCCTTCATTGGGGCAGCACCAATTCCTTTTGCCGATGCACCTTTGTTGGTGACTGTGGAAGTTGCCCTGAGCCTCAATATCAGTCGTATCTTCGGCCGCAAAGCCTCTCCTGAGTTCTGCTTGTCGCTGATAGGAGCTTTGGCTGGAATTGGGCTAGCGCCAACGATCGGGCGAGCGATTGTTTTTAACCTGCTTAAGCTTATCCCTGTTGCTGGATCCACCACCCAATCTGCTACGGCAGCTACTATTACCCTAGCGATTGCCTATGTCTATATTGAGGTGATGAAAGCAGTTGCCTATGCAGAAATCAAAGGTAATCAACTCTTGCAATCTGAAATCGAGGAGCTGCTCAGGGAGCAGTACTTCAAATATGTAGGTTCCAAACAGGCGGAACAAAAGGCCCAAGCAATTGTCAGAAATATCCTCAAAAATATCTAAACAACTGTCATGGGGAAAAAGGTCGATCTTCAGTAGCTATAGTAATCTATTTCGGCTCTAATGAGCAGTTCAATTGGTAAAGCCATCTGAGAGTTTACAAAAACCTCTCTGGGGTTCTATCAGGACAGATTGCTGGATCTAGATGGCTACCTAGACAGTGCGTCACGGTGGTAGCTGGAGTCGACTTTAACCTGACCGGGGCTTATTGCACCCTCAAATCCAAATGCCCCTTGCACCAGGTAAAGGGGACGACCCTTCACCTCTTCAAAAATACGGCCCAAGTATTCTCCGATGATCCCCAGGCTGATCAGTTGAATCCCACCTAAGAACAACACCATCACCGCCAAGGAAGCATATCCCGGTACATCGGATCCCAATAGCAAGGTTCGCGTTACCAAGAAAGCTCCATAGAGCAAAGCCAGCAGCGAGATGAACAACCCCACGTAACTCCACACCCGCAGTGGCCAGGAACTAAAAGAGGTAATTCCCTCCACGGCCAAGTTCCACAGACGCCAGTAGTTCCACTGGGTTTTGCCACGGTAGCGGGGAGCGCGGTCGTAAAAGATGGCCGTCTGTCGGTAGCCCACCCAAGCAAAGATCCCTTTCATAAAGCGGGTGCGCTCCCGCATTTGCTTAATCGCGTCCACCACCTGTCGATCCAATAGGCGAAAATCACCAGTGTTACGTGGGATCCGCACCTGGCTAAGTTGATCGATGACATGGTAGAAACCGTGGGCAGTCAATTGTTTGAACCAGCTCTCCCCCTGACGGCTGCGGCGCACTGCGTACACCACTTGGTAGCCTTGTTGCCACAACTCCAGCATTTGCGGGATCAACTCCGGTGGATCCTGAAGATCGGCATCGATGGGAATCACAGCCTTCCCTGAGGCATAATCAATGGCAGCAGTGAGAGCAATCTCTTTCCCAAAGCAACGGGAAAGGTTGATCACCTTAATGCGGGGATCCCGGCGGTGAAAATCCAGCAAAATTTCCAGAGTGTTGTCCTGGCTGCCATCGTTCACACAGACCAACTCGTAGCTAAGCAGCAAGGGATCCAAAGTTTGCCTGAGCCGCTCAAACAAATGCTCAAGATTATCCGCCTCATTCTTACAGGGGATGAGGATGGATAGCTCCGGAGGGGTTCGCTCAACAACCATCAATTAGGAAGAGCAGAAATAGGGATCCCTTGCTTAGCCATCATAGGGCTGCCGACATATCGGCCACAATCGAGCGCAACTCATCCTCCGAGACACGATACACCTCATTGCAAAACTGACAGACAGCCTCTGCCCCTTTATCGGTCTGGATCATGTCTATCAGTTCATCACGGCCCAACATGCGCAAAGCCCCTTTCACCCGGTCAGAATTGCACTTGCAGTAAAACCGGATGGTGCGCATCTCCGGCACAATTTTCAGATCCAAATCCCCCAAGCAACTCTGCAGCAGCTCCCGCAAGCCCCCTCCAGAAGCCAGCATGGGGCTGAATTCTTCTATCTTGGCCAGGCGGGTCTCCATTTCAGGAATCAAACTGGCCGGAGCCCCCGGCATAAGTTGCAACAACACCCCCCCAGCTGCCCGCACCCGCTGAGAATCTAGGTTCACACCCAGCAGTACAGCCGAGGGGATCTGCTCAGAGGAAGAGAGATAATAGGTGATATCATCCCCCACTTCTCCAGATACCAACTCTACGGCGCTAGTGTAGGGCTGACCGTACCCCAGATCCCGCAAGACATGCAGGTATCCGTAGCGCCCGACTGCTTGCCCCACATCCAACTTGCTTTCTGAGGTCAGGGGCAGCTCAATCGCCGGATTGCCCACATAACCGCGCACGGTGCCATCCAGGCCGGCATCCACCCAAATGTTACCCAGAGGACCATCTCCCTTCAGTTGCAGGTTGATGCGTGCCTGACGTCGTTTCAGGTTGGCGGCTAGGAGCAGCCCTGCACTCATGGCTCGCCCCAGGGCAACCGTGGCTACGTAGGAAAGCTTGTGGCGATCCCGCGCTTCCTGCACTGCCTGGGTGGAGACCAAACCCACCACCCGAATTTTGCCTTCTGCCGCCGTCGCTCGGATCAGATGATCCGGAAGCGAGTGGGGCGATATCTCAGAAACAGCTTTGGATTCCTTTGATCCAGAGGCATCCGTCATTACAACCTCAACGCGCATCTCGGAACTAGGCACCCGGGATCCCCTGGCTACCCATTTCTCTATCTTGAATTGTAACCACTCTCCCGTAGGATAACTGAAGCCATACCCTCGAGAGGGACTAAAAGAACCCCTTTCCTGGGAGAGATCTTAAGAAGTGTGAAGATCTGAGATGGAGGATGGCAGCCATGCCCGAAAATAGCATCCGGGTATGTTCGTCATACTCTTTAAAAAACCGACTTGAGGATAGATATTCATGAGCGTTGTCACGAAATCGATTGTGAATGCGGACGCAGAAGCCCGCTACCTGAGCCCAGGGGAATTGGATCGGATCAAATCCTTTGTTACCTCTGGTGAGAAGCGGCTACGCATCGCTCAGGTCTTGACCGAGTCTCGTGAGCGCATCGTAAAGCAAGCTGCCGATCAACTCTTCCAAAAGCGCCCTGATATTGTCTCCCCTGGTGGCAATGCTTACGGCGAGGAGATGACTGCGACTTGCTTGCGGGATATGGACTACTACCTGCGCCTGATTACCTACGGCATCATTGCCGGTGATGTCACCCCGATTGAAGAGATCGGCTTGGTGGGTGTTCGGGAAATGTACAACTCTCTGGGTACCCCGATTCCGGCGGTGGCTGAGAGCATCCGTCAGATGAAGCAGGTGGCAACGGGTCTGCTATCTCCCGATGATGCGGCTGAGGCTGGCTATTACTTTGACTTCGTGGTGGGAGCAATGGGTTAACCCCCAGGGTTTCGACTGCACACTTGTCTAATGTTCACTGATTTGGATTTAGGAAGCTCATCATGCAAGACGCGATTACCGCTGTGATCAACAGCTACGACGTCCAAGGCAAGTATCTGGACAACTCGGCCATGGACAAATTGAAGTCTTTCTTCGCCACGGGTGAGTTGCGGGTGCGGGCGGCTGCTACCATTGCCGCCAATGCCTCCACCATCGTCAAGGATGCTGCTGCTAAGGCGTTGCTGTACTCCGATCTAACTCGTCCCGGGGGCAACATGTACACCACCCGTCGCTATGCTGCTTGCATCCGCGATATGGATTACTACCTGCGCTATGCCACCTATGCCATGCTGGCCGGGGATACTTCCATCCTGGATGAGCGGGTGCTGAATGGGTTGAAGGAAACCTACAACTCTTTGGGCGTGCCCGTGGGTGCCACCATCCAAGCCATCCAAGCGATGAAAGAGGTGACGGCTGCTTTGGTGGGTGCTGATGCCGGCAAGGAGATGGGCGTATATTTCGACTACATCTGCTCTGGCCTGAGCTAAGCACTAGCGTGTTGGATCGGGTTAAGTTCCATTGTCCAACGAACACGACGGGCGACTTGCCACAGGGATCTGGTGTGCTGCTCAGGGTACGCGAGCTTTCTGAGGGGAGTCGCCTGTTTGTTGGCCGAGACAGCCCATTTCGTTGTAGATCAGGGATCCCATATCATGCGCATGTTTAAGATCACGGCCTGTGTGCCTAGCCAAACCCGGATTCGCACCCAACGGGAGCTGCAGAATACCTTCTTCACCAAGTTGGTGCCCTACGATAACTGGTTTCGGGAACAGCAACGTATCCAAAAATCCGGTGGTCGCATTCTTAAGGTGGAATTGGCAACCGGTAAGCCCGGCATGGATGTAGGACTGCTGTAGTTTCCCTATTCTGTTCGCCTCTTCTCCTCAGATACTGGCAATAGCCCCTTTCAGATCCGGTATGTTCAGCTTCAAGGCCTTTTACCTTGAGGTTGGGGTAGCGGATCTGCTTGTTTCCTGGGGTGAGGATCCGACATGCTGTCCCCACCTGAGCCAATCATCACTGCTCATGAGCTGAACAAGGTTTACCCGGTGGCCATCAAGGAGCCGGGAGTTGTGGGTACCCTGCGTCATTTCTTTCGCCGTACCTATCGATACATCCCGGCGGTACAGTCGATGAGCTTTCAGATTCAGCCGGGGGAAGTGGTGGGGTTCTTGGGGCCAAATGGAGCGGGCAAAACCACCACCCTTAAGATGCTGACAGGGTTGATTCACCCTTCCGGTGGATCGGTGCAGGTGGTGGGGCACACACCCTATCGGCGGGAGGCGGAGTTTTTGCGCCAGATCACGCTGGTGATGGGGCAAAAGCAACAGTTGCTCTGGGATCTGCCGGCCATGGATTCCTTGCGAATCAATGCTGCGGTTTATGAGATCCCGGAAAAGGAGTTTCAGGGGCGGGTGAAGGAGTTAACGGAGCTTCTCAACCTAGAGGGCAAACTGACCCAACCGATGCGCAAGCTCTCTTTGGGGGAACGGATGAAAGCAGAGCTGCTGGCAGCTCTATTGCACCAACCGCAGATTTTATTTTTAGATGAGCCAACGCTGGGATTGGATGTAAATGCCCAGGCCGCTATGCGGCAATTTTTACGGGATTACAACCGCCGCTACGGGGCAACGGTCCTTTTAACCAGTCACTACATGGCAGATATTACAGCTCTGTGTGAGCGGGTACTGGTGATCAATGCAGGGCAACTGATTTACGATGGCGGCCTAGAGGAGTTACTGGAGCGATTTGCCCCCTATCGGGAGGTGAAGCTAGAGCTAGCCCAATCCTGTCCTCTTGCCCAACTGCAAACCTATGGGGAAGTGCAATCGGCTCGGGATCCAATAGTGACAGCAGGGTGTGAGGTGCGCCTTTGGGTGGATCGGCAGACCTTAACCCAAACGGTTGCCCGACTTTTGGCGGAGCTACCGGTGCTGGATCTAACGGTAACGGACCCGCCAATCGAAGAGGTGATCGGGCGGGTATTTCAGGCGGGGATCCCGACCCGTTAGATTTTCTGGGTGGCAGCCTCCAGTTGCTCAGGGGTAGAGCGGGCAGCATGCAGAGCAGAGTAAAGCTTATTGAGGGCATTCATGTAAGCTTGGGCGGAGGCCACAATGATATCGGTACTGGCAGCATGACCGGAGAAAACCCGATCCTCGTGGCGCAAGCGAATGGTGACTTCCCCAATGGCGTCAATGCCGGCGGTAACCGACTGAACGGAGAACTCGATCAACTTGTTGGGGATATTCACAATTCGGTTAATGGCCTTGTAAACGGCATCCACAGGACCAGTACCCACAGCTGCATCGATGAGCTCCTGCCCATCCGGGGTGATCAGGCGTACCGTAGCAGTGGGGGCCTGCTTATCACCGCACACCACCTGCACATGCTCAAGACGGTACAGTTCTGGTACCGGGCGGGTCTCATCGTTAACAATGGCCTCCAAGTCCAGATCGGAAATTTCTTTTTTCTTATCCGCCAGTTCCTTGAAGCGAATGAAGGCTTTGTTGAGATCCTGCTCCGAGAGGTGAAAGCCCAACTCTTGTAAACGATTGCGGAAGGCATTGCGGCCCGAGTGCTTACCCAAAACCAAGGTGCTAGACTGCAAACCGATGGTCTGGGCATCCATAATTTCGTAGGTCTGACGGTTTTTGAGCATGCCATCCTGGTGGATGCCGGATTCGTGGGCAAAAGCATTGGAGCCGACAATGGCTTTGTTGGGGGGCACCAGCATCCCGGTCAGGTTGGAAACCAGGCGGGAAGTGCGGTAGATCTCTTGAGTCTTGATGTGGGTGAGGGGTTTTTCCGAATCAACGGGCAAACCAAAATAAGGGTTGTAGTAGCTGCGCCGCACGTGCAAGGCCATCACCAATTCTTCCAAAGCGGTGTTGCCGGCCCGCTCACCAATGCCGTTGACGGTCACCTCCACCTGCCGGGCACCTTGTTTGATGGCTTCCAGGAAGTTGGCTACCGATACCCCCAGATCGTCATGACCATGGACGGAAAGCACGGCCTGCTTAATGTTAGGGACGTTTTCTCGGATCCCTCTGATCAATTGGCCAAATTCTTCTGGCATCACGTAGCCAACTGTGTCCGGGATGTTGATGGTTTTGGCTCCGGCCCGGATCGCCGCTTCAATCACTTGGTAGAGAAATTCAGGATCAGAACGGGTAGCATCCATCATGGAGAATTCCACATCCTCTACAAAGGATCTGGCATAGGCCACCATCTCTTCGGCAATTTGCAGTACCTCAGCACGGGTCTTGCGCAACTGGTACTTGAGGTGAATATCGGAGGTGGAGATAAAGGTGTGGATACGGGGTTTAGCGGCGGGTTTAAGGGCCTCGGCGGCGGCTTCAATATCCGGCTTGAGGGCACGGGCCAAGCTGCAAATCACAGGACCATCTGGGGATCCCACCTGTTCGGCCACCTTCTGCACGGCTTCAAAGTCGCCAGGGCTGGCATAGGCAAAGCCGGCTTCGATGATGTCCACTCCCAGTCGAGCCAGCTGCCGGGCAATGGCCAGTTTCTCTTCGGTGTTGAGGGTGGCACCAGGACATTGCTCCCCATCTCGCAGGGTGGTATCGAAGATCAACACATGATCAAGGGCTTGGCCATCAAAAGAGGAAACCGCAGCAGAATCCATGACCGTAACCGGGACTACGAAACGTCACTCCCTATTGTGACATTGCCTTGTCTTGGCTTCCTAGAGTTACTTCTAACTGGGCCAAATGGGGAGTAATCCGAGTCCTGCTTTGGAGGCAACTGGATTCCAAAGGCTTGGGATAGCAGCTGCCGGTATTCCCTTTCATCTTTGAGGGTGCGCTCCCGCCGTCCTGCAGCAGTAGTCTCGATCCACTTAAAAGCGGCGGAGCCATTGGCGCGGGCGGTGAGGGTGATTCGCCCCGCAGGAGTGGCTAGGGTACACAGACGGAGGCGAGTAAACATTGACTCGGGAGAAGTTTGGTGAAACCGACACATCGGCTCAAACTCCTGCAATTGACGGGGCATCCGATCCACCCGGAATAGGGTTTTCCAGGTTTGATCCGTTCGCGTCAGCGGTACGGAGCACCTTTGTTCCTGCTGCACCAGCCAGTAGCGAGGAGAAAATGGGGAGGGATCCCTTTCCTCCGACCCAGGGACACACCGATAGCACCCCTGCTCCTGGCTTTGAATCTGGGGATCCCCGAAGCGCAAAGGCTGCCGAAAGGAATCCCCGTAGCCCACATCCACCAGCCAAGCTTGGTCATCCAGAACCACTTGTAAAGCCAGGTGGTCAAATTCCGGTCCTAGACTACCATCGGCTCGGCTGACCTGTCCTGACAACAGCTGCACCGAATAGCCCAAGCGCATCAGGGCAGCCGCCAAGAGGCTATTCAACTCAAAGCAGAACCCACCCCGCCGCTCCACTACGATTTTCTGAAATAAAGGATCCCGTTCTAGGCGGATTGGACGACCCCAATGAATATCTAGGTTCTCAAAAGGCACCGTCAGCAGGTGGGCCAGATGGATCTGCTGTAGGGTTTCTAGGGTGGGCTGGGTGGGGCCGTTGTACCCGATTCGGTCTAGGTAGGCTGTCAGCTGCCAAGGAGTGAGAGCTTCCATAGACTCCATGCTAAGCCGAGAGACTTTGGATTTCTCTCAACTGTTTTTCCCCTAACTCGGGTCTAGCTCAGGATATCCATATCGGAAACTTTTAGGAAGTATGACTGTGGCGATGGTGGAGATCGGGGAGGTGAGGATGACTGTGCACAAGGGGGCTGTGCTGATGTCGGTGCCGATGATAGGTGGAGGAGAGAAACTCAGAATGAACATGCTCATGGTGCCCATCTCCATGATGGTGCCAATGCTCATGCTCGGTTGCCAAGTGTTCATGCTCGTGATCATGTTGATCCTGAAACAAAAGCCCTAGTGAAGCTGCAACCAGTCCCATTGAGATCAGCTGTTGAAAGGAAATCTTTTCTCCTAAAAGAAGTGTGGCAATCCCAATTCCAAAATAAGGGGAGGTGGAGAAGAGCAGTTGACTGCGGGTAGCCCCTAAACTCTGGGCAGCGATAATGTATAAAACAAGGCTTACACCATAAGAGATAATACCAATTCCTAGAGCAGATATCACTGTGAACCCACTCGCCTGCCAGGGTTCTAGGATCAGCCCAATACTGAGATTAATGGTGCCGGCTACTCCACCTTTCCAAAAGGTCACTTGGGTTGGTCTTAGCCCATCAATCAGTGCTGTCAAATTGTTGTCTATCCCCCAGCACAAGCAGGCCATAGCCACCCAAAAACCCGCCTGAAAACCAGCAGCTCCCTCTCCCCATGACAGAAGCAAAGAGGCCAAAAATAGGATCCCGGCTGCTGGCCACCCCAAACGTCCAAGCTGATCTCGAAAGAGAAAATGCCCCAAAATGGCTGTTGCAAGCATCTCTAAAGGAAGCCAAAGTGCTACTGAAGCTGCAGAAGCCAACTGCAAGCCCAAAAGGAGAAAAACCGGCCCCAAAACTCCTCCACAGAAAACCGCTCCAGCCAAGCGCTGGCAATTGCGTCGATCCACTTGTGGTAGAAGGTAGCAGGAAGGATCTCGCCAAAGGCTGGGAAGCATTCCCACTGCCGCCCCCAAGTAGAGGATCCCGGCCAATTGAAAGGGAGATAGCTCCTCCAACAACAGTTTGCTCGCCGGTGCAACCGCTCCGAAACAAGCTGCAGCAGCCAAAGCTAAAAACCCAGCATAGTGGTTTTTCATGAGAAGTTACGGAAGTTACAACCAAGCTGGCCAGAAGGAGGAGCCAATCCTTCCCAAACAGCCCTGCCCTCTCATTTAAGTAAGATAAACAAGGTCAACGTAACGGTGGACGATCCATCCAGAAGCGGGCCTGTTGTTGAGCCAAGCAGACGCAAGGTAGCCCAAAGGTTGAAAGCCGCCAATTCTGGATCACTCTAAGCTCTTTGCCACCTACCAGACTCCGTCACAATGTTCCGTCCGTCGCGACAGCGATACGTAGCACCCTACCCCGTCGGCGCAGCCTGCATAGAGGATGGTGCAGACCCTAGGTCGTGCAAAAGGTTGTGTAAAGTAACAGCGGGCAACACCCGGTTGGGCCTCAACTTGAATTTTGTCCCTGAACATACTCCCTTATCTGCCGAAGACGAGCTGGTGTTCATCCCGCCGGTCAGCAGGGGTTAACTTTTGCCCAGCACAGAGCACCACAAGTCCCGTGCTTTGCTCGCTTAGCATCATCAGTGGAAGTATGTCTCGAGAGAGAATGCTACGATAGCGGCAAGAAAAAGAAGAAGGCGAAACGTTACATGGCAGAATACAACCGGTCAATTTCCTTTTATGGTCGGGAAATTGACATCAATATTGGCTTGATGGCCCCACAGGCAGGTTGTGGGATTTGGTTAACTTCGGGCGAAACTTCCATTTTGGTCACGGCTACGCGTCAGCCGGGCCGCCCTGGGATTGACTTTATGCCACTGCTAGTGGACTACGAAGAGCGTCTCTATGCTGCCGGGCGGATCCCAGGGGGGTATTTGCGGCGGGAGGGCCGCCCACCGGAGCGGGCTACCCTTATCTCTCGATTGATAGACCGACCCATCCGTCCTTTGTTCCCAGAATGGCTGCGGGATGATGTGCAGATCGTGGCAACAACTCTGTCGGTGGATGACACTGTGCCACCGGATGTGTTGTGCATTCTGGGAGCTTCTCTGGCCATTCGGGGTGCTCGGATCCCTTTCAATGGGCCTGTGGCGGCGGTGCGGGTAGGCTTGGTTAAGGATGAGTTCATCATTAACCCCACCTATGCTGAAATCGAAGCCGGGGATCTGGATTTGGTGGTGGCCGGCTGCGCAGATGGCGTGATCATGGTGGAAGCCGGGGCCAACCAGTTGCCGGAAAAAGACGTGATCGAGGCGATTGAATTTGGATTTGAAGCCATTCAAGAGTTGCTCAAGGCGCAAAACCAGGTTTTCCAAGACCTGAAGATGGAGCCTGTGGAGCTGCCCCCGCCGCCGAGAAATGAGGATCTGATTGCTTTTGTGGAGGAGCAGGTCCAGGCAGGGATCCAATCGATTTTGAAGCAATTTTTGGACAAGACCAACCGCGACCAGCAGCTTGAGGAACTCAAAGCCCAACTGGAAGCTCAGATCCAAGCCCGACCGGAAACGGATCCCTTGCGGCTTTACCTTCAGGAGAACCCGAAGGAATTGGATGCCGAGTTCAAATTGCTAACGAAAAAACTGATGCGCCAGCAGATCATCCAAGAGGGTGTACGGGTGGATGGGCGCAAGCTGGATGAAATTCGACCCATTTCCTGTCGGGTGGGCTTGATCCCACGGGTACATGGCAGTGCTCTGTTCAATCGCGGCTTGACCCAGGTGCTCTCCATTACCACCCTCGGTACCCCTGGTGATGCGCAGGAGCTGGACGATTTGCACCCTAGCGACGAAAAACGCTACATGCACCACTATAACTTCCCGGCTTTCTCGGTGGGAGAGACGCGGCCCTCCCGCTCTCCAGGTCGGCGGGAGATTGGTCATGGGGCCTTGGCGGAGCGAGCTTTGCTGCCGGTGATGCCGGACAAGGACAGGTTTGCCTATGTGGTGCGGGTGGTATCCGAGGTGCTCTCCTCCAACGGCTCAACTTCGATGGCATCCGTCTGTGGCTCCACCCTGTCTCTGATGGATGCTGGGGTACCGATCAAAGCCCCCGTGAGCGGGGTAGCTATGGGCCTGATCAAGGAAGGGGAGGAAGTGCGCATCCTTACCGATATTCAGGGCATTGAGGATTTCCTCGGTGATATGGATTTCAAGGTGGCGGGCACGCAAGCCGGGATCACCGCCCTGCAAATGGACATGAAGATTACCGGCATTACCGTCGATGTAGTGGAGCAAGCGGTAAACCAAGCCAAGGCCGGGCGGGAATTTATTCTCAGCAAGATGATGGAGGCGATCTCCGCTCCTCGTCCGCAGTTGGCCAGAACTGCGCCGCGTTTGCTCACCTTTAAGGTAGATCCGGAAGATATCGGCAAGATCATCGGCCCTGGCGGCAAAATGGTTCGCAGCATTACGGAAGCGACAGGGGCCAAGATAGATATCAGTGATGATGGCACAGTTACGGTTTCTTCTGCAGTGGGTGGGCAAGCGGAAGCCGCTCAGCAGATGATCGAGAACCTGGTGCGGCGGGTACAGGAGGGGCAGGTGTACCTAGGCAAGGTGACCCGTATCATTCCTATCGGGGCGTTTGTGGAGTTTTTGCCCGGCAAAGAAGGCATGATCCACATTTCGCAACTGGCGGAATACCGGGTGGGCAAGGTGGAAGATGAAATCGCTGTGGAAGATGAGGTGGTGGTGAAGGTGCGCAGCATCGACCACAAGGGCCGCATCAACCTCACCCGTCTCGGTATTAGTCCTGAGGAAGCAGCTCAGGTACGCAACAACCACCGTTAACCTGAGGTTTAGCCCCATCAGGTTGGAGGTCAGGGATCCCTTTATCGGCCTGTTCTAGGGGTGAAGATGGCAAAAGAGATCATGCCTGACTCGATGCCAGGTCACATCAGTCATCCCCTTACTGCTCAGGATCACACCCCCGTCCTTCACCTTTCCCCCTCGCGGCGGCGACTGGGGTGGGCTTTGGCTTGGGGCTTAGGGTGGGCAACATTGCTCAATCTTTCCACCCAGCATCCTTTGTTGGTGCGGATGGAAAGCGACGCTCAGCAGTGGCTGTATGGCTGGCGGGGGCCCCAGACTCCCTCCCCAAACGTGGTGATCGTCGGCATTGATGGTCGTATACAAGGGCAGGGAGACAGTGGCGATGGTCACCAGAATGTTGACTTTCTCCTGGAGCGGGCCAATTACGCGGGCCTAACCCTGCGCTTGCTGGAAGAGGCCAAAGCCAGAGTGGTGGTACTGAATCTGCCCAGCAGTTTTGTAGTACCCCAAAATTTGGGCAATGAAAACCTAGATGCCCCGTTGCGTCAAGTGGTGCAGCGTTATCCGGATCGGCTAGTCTTGGCCACCCGCAGCAGTGAAAGCTTTCAACGGGCGGAGATCAGCATTTACAACCACTTCCTGCCCTTTTCTTCCTTGCGGCTGGAGTACTTGGTACCCCCGGAGCATGTGCAGGGGGTGGTGCAATATCGGGTGGATGGGGCTGGGATCCTGCGCAAAGCCCAACTGCGGGGGATCTATCTGCGTCGAGATAGCCAGCAAGAGCAGATGTTTGCTTCAGTGGAGGCCCTTGCCTTTGCCAAGTATGATCCAGAACAGGCCAGCCGCTGGTTTCGAGAACGGGGTTTGGGCCCGGTGCAATTCAATCCCCTTGGATCCCAGCACGGCATCCCCATTATCCCGATTGAACAAGTCTGTCCTCCCGTCATCCTGCAGGTGGGAGCCGGGTCAGCCTCCCAAATTGTCAACCCTAGCCAAGCTTGCCTCAGCCAAGAAGGGATCCCTCCCCTGGATGCTGAGATTGCTGCTCAGCTGCAAGACAAAGTGGTGTTGGTGGGTTTTGTGGGGGGGTATCCGGAAACTTTTCCGGTGCGAACTGCCGATGGATCCCAGATTGCTGCAGTAGAGTTGCAAGCACAAATCCTCTCCAGCCTGCTGACCGGCGAAGTTTACCGGTCGATTCCCCCTAGCTGGGCAGCGGTGGTGGTGCTGCTCTTGGGGGGAGGTACCGGCCTGCTGCTGATGCCTTATCACCCCCATTTAAGACTGAGTCGACAGAATTGGAAGCAGCAGCGGTTTCTCCTTTGGCCGGTTTTGCTGTTGCTTATCTACCAAGGTTGGGCCGTGGCACAGTTTTTGCTGTGGCGTTGGATTTGGCCCCTTGCCCTACCGGCTCTGGCCAGTGGCTTCACAGGGGTGAGCATGCTCTTGACCTTGATCATCCTGCAAAACCAGGAACGGCTGCTGGCCCAGCAACAGGAGCTAGAGCGCCTGCGCCGCGCCGAACAGGAAGCTGCCGTTGACCAGGCCCGCAAGTTGCTCTACCGCGTAGCCACCGACATTCATGATCGGGAATTGCAAGAGCTGAAGGTGGTCATGGACGATTTGGAAAGCTTGCAGTGGCAACAGCAACAGGGAAAAGCCGTCAGCCCTGCTGCTTACGATCGCCTACTCGAACAACTAGAAAGCATTGGGCGCGGTATCCGGGAACAACTCAACGATGTGCGTACTTTGGCCACCAAGCTACGCATCTCCCCCAGTTTGCGGGAGGGCTTGCACCGCGGCATTGAAACCTACTTAGACGAGCTGATCCAGACAGGCGGACTAACCCTTTCGGTAAAACGGCAACTGCAGCCCCTCAATGAGCCCAATACCAGTGAGTGGTTCGACCAACGGGAGGACATTTTGCGCTTTTTGCGAGAGGCCATCGGCAACGTCATTGCCCATGTACAGCCGCCTAAAGGGAATGCTTCCTTTGTAAGCGTATCCCTGGTACAAAGGGAGCACCACTGTTGTCTATCGGTTATCAACGATGGGGTGGAGTATTCCCCTAGCCCCGGCGGCGGTTACGGCAGCAAAGCTATGAATACCATTGCCCGCTATCTACCGAAGGGATCCTGGCACCGCACCCATACCCCAGAGGGCTATACCCAGGTTGAACTGCACTGGGAAATGCCCCACTAGGGAAGCTGTTGTTCTACTGACCTAGAGTTTGCAACCAGCCAATTAGAGAATTGCCCAGCAACGCTTCTGTCACGATTAAAGCCACAAACCCGATCATGGCCAACCGCCCGTTCAAGCGCTCTGCGTAGTCAGTAAAGCCTACACGAGGGGTGCTATCGACATACATTTCTGGCTCAATGGCGTAGTTGTTCAGACGGCCACCCTCTTCAACGACAACGGAGCGATATCTACTCATGCTGTTCTCCTTTTTTCCTCCCTTAACTATAGATCACTTTGCATAGAATTGTAAAGTTTTGTTTACAGAACTGGACAGAGGGGGCTGGCCCTTGCGTTGCAGCAGACAAAAGTTGGCTAGGCCAAGAACAGCTTGTAGGCAGGGTTTTGGCTCTCATCCCAGTAGCGGTAACCCAAGGTGTTTAAAAAACTCTGCCACTCGGTCATCTCGGAGCTGGGCACTTGGATGCCGATAACGACGCGCCCATAATCGGCACCGTTGTTGCGGTAGTGAAATAAACTGATGTTCCAGTTAGGACTCATAGAGGCTAAGAACTTCATCAATGCACCGGGCCGTTCTGGGAACTCGAAGCGGTAGAGCAACTCGTTTTCGGCTAGGGGAGAACGGCCCCCCACCATGTGGCGCAGGTGCAATTTGGCCAGCTCGTCATCGGTGAGATCCAGGGTTTTGAAACCGGCCTGCTCGAAGGTACGGGCCATATGCTGAGCATCAGCTCGATCCCGCACCTGCAGCCCGACGAAAATGTGAGCTTCATGGGGATCGGCAATTCGGTAGTTAAACTCCGTCAGGTTGCGCTGGCCAATGCAGGTACAAAACTTAAGGAAGCTGCCCCGCTGTTCGGGAATGGTCACGGCAAAAATAGCCTCCCGCTGTTCGCCAATCTCAGCTCGTTCTGCCACAAAGCGCAGCCGGTCGAAGTTCATGTTGGCGCCACAGGCAACGGCTACAAGGGTTTGCCCCTGGATACCGGTTTGGCTGACATAGGCTTTCAGACCGGCAATGGCCAGGGCACCGGCAGGCTCCAAGATGGAACGGGTATCTTCAAAGACATCTTTGATGGCTGCACAGATGTCATCAGTACTGACACGAACAATTTCATCTACATACTGCTGACAAAGGCGAAAGGTTTCTTCCCCTACCTCCCGCACGGCCACACCATCGGCAAACAAGCCCACCTGAGACAGGCGTATCCGCCGTCCTGCTTGTAGTGACTGATACATGGCATCAGAGTCCAGCGGTTCTACACCGATGATTTTGATTTCTGGGCGCAGACGTTTGACATAGGCGGCAATGCCGGAAATTAAGCCGCCACCGCCGATGGCAACGAAAATGGCATGGATAGGCTGTTGGTACTGGCGCAGGATTTCCATCCCAACTGTGCCCTGCCCGGCAATGACATGGGGATCATCGAAGGGGTGGATAAAGGTGAGGCTTTTTTCTGCCTCCAGTTGGCGGGCGTGGGCATAGGCATCGTCGAAGGTATCTCCGTGGAGCACCACTTCCCCACCCCAGGAGCGTACAGCCTCTACTTTTACCTGTGGGGTGGTAACGGGCATAACAATCATCGCGCGGGTACCCAGCCGTTGGGCTGCTAAGGCTACTCCCTGGGCGTGGTTACCGGCGGAAGCCGCAATTACTCCCTGGGCCAGTTGTTCTGCAGGAAGCTGGGCCATTTTGTTGTATGCCCCGCGCAACTTGAAGGAAAAAACGGATTGCATATCTTCCCGCTTTAGCCAGACAGGGTTTTTCAGGCGGCGGGAGAGATTAAAAGCTGGCTCCAGGGGGGTTTCTTGGGCAACATCGTAAACACGGGCGGTTAGGATTTGGACAAGGTAATCGCAATACATAGGGAGATCCGGTTTGCCCAAGCGACAGAAAGGGGATCCCAATTATCTCAGGGATCCCTGACCTCTTTAGAAACCTCTGCTCAGTCAGTAGGGTGATAATGACGGAAGTAGGCTGAGAACGAGCTTCTATGTCTGCCGTAGACAATCTCAATGCTTTGCTGGATCTGCAACCGGTAGCCAGTTTGGCGGTGCTAGAGGCGGGATCCCCGGCGGTATCCTTGGTGCCCTTTGTGGTGCAACGGGATCCCTTGCGCTTTGCCATTTTCATCAGCGAGCTTTCCTCCCACACCCAAGCGTTACGGCAGGATAACCGTGCTGCCCTGATGATCCACGAGCCGCCTACCCCAGGGGATCCCCGCAGTAACCATGGGCTGATGCGGGTAATGGTGACAGGAGAAGCCGAGTTTCTCAGCCGAGAGGAGGCCCTAACACAGGGTTTTGAGCCCTTGTACCGAGCTAAGTACGAAATCGCCGAGATGCTGCTAGGCCTAGCAGACTTTCACTTTTGCCAGATCACCCCCAAAGCCGGTAGCTTCATTCAAGGATTTGGGCAAGCCTTTCGCCTCAGCGGCCCTAATCTGGATCGGCTAGAGCACATCAGCCGTTAGCAGAGGCTGCCGTAGAGTCTTGTTTGGATTTGGACAGGGATCCGTGAATCCAATCCAGCAGGAGCGGGTTAACCAGTTCTGGAGCTTCATCTTGCGGGCAGTGACCGACTCCTGCCAAGGGAATAAATCCAACCACGCAGGGAAACTCGGCCAAAGCCCGGCCCAAGGCAATCGGTTCCCAGGGATCCGCTTCTCCCCACAGGATCAACACTGGACAGGTAAGCTGGGGAAGGAGATCCTCCGCTAGGGGCCCTTGAGAGTAGCGCACAAAGGCCAGAAAGACCTCCGCCGCGCCCGGGTCGCGGGCAGGTTTGAGCAGGGTTTGTACCAATTCATCAGTAACTGCCTCTTTGCGCCCATAAGCCTGCAACAGGATGTTTTTGATGGCCCCTGCCTGGGCCACTTGTGCAAAGAAAAAGTGACCTAAAAGGGGCCACCCCAATAGAGTTTGGATCAAAGGAGTGGACCAGCGCCGCCACCAAGGGATCTGCTGCTGTTTGCGTTCATGGAGCAGCCGCAGCGAGGGATCCAACATCGCCACCCCCAAGACCGAAGTCGGGTCCATGACAGCAGCCTGTAAAGCAACAATACAGCCAATTGAGTTGCCCACCAGATAAACCGGCTCCCCTATGACCTCCTTGACAAAATCCACCACCAAGGATCCCCAAGTTTCAAAAGTGTAGGGCAACGGCACCCCAGGCCGAGGCTTTGCCGATCCACCAAAGCCCAACAAATCGACAGCATAAGCGCGACAGTGTTGCCCCAGCACCGGCAAATTTTTGCGCCAATGGTCGCTACTGGCCCCAAATCCATGGATCAGCAGCACCGCCGGCCCTATAGAGCCTACCTGTTGGTAGCGAATGGATAGAGCTCGCCATTGCCAGTGATGCTCTACCTTTGCCGGCACAGAGGGTAGGGGCTGTTCTTCGCTGCACATTAGGGATCCCAAGTCAGTGATGCTGATCCTACTTTTACATAGCTTTACGTTTTCATCCCTATCCCAACACCGCAGGGATCCCTTTCAAAGCAATCACGTCGGCGCAAGGGATGGACTCCATAAACCTCTGGATTGGGGATATAGAGGCAGCAGCTCTTGCCACGGTTAAGCAGAGGAGAACAGGAGCCTTGGATACCCTCCATTGACTCATTCAGCAGAGCATAGCTACAAACCAGGGGATTGGGTTGTCAGCCTTGCTGCGGATGAATGCGAAGCTGCTCCCTAGGAGGGAGGAGAGCTGTTAAGACACTCACCCTGTTGAGAGAAGCCCTGTTCTTTGACACGATTAACATAAACTAATAAACTACAAGCAAGTCTTGTTAAGATAAGAGGTTAAGAAGGTTCCGACTCTGCTGGCAAGGCTCCCCCCATTCCTCATCTCTAAGCAATCTCACTTAAGGACTGACCTATGGCGCTGGTTGCCCTGTTCATTTTCGTGATGTACCTGATTGTTTCCAGGCTGAATGCGCAAGCAGATTGATTTGGGATTTTGATAGGCTATCAAAACCCGTTCCTGCGCTCTGCCCGTCGTGTCGGCAATGCGTAGCGACAGGCACTCTGGCTATAGTAGCTTTCCGAACATCTCAGTGTCGGTAGCATAATACGATACTGACTTCTGTGGCGAGTGACAGTGCTTCTTGATAGACTACTTGACAGATTATTGGGTCTTTCTGGAGTCCGAATTCAAGAGTTTGTGGAGTTAGACCGCCAAGTTACCCTCAAACTAGATCAGGAAACTAGATCTGGCCTCTGGCAAGATGATTCATTCTTGTTTTCGCCAGAACGAGGGTTTGCGTCGAGACCAAGTTGAAGGAATATTCAATTCAACAGTATTCCTTACTCCTCATAAGCCTGGAAGAGCCGAAGGGAGAAAGGATTGAATACCTGCTGCCATATCCACCAGGCTTTAATCCTATTGAGATGGTGTGGTCAGTCATGAAGGCTTTCGTTCATCTTTGTTGCTAACGAGGAATAGCAGCATTAGAGAAACTGGGAGAGATAGGCTTGTATTTGATTAAGGCTTCATCATTTAGTAACTGGTTTAGTAACCGGTTTGCAAAGTGTTGCTAAGGAAAAGAGAAGGTAAATTGACCCGCCACTCCTGTCGAAGTCGCTGCCCCATTGAAAGTTTCAAGGGTTTGATTAGGGGTTGTACCCTTTCGTAGCGTTACCGTAAAGGGAATGGGCGCAGTTGACTGGGAGCACCGCTGAAACAGTGCTACCTCAATGCGATACCGTCCTGCAGGAGGAGTAGAGGCCCAAAAGACATTCTCCACAGGATTCGGGGTTACTCCAGCACAATCAGCATTGGCGTCGACATCCAACTGCCCCCCAGAGGGAATACGCCGATTGTTAAAAGATACTGTCTGCTGACCGGGATCCGTAACGTAGAGATCCAAATCATCAATCGTATTCCAGTTGAGAGTGATTTGAATAGGGCCAGTCCTTAGGGGGGGAGTTGTGGGTGTGGGTGTTGGCGTCGGCGTGGGTGTGGGTGTGGAGGTTAGTCCGGGTTCCGCAACTATCTGAGCAAAGTTTCCTTGGAAACTATTGTTCGCCCGATAACTGGCCACTACAGATGCCGGTGTACCCGCAGCCACCTGAATGGCTACCCCTGTGCCACTACCCCTAGTGAGAAAAGTATTCTCTGTCAGGGTGCGGGCTTGAATCCCCTGCAAAATACGAATGCCGACACTCCCGGCAATTGCACCCACCGTGATCCGATTCGACTGAATCGCCGGCACCGCACCTGCTCCATCCAGTTGAATGCCGGTGGTGCCGCTGCCACCTTGGCGAGCCGCAACCGCCAAACTGGTCGTCGGTGGATCCCCCTCAATTTGGTTGTTGCGAAACACTCCGCCCGAGTTGTCACCGTAGCGAGCAGCTAAAGCCCCCAAAGCCTGCAACAGAATGGCGCTGTTCTCAATCGTGGGATTGCTGCCCGGCACCGTGCCGATACCTACCCCACCGGTTTTACTCACGATCGTCGAGGTGCGGCTGATGCGACCATTTCCAGACACCTGCACACAGGGATCCAAAAATTGCTGGCACAAAATCTGCGCCAGTTGTCCTAGCACGCCTTCCAGCACAGCCGCATTGCCGTTGACCAAGACATTGGAGCGAGGGTCATTGAGGGTGACTTTGCTGGGTTGAAAGGTGCCATTGTTCACCTGAACCCGTCCCCCTCCCAGGAGCACTTCAACCCCTTGCAGGCTGGTCTGGCTAGGGATGACCAAGTCGAAAGGGCCAGTCGCAATCTCGTAGGGTGCAGAGCTACGGATAGCAATGCGCCCCCCATTGGTGCCATCACCGCCATCCAGAGCCAGGTTACCCTGCAGGGTTTCACGCCCTGCCCTCAAAATCTCGATGATCACCTCTAGCCCGGCAGTCGCGTTTTGTAGGCGTTGGGCCTCGGCAGTGGCATCAGCCAGCTTGGTCAAGGGGCCATTCACAGGATCCACCCGCAGGGTGACCGATCCAGAAGATGGAGGAAGAGAGGGCGAGCCACCGGTGCCGCCGCCTCCGCAGCCGAAGACAAACCCTGCCACTAAAGGCAGCAGTAAAGAGTGACTCCGTCTGCGCAAACTTGCCCTTACCTGGTTCATGGGTTAGGATTCCTTAATCTGATAATTTGATTTACTTGGGCGAAAACCTACGTGCGGCAGCGGGCACAGACGCTGCTGAAAAGCACAGCTCAAAAGCACAGAAGGCAAAGCAGAGCTAAATACCCTGACCAAAAGTATACCTAGATAGAGTCCCCTCAAAGGAGGATCCTCTAAAAGTTAAATCTTTTTAAGTTTTTCAAGAATATTGCAATCAATTACCGGCAAACTGTTGTTTACCCTGGGGGAATGGATCTCCTAGCAAAGGAGCCATAGCTTTTTGAGCAGTATTGGTGCTAGCTGCTACAGTTTCCTTGCAGGCTTGACCCGCCGCTTGTATGGGCTCATGTTTTGTATGCATTTGGGAAAAAGCGGCATTTAGAACTGCAGGCAGGCTGAAAAATCTTTTGGCTCATCTATCACAGCCCTACCCGCTTGGGCTAGTCTGAATGCAGCTGAGGGTTGGGACAAAGGGATCCACCAATGGGACTGTTCGACGATCTGATCCGATTTTTGGAAACTCGCCTAGAAGAGTTTCTCAGGGCCCATCCCGAAATCGAGTTGCAAGCTCTAGAGGATCAACTGCGTCAGCAGGAAGCCGAGACGCTCAGACTCCTGCAAGAGAGCCGCGCCCAAGAGCAAGCCCTACAAAGGAGCATTCTCAACTTAGGAGAGGAAATCAAAACCTGGCACTTTCGCATTGAAAAGGCCCAACGAGCTAATCGTCCGGATCTGGCCCAAGGAGCCCAACAGCGCGAGGCAGAACTCTTGCAGAAGGGCAGTCAGTTGTGGAACCAGATGAAAACCCTGAAGGATAAAATCCAGCAAATGGAGGCATTGCTACCACAAATTCAACAGCGTCGCCAAGAGGTGAAAACCAAATTACAAGAAGTCAAAGCTGCCCAAGCCCAACCTGGCAACAACCAGGATTTTGGGTTTGGCAATTGGGGGAAGCCTGACAATGCTTGGGATGATTTGGAAAAACAATTCCGTCAGCTAGAGGTGGAAGAAGAGTTGTACAAGCTCAGACAACAAAAACGATAGGCCTCATCCGGAATCTCTGACCCATTCAGGATCTGTCTGACGTTGTCCCTGCCCATACCCTGCCCATAAGGGATTCTCGGGGCCGCCGGAGCTTCCACGTGTTTCGCGCAACACCGTTAAAGTGAGCAAATAGGGCAACTGCCAGAGAGCTTGGCCCAATAACAGGGGGAAGAGCAAGCCCACACCCCTAGAAGGGGTTTAGTTTTCCAGACGAGCCTGCCTTAAGCTTTGCCGCCGGTACTGTTCCTGGCAAACTTTGTTAGTGCCTGAGCCATCTAGCTGCTTATCCCAAAGGATTTGAGAGCTATCCACCCCTCCTGGGCTATGGTATCAATTATGGAAAAACAGACCCTCTGGTTAAAATCGGCAACAGCCCTTGAGCCTCTTCCCTCAAAACGAGGGGATCCCGTACTGGTTATCGGGGCCGGACTCATCGGTCGTCTCCTAGCCTCTACGCTTGCCAGCCAGGGGCACCCTGTCCGGATCGTGGATACTGCCGCCGGCGCAGCAGCAGGGGGTGGCGCAGCTTGGGTAGCAGCAGCCATGCTGGCCCCCTTGGCAGAGTCAATAGCGACCGAGACCAATGTTGTTGCCCAAGGGTACTATGCCTTGGCACGCTGGCCACAGCTCCTCTCCAGTCTTCCTCAGCCGGTTTTTTTTCAGCAGCAGGGGACGCTGATCCTCTGGCACCGACAGGATGCTGGTGAGGCGCAGCGGTTTATGGACTTGCTCGCAAGGGTTCAGAACAGACTGCAAGAGTTGCCTGCCCCTCAACCTCTGAATTCCCAGTCTCTGGCCGAACTTGAGCCGGCTCTAGCCGGTCGGTTTAGCCAAGGCTTGTACCTACCGCAAGAAGGTCAGCTGGACAACCGTCAATTGCTTGCGGCTCTTTTGGCCAACCTACGTGAGCACGGTGTGGAAGTGGAGTGGAATTGCCCTCTGGATTATGAAACAGCCCATCGCTGGCAAGAACGGAGTGGGGGCTGGGTACTGGACTGCCGCGGCCTAGGCGCACAGAAGGAGTGGCGCTGGGGTGGGCCTCTGCGGGGGGTACGGGGGGAGGTTATTCGGCTCTATGCTCCCGAGGTTAGCCTGCAGCGTCCAACCCGGCTGCTTCACCCCCGCTACCCGATTTACATTGCTCCCAAGCAGGATCATCTTTTCGTAATCGGGGCTACCGAGATTGAAACAGAAGATCTGTCGCCAGTGAGTGTCCGCTCTGTTTTGGAGTTGCTCAGCGCTGCATACGTGGTTCATTCGGGTTTTGCAGAAGCCCGGATCCTGGAGCTCAACAGCCAATGTCGGCCAACGCTACCGGATAACCTACCGGCAGTGGTAGAAGTAGCACCTCGGTTTCTGCAAATTAACGGTCTGTACCGGCATGGCTTCATGATTTCCCCTGCCATCCACGATGCTGTCTTAGAATACATACACCAGGGCTGTAACTCTCTGGCCAAGCAGCTAGGCCTAGCCTTCGAGACAGCCAACAGCAGCAACTCTGTTCACGGTTCGGTTCAGGTTTCACCCTGAAGCACGAGGATCAAACCAAGCGGTGCGGCAAACTCAAGAGAAGGTGTTGGATTTTGCTGAGAGAGCCTCCATGCGTGTGTGGATTAACCAAGAACCCCATGAGTTGCCTGAAGGTATGACTTTAGCCGACGCAGTGGCTACTGCTGCTGTCAATGCTCCCTTTGCCGTAGCTGTCAACCAGGAGTTTATTCCCCGCAGCCGCTATGCGGAAACCTCTTTGCGGGAGGGCGACCGGGTGGAAATTGTTGCACCTACAGTAGGAGGTTGAAATTGACCCGATTGATCTCCTGATCTCCGATTTAACCCATTCAGCGTCACCGGTGATGTCGATATCCAAATCCCTTGTTTCTTCTTTTCCTTCTGTCGATGAAGAAGATGCTCTCACCCTTTATGGTCAGCGCTTTAGCAGCCGCTTGATGCTGGGTACAGCCCGCTATCCCTCGCCGGCTGTTTTGGAGGCAGCCATAAGCTGTGCCCGTCCCTGTATGCTGACAGCTTCTCTGCGGCGGCAAGGTGCCTTCGGCAGGGATACCTCTCAAGGATTCTGGACCTTGCTGCAAAAGATGGGCATTCCGATTCTGCCCAACACTGCTGGCTGTCACAGTCTCCAGGAGGTGATCTCGACGGCTGAGATGGCCCGTGAGGTTTTTGCTACCGACTGGATCAAGTTGGAACTGATTGGGGATGACTATACCTTGCAGCCGGATACCTTGCAACTGCCTGCTGCTGCGGCTGAGTTGATCCGGCGTGGCTTCAAAGTTTTGCCCTACACCACCGATGATCTTGTCCTTTGTCAGCGCCTTCTAGATGTTGGCTGTGAGGCGGTTATGCCCTGGGCCGCTCCCATCGGTACGGGGAAGGGCCCTCTCAATCCCTACAACCTACGTATGCTGCGAGAACGCATCCAGGTTCCCTTGATCATTGATGCCGGTTTGGGTCTGCCCTCCCACGCTTGTCAGGTGATGGAATGGGGCTTTGACGGGGTGTTGCTGAATACAGCGGTGGCCTTGGCTCGGGATCCGGTAGCCATGGCAGGGGCCTTTGCTAAGGCGGTTGGGGCAGGTCGTCAGGCCTACCGTGCCGGAGCGATGTTGCCCCAGGATGTCGCCCAGCCCAGTACACCTGTGCTTGGTACTCCCTTCTGGCACCAAAGCTGAGGCAGGGGATCCCCTCCATCCTGACGTTGCCTTTGCGTTACAGCTTTTCCCGACTTCAGGTGAGAATCTGAGGCAGCTCGGTCTCCTCAGAAGTCCACAGCTGATTATTGCCAGCAGACAAGACATCCAGATAGGGTGGAAAGGATGAGGATCCAGATGGACGATAACTGCTGGGGAAAGCCGAGCTTACTGCTGCAGAGGGAGGGGACAGATTTCCTAAGGCCTTTTTTGATCAATCTGAGTTCAGGCCTCTACAGGAGGTTTTTGGGCTTGAACCACCTGCAAGGCCCCGAATCCGTGTAAAGTATGTCGGACATTTTGCCAACCCCGTTGCCGCAAATGCTCCGGTAAGTCCAGCTGCAACAGTTCCCAAGCAGTTTCGGTTTCAAAAAGGGCCAAAAACAGGGCCAACCCTGACCAGATCAGGGGTTGATTGGGAGCGTGCAAATCTAGAATCAACAACCCCCCGCCAGGTTTGAGCACCCGCCACACTTCTTGCAAGACCTGTTCCAGCTCAACAGAAGATAATTCGTGCAGAGCCAAGCTGGTGTGGATCCAATCAAAGCTGTGCTCGGGAAAGGGCATATTCTGGGCGAAGGCTTCTACGAACCGGACAGCGGGGAGGCGCTTGCGGGCTGCAGCTAGGGCTTTGGGAGAGGCATCCAATCCGGTGACTTGCTGACTTAGCTTGGCCAACACCGGGGTTACCTCCGCCGGGCCACAGCAGAGATCTAATACCTGATCCTGGGGATGGATTTGCATCCCTTGCAAAGGTAGCCTGCGCAGGCGCCCATACCCTCCTACCGCCAGAGCGGCCATACGGCTGATGCTGCGGTAAAGCCAGGGGTAGCGGTAGCTCCAGTCTCTTAGAAAGGTGGCCATATCGGGGATCGTTCGCTCTCTCTTCTTTTCTAGGCTAGGAGGGAACCTTTTGCCTGTTGCCGCCGTCTAGGGGAGCAAGGCGTTTCAGCTTTTTTCAGCTCTTACCTGTTAACACCTGATGATCCAGTCCAAGCTGCCTTCGACTTCTCCAGGGAAATCCGCTCAGCATAGCTTGGCTTGGTGGGTGGCTGCTGCGGGTGTTACGGTTTTGCTCTGGCAATTCTCGTGGGGCAACTACGTTCTTTATCCTTTTACCCTCTTGGCCACCTGGTTTCATGAGATGGGGCATGGCTTGACAGCCCTCCTTCTGGGTGGCAATTTTCACCGGCTGGAGATTTATCCAAATGGCTCAGGGTTGGCCATTCACAGTGGCAAGCTGTTTCTGGGGCCGGTAGGGCGAGCGCTGGTGGCGGCTGGTGGGCCAATGGGGCCCCCGCTAGCGGGGGCTATTTTCATCCTGGCTTCTCGGCGTCGGGGGACGGCCCGCCTTGGGTTGGTTTTTCTGGGATCCCTGCTGCTGGTGTCGGCGGTGACCTGGGTGCGCTCCGGGTTTGGGCTGTTGGTGATCTCGGCTTTGGGGCTAGGGATCTTGGCAGTGGGGCTGTGGGCTTCCCCCTGGCTGCGGGGCTTTGCCATTCAATTTCTGGGGGTACAAGCCTGTGTGAGTACCTATCGGCAACTGGATTATCTGTTTACAGCTACGGCTGTGATTAATGGGCAAGTGATCCCTTCTGATTCCAGCCAAATTGCCCAGAACCTGTGGCTGCCTTACTGGTTTTGGGGTGGCCTGATGGCGGTTGCTTCTCTGGTGTTGTTGATAACCAGCTTGCAGCTGACCTTCCGGGACTAGCCGCTGGGGGCAAAGCCGCAATTCTGCCAGTGATTCACATCACAGAAAAATCCTTTGCTGCTCACTGCCCAATTGAGAAAACCGTCGCTACAGTAATGGGCATGAGGAGTGAGGAGCTGAGGAGTGCACCATGTGGCGGGATATGATCGGGCTAGCTCTGGCGGCAACGCTGCTGTTGATTAGCAAAACCACTGCAGATACCATTGGCCGGGAGCAAACGCAGGTCCCACCTGAACCGCTTCCCTATGCATTTCCGGTGGAATAACAAGGGGTTACGATTGACTTTTTGTGTAACACTCATCCTAGAGTCTTTTTGTAAAGCCTGGGATCCCTGATGCGCATAGCTCTGTTTACGGAGACGTTTTTGCCCAAGGTGGATGGCATTGTCACTCGACTTTGTCACACGGTACGTCACTTAACGGCCCATGGCAATTCGGTGCTGGTGGTTGCTCCTCAAGGGGCACCGCGGCGGTTTGCCCGGGCACGGGTATACGGGATCCCAGGTATGCCATTGCCGTTGTACCCAGAATTGAAGTTAGCTGCCCCTGGCCCGGCGATCGGCAAGTTGCTGCAGCGCTTTCGCCCGGATGTCATCCATGTGGTTAACCCAGCGGTGTTAGGGTTGGGGGGCCTTTACTACAGCCAGACCATGGGGATCCCGCTGGTGGCTTCCTACCATACCCATCTGCCTAAGTACCTCAAGCACTATGGGCTGGGCTTTTTGGAGGGGGTGTTGTGGAACCTACTGAAGTGGGGTCACAATTTGGCGCGGGTGAATCTCTGCACCTCCACGGCTATGGTACAGGAGCTGAGGGAGCACGGCATTGAGCGGGTGCAACTGTGGCAGCGAGGGGTAGATACGGAGCTGTTTCATCCCCAAGCTGCCAGTCCTGAGATGCGGCAGCGTCTGACGGCAGGGCAACCGGAACGACCTCTTTTGCTCTATGTGGGTCGGCTTTCTGCCGAAAAGGAAGTGGGACGGATCAAGGTGCTCTTGCAGCAGATTCCGCAGGCCCGCTTGGCGATTGTCGGCGATGGGCCGGAACGGGGATCCCTGGAGCAACACTTTGCCGGCTATGACGTGGTGTTCACCGGCTATTTGCAGGGGGGATCCCTGGCGGCAGCCTTTGCCTCGGCAGATTTGTTCGTTTTCCCCTCCCGCACCGAGACGCTGGGTTTGGTTTTGTTGGAAGCCATGGCGGCAGGTTGCCCTGTGATCGCGCCTCGTTCTGGTGGGATTACGGATGTGGTGGACAGTGGCCGCAATGGTTTTCTGTTTGATCCTGACTCTGATAGGGATTTTGTTCATGCTACTCAGCAGCTGCTCAGCAGTGCCGGGCAGCGGCAGATGTTTCGGGAGCAAGCCCGCCAAGAGGCAGAACGGTGGAGTTGGTCAGCAGCTACACGACAGTTGGAGGATTACTACCGAACTGTTATTGGCCAATAGGGATCCGCAGTGAGGCCCTGTCGGTGGTACACAGGTCCGTAGGTTCTCGCTTGCGGCAAAAGGGTTGCTCTACTGCTGCCACCCAATCATCCCGTGGAGCATCAAGAATGAGAGGATCAAACTGTCTCTGACGATGTTGAGCTCACCCCTGATGGCATCCCCCTCCGAGCTGCCCCAATCGCTGCAGACTGCCCTTGCAGCGGTCGCATCCTCTCAGCCGCGCTTTTTTTGGCGGGCGGATCCCTGGCTTCTTTTTCCTTGGCCGGTGCAGGCAGGATCTTGGGGTGTGCTCTACGGTGAACCGCAGGCCCCTGAGATTGAGTGGGTGAGAGCCCTTTTGCAGCTGCGTCTATCCCACCCACCCACCCCGTTTATTTACCCACGGGATCCGGACACAGCCTCGGCAGAGGTGCTCACCTACGCTTGGAGTTTGAACCGGGTGGTACAGGGAGTGCTGTTGGATCAGGCTCTGTCTCAGATGGGTTATGACCCACTGCAAAGCCAGCAGCTCACCAAAAACCAGCTCATGGCTGAGTCGGAGCGGATCCCAGACTTTATCAAGGTCCTGCTGTTACTGGAACTACTTCATCGAGGAATAGATATCTCCTGGCAAAAGGAGTTACAAGCTGCTTGTGGAGAAGAGGAAATGCGGGCAGCCCACCAGTTGAACATGGCCTGTATTCGCCCTGAAGATCCGGATCGCACCCTGCTGCAGGTTCATCACCTAGGCCTCAAGATAAGCGGCTCCCAGGAGGAACAGCTGCGGGCCGGTTTGCAGATTCAGTTATCCGATGGTCGGCAAGTTTAAATCTCCTGGGAACCCACGCTCGAGCTTGTTGCTGCACAGAGTTCAGCAGAGATTTTGCTGTGCAGCCTGTGCCCGATCGGCCATAACAGCCCTCACCCCTCTGGGGTAGGCAGAGAAAAACCGCATGGGTTGGATTGGACAATGGATTGGGCAGGTTCTAGATAGGCTGTCGTGTAGGCTGTCAGCAGCCAAGTTGTGAAGATTTCTGGAAGATCACAGGATCTGCTCCTAGCAGGGGGAACTTGTCGGGATCCCTGTAGTCAGGGCTGGTTTAGACTGTTTCACCGGTTCTTTGCAAGACACAGTATGACTCTTCTATTGAAACGACGGAAAACCTGACTGAGCTTAACCCTTGCTTCTGTAGCAGCATTTGGAGCATGGTTTGAGCCTCTACAGGCGCAAGCCCGGGAAACCCTCACCATGGGCACCTCCCCCGACTACCCTCCCTATGGGTACTAGGACACCTCCAGTGGCCAAGAGAAGATTGTTGGGTTTGATATCGATATTGCCAACCACATTGCCGCAGAATTGGGTTTTAACCTGCGGGTTGTCGGTATGGATTCCAGTGGCCTCATCCCGGCTCTGCAGGCCAATCGGGTGGATTTTGTCATGGCGGGCATGACCCCCACCGAGGAACGCAAACAAAATGTCGACTTCAAATGTCGACTTCTCGGCTGTCTATTTCATTGCCCAAAATACGATCATTGCCAAAGCCGGCAGTAACCTCACCACCCCTGTCGATCTGGCCGGCAAGCGAGTAGGCGTGCAGTTGGGCAGCATCCAGTTGGAAAAAATGCTCTGAACAAGCCTCTGCTTTTAAGTTTCTCTCTGGTGCGAGAGCGGCCCTGTGGATCGATCCTTCAGGTAAAGAAGAGAGTTGCTGCTCCGTGAGCAATAGCTCCGGTTTCTAAAAGGACTACCCCTGTTTTTCCTAGGGCAGGGGGCGTAGATGTAAAAACAGCAGGATTTTCAGGGGTCGGGCAGTATCCATCTCTGTATCCAGTTGTATCCCTGCACAATCTGCATGGGGTAAAGGAGGGCTACCCAAGCTGGTGACAGCCTGCCGAGACTGACCCTACGAGTCCAGGATCTGTGGCTCCCCCCATCCCTTACTGGTTAAACTCAAACGACTAGATTGCTCACTGCCCTACCCATGATCTCCTATCCTTTGGCGTGGAATCTGGTGCAAACCCGAACTTTGCTTGGTCACAGCGGTGCCATTTCTGTGTTGACGGTGGCCGGAGAGCTGTTGTTCAGTGGCGGTGTGGATCGCACGATACGGATTTGGCACTGGGGATCCGGTGAATTGCGCCATTGTTTACAAGGGCACAGCGGGCCGATCCGCGGCTTGGGTGTGATCCGCCAACAGGAGCGAGAACTGCTGGTGAGCGGCTGTTGCTATGGAGAGATCCGCTTCTGGGATCCCACCACGGGAGAAGGACTAGGGCAGTTGACCACGGACTTAGGATCTTTACAGGCACTGGCGGTTAGCCCGGATACCTCCCGCTTGGTCTTGGCAGGAGGAGCCGAGCCGGTTTTACAGGTATGGGATTTACAGAGCTGCCAACTCTACCTAAAGCTGTACGGCCATGTGGATCGCATTCATGCCCTCAGCCTCAGCCAGGGAGGAGTGTTTCTGGCCAGTGTTAGCGACGATGAAACCGTTTGGGTCTGGGATCTGGTTGCTGGGGAAAGCATTTGCCGCATTCCTTCCATCGGTCCCCTGAATGCAGTGGCCTTTACCTCCAATGGTCAGCAACTGGCAGGGGGTGGGGTAGACTACACTCTGAAGCGCTGGGATCCCTTCACCGGCAAGTTATTGGCAGTTCACCCCGAACACAACAACTGGATTAGAGCCGTTGCCACTGACCCAACCGGAAGGTGGCTGGCTACCGGTGGAGATGATTACAGCATTTGGCTACATCAGTTACCTAGCTGCATTGCCGTGAGGGTGTACCGGGATCCCGCCGCCTGTATCAGTGCTCTCACCTTCAGCAACGATGGCCGAACCCTCATCAGTGGCAACCGCGCCGGTGATATCCGCCTCTGGTCAGTGAACTCCACTTGATGAATCAGAAGCCAACCCCTGACACCACCACCATCACCACCACAGCAGCAAAGATGATCAGAGCATAAAACTGCGCCTTACCACTCTCTAAGTATTTCATCACCTCACCACCCACCATGGTGATCAGACCGGCCAGATTGACGATGCCATCAACAATGCGGCTGTCCACCTCCAGCGCTTCGCGGGCCACAAAACGGGTACCCTGAACAAACACACGGTTGTAAAGATCGTCGATGTACCACTTATTGAGGGAGAAATAGTAGAGAGGCTGCAGCGCTGGCGGGAAGGTACTAGGATCAATGCGCTTGGAGAAGTAAATCAAGCTAGCTAGGGTAATGCCGATCAAACCAATACCCACCGAGCTACCGGCCATGATCAGAAACTCTGACCAGTCGAAATGGCCGGCCAAAACCTCAGCCCATTCCTCCGCCACCAGCGGCAAAACTGATGCCGATTCTGCCAGGTGCTCCCCTGGCGGCTGGATAAAGGCTGCAAAGAAGTTGGCAAAGGGCGTACCCACCAACCCAATCAACACAGAAGGCACTGCCAAAGCCAAAAGAGGAAAGGTCATCGACACCGGGGACTCATGCGGCTCAGAAGCATGGGGGTGCTCCCCATGGGGATCCGCTTCGGATTCCGGGTGGCTGCTAGGCTGTGGCTTTTCTTGGATATTCATCGCTCCTGGGCCAAAGGCCGGTTTGCCCGCAAAAAAAGCATAGGCAAAAGCCGGTACCGGCCGCCCTTCACTCAGGGCCACTTCTTGCCGCAGAGTGAGATTATTGCCGCGGAACTCCCCTTCAAAGGTGAGGAAATACATGCGGAACATATAGAAGGCAGTGATCCCGGCTGTGAGGAAACCTACCGCCCACAGGGCCGGGTTGTGCTCAAAAACAGAGCCGAGAATCTCATCTTTCGACCAAAAGCCCGCAAAAGGTGGGATCCCACAGATGGCCAAGGTACCGATTAAAAAGGTCACGGCCGTAATCGGCATGTACTTGCGTAGGCCACCCATCAGACGCATGTCCTGAGCCAAAGCCGGGTTGTGCCCCACCACCGCTTCCATGCCGTGGATAACCGAACCCGAACCCAAAAAGAGCATCGCCTTAAAGTAAGCATGGGTCATGAGGTGAAACAAGCCGGCTGCATAGGCTCCGGATCCCATGGCCATGATCATGTAGCCCAGTTGGGAAATGGTGGAGTAAGCCAGGCCCTTCTTGATGTCATTTTGGGTAATGGCAATACTAGCACCCAAGAAAGCCGTGCCCGCCCCTGTCCAAGCTATGATGTCCATCACCAGCGGGATCCCTGCAAACACCGGGAACATCCGTGCTACCAAGAACACCCCGGCAGCCACCATGGTTGCCGCGTGAATCAGGGCCGAGATAGGGGTAGGACCCTCCATAGCATCCGGCAGCCACACGTGCAGCGGGAACTGAGCCGACTTGGCTACTGGCCCCAAGAAAACCAGCACAGCAAACAGGGCAACCAAACCCGTACTCATGGAGCCGGAGGCCAGCATCTCCTGTAAGTTGCGGCCAATCTCGTTGAACTCAAAGCTGCCGGACAACCAATAAAAGCCAAGAATACCGAGCAAGAGGCCAAAATCACCGACCCGGTTAACTACAAAGGCTTTCTGAGCTGCTTCTGCTGCTGCCGGTCGGTCATACCAGAAACCAATGAGCAGGTAGGAGCACATCCCCACCAGCTCCCAGAAAATGTAAATCTGCACCAGATTGGGGCTGACCACCAAACCCAACATGGAGGAGCTAAACAGACTCAAGTAAGCATAGAAACGCACATAGCCCGGGTCATGGGCCATGTAGCCATCAGAGTAGATCTGCACCAGAAAGGCCACTGTGGTTACCACCACCAGCATCATCGCCGTCAGGTGATCCACCACAAAGCCCATTTCCACCGAAAAAGATCCCGCCTGGGCCCAAGTGACGGTCTTCAGGAAGGCTTCGTGCCCCTGTACCTGCGTCACAAGAACAGCAAAGGCATGAACCATTGCCGTTCCAATTGAGAACACACTCAAGAAGGCCGCCAGAGAGCGGTTAGCCCTTGTCCAGTCGTTGAACATCAAGATGCCCAAGCCAAGCAGAAAGGCTGCCACCAAGGGGTAAACCGGGATCAACCAAGCGTATGCGTAGATGAATTCCATAGAAAATGCTTCTGAATGCGTCCTCTTGCGGTGAACCAACCCATTCTGCTAGCTCTGCAGTTGGCTGGAAAGCCGGAAAGACTAGAGACCCTCTGACAAACCAGCTGGCCCCGACTTCCTCTGCCATTGTAAACTTTTGCGACAAGAATAGGATCTGCTCTTTCTGTCTATCCAGTCCATCAGAGCAGAGTTTTTCCCTAGAGATCAACAGGGATCCCCGCATTGAGATCTGGAGAGATCCTAAAAAAGTACTCAAAGTACTCAAAGTACTCAGAACCCTGAGGCTCCTCAACAGCAGTGGAGTTGGATGACAGGTATCCCCTGCAAACGCTACAACAAAAGCGGTATTACTGGTACTAGAGGAGATGCCCATGAGCCTAAACCTGGTCACCTTGGTGGGACGGGCAGGTATGGACCCGGAGGTGCGATACTTCGAGTCGGGCAAGGTGGTGTGTACCTTCAGCCTCGCGGTGAACCGTCTACGCAAGAACGAGGATAAGCCTGATTGGTTCAACCTAGAACTGTGGGGCCGTACTGCTGAGGTGGCCGGAGAATACGTGCGCAAGGGTAGCCTCATCGGCGTGACAGGTAGCCTCAAGTTTGATCGCTGGAAAGACAAAACCACTGGAGAAGATCGCCAAAAACCGATCATCGCCGTGGAGCGGCTGGAATTGCTGGGATCCCGTCGAGATCGCGACCCGAACTTGCCCCCTGAGGAACCCTCCTCTGATCAACCCTTTTGACCATAAGATGCTGTCAGAAATAGACGCCTTGCCCTCGGCTAGGTAAGCGCTATTCACCAGTTAGGGGGCAGACAGGGGACAATCGCAAGACCTCCTGGGAAGCGAGTTGCCGTGCACCGTCAAAGTTTCTCACTTTTTTAGAGCGGGGGAGTACATCAACCCCCATGGAGCTCAAGCTGTACGGCTTTTTCTGAATAAACCCTGAAGCTGTGAACACCTTTCCCACTGTTCAACAGCCTGAAGAGAACTAGGTTTCTCCGAGCAACCTTTGGCATTCCCGCACCACCTGAGTTACATCCTCACTGCACCAGGGGTAGTCTACAGGGGGCCGCCGGATTACCCACAACGGGATCCCAAGGGTCTTGGCCACCTCTTGCTTAATTCCTAGCCCCCCTGCTTCTCCCGAGTCCTTGCTGATGGCCACCTCGATGGACAGTTGCTGCCAAAGCTGCAATTCTTGCTCAAAACTGAGGGGCAAGCGCATCCCCATCACTCGTTCGCAGGGGATCCCCAGTTGAACAGCTTGGGCTACGGATCGCGGCAGGACCCGTGCCCACAGGTGGCAACGATCCTGCCAGGGCAGAAACAGGGGTAAAGCCTTGATCCCCACCATGAGCAGTACCCGCCGCCCCAGCAGCACCGCATCCGATAACACCTCAGGCCAGTCATCTGCCACCCGCACCTCAGGTTGCAAAGGCAAATGAGGCCGCTCGTAACGCAGGTAAGGGATCCCGAGTCGAGCCGTTAACCGGATAGCCAATTGCGAGATCTGCTGGGCAAAAGGATGAGAGGCATCCACCAGCACCCGGATCCTCTGGTCCCGAAGGAATTGCTCCAAAGACTGGGGGGAAAACTGGGTAACAATCACCTGACCCGGTAAGTCTTGGTATAGCCCCCTTGCTGCTGCTGTAGTCACTGTTGCCAGCCAAGGGATCCCTTGCTGACTCAGGACTTGGGCTAGCTGGCGACTCTCGCTGGTTCCCCCGATCACTGCTACCGGCGTCGGGTTACGGAGTGGATTCATCCTGTGTTGCCAAACTTTGACACCCCTAGATACGATCAAGATTAATAGCTGGAGGCAATTGCTCATGATTGAGATGCATGTGGCTGGGATCGCGGTTGATGCCGTCAACCAGAACCCCATCGTCATCTTGCGGGATAGCAGCGAGCGTCGTGCCTTGCCCATTTGGGTAGGCAAAGCAGAGGCGAACGCCATTTTGCAAGCCCTGGATGACCAAAAGCCGCTGCGCCCCATGACCCATGATCTGTTGCTGAACTCCTGGGAAACATGGGGGATCACCCTAGAGCGGGTGGTGATTCATGCCCTACTAGATAACACCTTTTATGCAGTGCTCACCACTGTGCGTGGCGATAAGAAGCAAGAGATTGACTGCCGCCCCAGCGATGCCATTGCCATTGCCCTGCGCGCCCATGTACCGATTTGGACGGTGGAAGAAGTGATTGCGGAGGCCTCCATCCCCATGAATCAAGATGCCGATGAAGAGGAGCGGGAGCAGTTTCGTAAGTTTGTGGAAAACGTTAGTCCCAAAGACTTTATTCGCAGCTATCCTTTCACCGACTCCCCCACCGAAACCGAAGCCGATGGTTGAACGTCAGCTGTCTTTTGCTGGCTCCACAAGACAGGATTAGGCTCAAGCCTATGCGGCAGGTGGGTTAGAAGACAAACGAGGTTAAGAGTAGACACGAGCCCACAGACCCCTCTAGTTTTGCAGCGGCTCCTAGGCAATTTCCGCCTACAATCAAGCTAGATCAGATTTTTCCCGTTCCATCCAACCATGCAAACTCTGGATCGGACCATCACCTCCCCTCACCAGCCTTACCCAGAACCTGTTTACCCCCGTCGCCCCACCCGCACTGTAGCCGTGGCCGATGTGTTGATCGGCAGTCAACACCCGGTGGTTGTGCAATCGATGATCAACGAAGATACCCTTGACATCGAAGCGGCTGTGGCCGGGATCCGCCGTTTGCACGAAGCTGGGTCGGAAATTGTGCGGGTGACTACCCCCAGCATGGCCCATGCCAAAGCCATGGAAGCGATTCGGGAGAGGTTAATCCAAACCTATCGACCGGTGCCCTTGGTGGCGGATGTCCATCACAACGGCATCAAAATCGCCCTGGAGGTCTCTAAGTACGTTGATAAGGTGCGCATCAACCCAGGGTTGTTTGTCTTTGAAAAACCGCAGCCGGGCCGCACAGAGTACACCCAGGCTGAATTTGAGGCCATCCGCAACAAGATCCGCGAAACCTTTACCCCCTTGGTGCAGACCCTTAAAGCGCAGAACAAAGCCCTGCGTATCGGCGTCAACCACGGCTCTCTGGCGGAGCGGATGCTGTTTACCTACGGCGATACACCGGAAGGGATGGTGGAATCAGCCCTAGAATTTGCCCAGATCTGCGCAGAACAAGATTTCCACAATATAGTGCTTTCCTTCAAGGCTTCCCGTCCCCAAGTTATGTTGGCTGCCTATCGCCTGGCAGCTCGGCGCTTTGATGCCCTAGGTTTGAACTATCCCTTCCACCTAGGGGTGACAGAGGCAGGCGATGGTGAGTATGGCCGCATCAAGTCGGCGGTTGGAATTGGCACCCTCTTGGCAGAAGGGATTGGCGATACGATTCGAGTTTCTCTCACAGAAGCGCCGGAAAAAGAAATCCCGGTTGCCTACAGCATTTTGCAGGCCCTGAACCTACGCAAAACCATGGTGGAGTATGTGGCTTGCCCCTCCTGTGGTCGGACGCTGTTCAACCTGGAGGAGGTACTGCAAAAAGTACGCGCTGCAACTCAGCATCTGGTGGGTCTAGACATTGCTGTGATGGGCTGCATTGTCAACGGCCCCGGAGAAATGGCCGATGCCGACTATGGCTATGTGGGCAAAAATCCAGGCTTTATCTCCCTCTACCGCGGCAAGGAAGAGGTGAAGAAGGTGCCAGAGGCGGATGGGGTGAAGGAGCTGATTGAGCTGATCAAGGCCGATGGCCGCTGGGTGGATCCCACTTGAGTTTTATCCCGTGCTCTGCCGGGTTCCTGACAGCTTAAACGCGAGCCTTCGCCAACAGGGCTTGCAACTGCTCTAGAGCCAACTGGGCGGAGCGGGCCTTCTGGTAGAGGGATTCCACCACCTCAGAGCTTGCCTGGGCCGATTGCAAGCTGGATTGGCTTTGACGTTGAATGCGCTCTGCCAAGTTACGGATGCGATTGCTGGCTTCACTGGTACGCCCGGCCAGTTTGCGAATTTCTTGGGCAATGGCCCCAAAGCCGCCAATACTGCCACCGGCACGGTTGGCCTCCACGGCAGCATTAAAAGAAAGAAGCCGAATATACCCGGCCACCTCTACGATCAAATCGACAATCGTGTTAATTTCTCGCAGCTCGCGGGACAATTCCTGGCTGCTGGCTGTAATCTCGGCAGTGAGTCTGCGCACAGCATCCACCCCTGCAAAGGTGGCCGCAAAAGCCGATTGCCCTTTTTCAGAGAGCACCGAGCTAATTTCGAGGAGACGGGCATTGAGACGGGCCAGCTCCTCTGAACGCTCTTGCGCCTGGCGACGCTCAGCATCTAGAGCTAAGTTTTGGCTGATGATCTCAGCTTTCTGCCGTTCCAAATCGCGAGCATATTGCAGGCTACGGTTTTTCTCCTGCTCCAGAGCCATCAAAATAGCTTGCATCTCCTGCTGCTGCTCGCGCAATTTTCGCTGGGTAGCCAAGTGCACTTGAGCCTGGGCAACCAACAGTACCGGCACATCCAGCAGGCGGTGGTCAGTGGGTCCCAGTTGCACCACCACTGGATCGTAAATGGTTTCTTCCGGTCTCTGGAAAGCACGACCGGCGGCCTCAATTACATCGCTGTCTCCCGGTAGCAGCAGAAACTGCCGCTGGTGAAACTCCACCATTGAGCTGATCGGGCGCTTGAGAAACACATCCAACCCGTAGGGCTTGCTCAGGATTAACTCTAAAATGGCGCGGCGGGTCAACATCCCCTGCACCTGTGACAGCTGCTCATCCACAACAATTACCCCCGGAAGGCTGGTGTCATCCTCTAGACGACGCACAACATTCTCACAAGGGGTAGATTCACTCACCTGAAAATCAATCAATGTCAGATCCCGCAGCCGGGTATCGATGGAGAGTGTGGGAAGGGAGAGTGTGGGAGGACTGGTTAGAGGAGGCATTGGTAAAACCCTCTATGGACAGAGGATGAGATCTGTACATGTATAGAAAAAAACAAAATCCAGCCAATCCAGTTCAGATTTGGCTAACACCCTCAGTTTGCCTTGCATGGAAGCTTCCTGGCTACGACATTTGTCGGAAAAGACAGGATTCAATCTAGATTGATCTAGATTGATTAGATCTTAACCTTGTCTGCATAGACAAAAATCGGCGCATGACGGGAGTTTCAGCCAGGTTCTCGATAGCAGTGGTAGATCTCCAAAATCTGGCTACGTCCTCGGTTAAAAGCAGCCACCACCTGTGGGTCAAAATGGCTACCTGTGTTTTCTTCGACCCACCGGAAAATATCTACCAAGTCCCAAGCTTCCTTGTAGGGGCGACGGCTAGCCAGAGCATCGAATACATCGGCCAAGGCCACGATTCGTCCTTCCAAAGGGATCTCCTCTCCCTTCAGGCTGCGTGGGTAGCCGCTGCCGTCGAACTTCTCGTGGTGGGTAAGGGCGATAATGGCGCTTTTTTGCATCAGTTCCGAATCGGATTTGCTGAGGATCTCATAGCCGATCTCTGGGTGCCGGTTCATGATCAACCGTTCTTCTGGAGTAAAACGACCGGGTTTTAATAAGATGGCATCCGGGATCCCGATTTTGCCGACATCGTGCATGGGGCTGGCGTAGAAAATCAGCTCCTGCTCACGGTTGGATAAACCCATAGCCTGGGCAATGATGCGGGAGTAATTACTCATCCGCTTCAGGTGAAAAGAGGTATCTTGATCGCGGTATTCTGCTGCTAGAGATAAACAGAAGATAGTCTCGAGGTGGGCTGATTTGAGTTCTTCCCGCAGTTGGACATTCTGATAAGCCACTGCTGCTTGGGAGGCCAAGGATTCTGCCACCCTCGCCTCTAGCTCAGAAAAAGGCTGGCTCCACTCTACCACTTGGTCAGGATCTAAAGGGGTAGGGTGACTGGGCTGTAGGCGATTCAACAGTTGCAAGGCGCCCATCACTTGACCGGAGGGATCCCGCATGGGCACCGTCAGCAGAGAGCGGGTGCGATAGCCGGTCTGTTGATCCACTTGCCGGTTGAAGGTGTAAGGCACATGGGTAGGCAACTGGTAAACATCTGGCAGATTCAGGCTTTCTCCCGTCAGCACCACGTAGCCAGCAATGCTAGAAGCACTGAGAGGGATGCACAGATCCTGCAGCTGCTTGTCTCCACTGACCACGAAAAAGCGCAATTCCTCGCCTGCGCGGATGAAAAGGCTACCCCTATCACAGTGGGTGAGTTCTTTTGCCTGTTGAACAATCAGGGCCAATAACCGCTGCAAATCCGTCTCGGAAGATAGGGCAATGCCCACTTGGATAAGGCGCTGGCTGATTTGTAAAGCCTCAGCCGCAGACCCATCGGTGTGAACAGACAAGCTGTGCATGGCTGGCTCTCCGGTAAAAATGGTTCAGATTAACCTTCACAAATTTTGGTCAAACGGCGAGGATACGATGGGTAGCAATCCCAGGGCCGACCTGCAGCAGGGATCCCGTCCGCCAAGCCAGATGGGTTTGCTCTCTGTAGCGGGATGCGGTTCTCCACCGGCCATGGCTCATACGGATCCTTTACGGATCATTTTTGGGGATCATTCCTGGCCCTGCAAGGACTGTAGACGGCTTGGGGCTTTTAAGATCTTTATTAAGATCTATTAAGATATTAAGATCTTGAATTAGTGGAATTGGAAAGAGCACTCAGCCGTAGCAATGCCTCACTTTAGCTTAAAGGCGGGAGACCATTTGTGACTCAGGTCAATCCCACTTCTGCAGATTGGCTTGTCCCACAGCTCATTGTGGGGCTGGGTAACCCCGGCTCTCAGTATGCCGACACACGCCACAATTGCGGCTTCATGGTGGTGGATCGGCTGGCGCAACGCTGGGGGATCCCTTTGGCTCCGGAGCAGCGATTTCAAGGGATCTATGGGGAAGGGTTTGCCCTCGGCGGGAAACGCCGCCTCCTCAAACCGGAAACCTATATGAACCGTTCCGGCCAATCAGTCAGGGCCGTTGTGGACTGGTACAAGTTGGATCCCGGTGCAGTGCTGATTCTGTATGACGATATGGATTTGCCTTTGGGGCGCTTGCGCCTACGGGGATCCGGTTCTGCCGGAGGACATAATGGCATGAAGTCTGTCATTCAACACCTAGGGAGGGAGTCCTTCCCACGTTTGCGGCTGGGGGTTGGAAAGCCCAAGGGCTCCAAAGACGTTGTCGGGCATGTGCTAGGCGGGTTTACCCCGCAGGAGAAAGCAGTGTTGGAGCAGGTGTTGAATAGAGCTGTCGAAGCGGTAGAGTGCTGCCTACGCGAGGGGTTATCCGCAGCGATGAACCGGTTTAATCCGCTGGATCTTGGAGTAGCACTTGCTCAGGCAGAGATCGGCTCAGAATAAAGGTTCATCACTCCTGTACCCCAAAAGTGATGTTGGACCATTGAAATTGATAAATAATTGATAATAAATAATTGATAAATAATGAAAGAATGAGATGAATTAAATAAATAAAAAGCGCCAGCATGAAAAAGCGCCAGCATGAGGGTTAGGGGAATCTTGCTGCTCAGTGTACCGGACGGACAGGGTGATCCCTCTACCAAGATTCGTCTCAGTGCTCCGCCTGTCGCGACAGCAGTGCGTAGCACCATACCTTGAAGGGGTTAGGAGGTGGTGTAGACCGTAGGTCGTGGGAACCGGCGGCGGGCGACCGTTGAGGAGCAAAAGCTGGGCGGCATGGTTGCCTGGTGCAGCGTATAGAGGGCTAGGAGCACATTGCCTGTGAAGCCTGATAGCGGCCATAAGCTCTAACCAAGCTTGCCAGCGCCGCTGCCACCGAAGCAGGGTCCAAAGCATTCACCGGGACCATCGGCGGGCGGCCGTGAGGACTCAGATATCCCAAAGCAATGGCTATCTCCTCCGCAGGCCAAGCATTCGGGTTGTCCGCATGACTGAGCCCTATCACCATCGGAATCTTGGCGCGGTGACGCACAAAGGCTGAAACTCGACGCGCCGCCCGAAAATCTTGGGGACGATGGGAACTCACCAGCAGAATAAAAGCATGAGCCCTACGGATGAGAAGGTCCCACATAAAATCAAAGCGCTCCTGACCCGGTGTGCCATACAAATGTAAGGCTACATTGGGGCCAAACTGCAGCCGCCCAAAATCCATGGCCACGGTTGTTTTCTGCTTCAGAGTAGCCACCTCATCCGTGGCTCTACAATCGGTATCCACAACTTCAATCTCACTGATGGTGCGGATAAACGTGGATTTACCGGATCCCACAGGTCCCGTAACCACAATTCGCATGATTTCCATGAACAATTCCCTCGTCTGTAGAGATAAAAACCTTGAGCTAAACACGCACCGGTTGACTCAAAGCGGTCAACTGAGGCTGCAGCTCGGCCAGGAGAGTCTTGATTTCAAGGTTGATAATCCCCA
>CALFBB010000008.1 GCA_937944885.1 uncultured cyanobacterium
GGACGGTAGGGCTGTTGTTTTTAATGTTTATGGCCGGCTTGGAAACCAGCCTAGAAGATTTGAAGCTAAACGCTGGCAAGGCCAGTATTTTTGGGGCCCTCACCTTTTTGTTACCCATGCTTATAGGCACTGGGGCCATGCTGATGCTGGGGTATGACTTTTTGGCGGCAGTGCTGGTGGCCTCTTGTTTTGCCTCCCACACCCTGATTGGTCTGCCGATTGTCTCGAAGCTGGGGTTGATGCGCCTACAGACGGTGACGGCCACTCTCGGGGCAACTCTGATCACCAATGTTTTGGCCCTATTGGTGCTGGCAGTGGTGGTGCGGGCCCACCAGGGGGAGCTGACGCTGCAATTTTGGCTGACGTTAATCCCTCTACTGGCTTTCTACACCTTTGCCACTCTCTGGGGTGTTCCAAAGCTGGGTGGCTGGTTTTTCCAACGTTTTGGTCACGATGAGGGAGCGGAGTTTACCTTTGTCATTGCCACCCTGTTTGTGGTGGCCTACGGGGCAGAGTTGATCGGCATTGAGCCGGTGGTAGGAGCCTTTTTGGCGGGCACCGCCATCACCCCGATCATCCCCCAACTTAGCCCGCTGATGAACCGGATTCAGTTCATCGGCAATGCCCTATTTGTACCGTTTTTCCTCATCTCGGTGGGGATGCTGATCAATCCTGGCATCCTGCTGGGGGAACCTCGTTCTTTACTGGTCGGGGGCGTGATGATTGGGGCAGAGGTAGTGAGTAAGTTTGGGGCAGCTTGGATCCCGGCGCAACTGTTTGGCTGGCGCTTTTCCAGCACGATGGTGATGTTTGGCCTGTCGGTGGCTCAGGCGGCGGCCACGCTGGCGGCGATCACAGTAGCCTTTGAGGTGGAGCTGGTGGATGAGCTGACGGTGAATGGCACCATCGCCATGATTTTGGTGACCTGTGTTGCCTCCCCTTGGATTGTTGCCCACTGGGGGGAGCAAATTCAGCCAATGGAGGTGGTGGCAGAGTCTACCGAGTTGCCGAAGCCCCAATGGGGCAGCCGTGTTTTGGTGCCGGTGGCCAACCCAGATACCGAGAATAATCTGCTGCGGCTGGCCTTGATTTTGGCCAAAAAAGAAGAGGGTACTTTGTTACCGTTGCATGTGCTTGTGGATCGCACCGGCATTTCACCGGCAGCCCTTGCGCAGCAGGAGCAACTGTTGGCTTTTGCTGAATCTTTTGCCCACAGTGCGGTGACGCGAGTAGAACCAATTCGGCGGGTGGATGACTCCATTGACAAAGGGATCGTCCGCGCTGCAGCAGAACGACAGGCCAGCTTGGTGGTGCTAGGGTGGAAGGGCTACTCCACCTATGCCGAAAATTTCTTCGGCAGCGTTATCGATGCGGTGGTGCGTCAGGCTGGGATCCCGGTGTTGATCACCCGCTTTCCCATGCCCATTGAAATGACTCGACGTATTCTCTTGGCTGCTGCTGAGCCGGAGGTATCTGCCCATTCTCTGCAACAGATCAGCGGATTGGCCCAAACCTTGGCCAGCGAGTTAAAAGCAGGTCTGCACATCTTATTGGTACAAACTCGACCGGGAGGGGAACGAGCAGCTCCTAAGCCGAAGTTGGATGAGCTGGCCTATCCGGATCTGCCTATCCAACGGGTACAGGGAGGCGTGGTGGCGGAAGTCCTTAAGGCTCTGCAGCCGCAAGATCTGTTGGTGCTGATTCCCAGCGAAAGTCGCAGTCGGTCACGCCTGGGCCGGGAGCCGGAAGTGATTGCCCGTAATCGTCCTGGCCTTTCCATGATCGTGGTCCATCTGCCGCGGGATCCCGACCATCGCCTGGCGACAGAGCAAACTTGGTTTTAATGGGTTGCCAAGGTCAGTTAGGGTTTTTTTGACTGCAGGCCAACCCTGAGGCTGTGCGGGTGGTGCCCGGTCTAGCCTTGGATGTATCTGCATAGGCTAAAGTCAATGCTGCTGAAAAAGTTGTATCCCAGCTTGCCCGACCAACTCCCTGATAAACTAAGATTCCCCAGAGATCTTCGAGATGCTGGAAGAACCCAAAAAGTTCGGACAGTCAATCCAACAAGTCAATCCAACAATAGACAAGCAAAAGTGTTGGTTGCAGAATTAAAGCGCCGCGCCGGCTGGAGCACATCGATATGGTTGCCTATTTGTTAGAAGTTGGCTGTGAAGAGCTCCCGGCCAGCTTTGTGGACTCAGCCCTACAGCAGTGGCAGGCTGGGATCCCGGCCTCTTTAGCGGAGCATCATTTGCAGGCTGAGCAGATGCAACTGTTCGGGACACCGCGCCGTTTGGCTGTTTTGTTGCAAGGATTACCGAATCAACAACCGGATCGCACGCTAGAAGTCAAGGGGCCGCCTGCTCAACTGGCTTACCAGGATGGCCAACTCACCCCTACCGGTGAAAAATTTGCCCGCAAGCAGGGGGTGGATCCCGCTAGCCTGGAGATTCGGCAGGTGGGCAAGGGATCCTTTGTGTTTGCGGTGCAAAAGGTGCGGGGGCGACCCACAGCAGCCGTGATTCAAGAGCTAGCCCCCACTTGGATTACGGGACTGAGCGGCGAGCGGCTAATGCGCTGGGCCTGCGGGGATTTGAAGTTTCCCCGTCCGATTCGCTGGTTGGTCTCCCTTTGGGATGATCAGGTGTTGCCTTTGCTGTTGCCCACCCACGAGGGAAATACCATGCCGGGCTTGGCGGCGGGGCGGGTTAGCCAAGGGCACCGGGTTTTGGGGCCGCCAACAGTTATTCTAGAGCGAGCCACAAGCTACAACGAGCAGATGCAGAAGGTGGGGGTTAACCCGGATCCGGCGGCACGGGCTGCCCAAATCCGGGCGCAAGTGGCTCAGCTGGCAGCCCAAGTGGAGGGAGAAGCTCAGATGCCACCCGCTTTGCTGCAGGAGGTGGTGCAACTGGTGGAATGGCCCACCGCGATTTTGGGGCGCTTTGAACCGGAATTTTTGCGCTTACCTACGGCGGTGATCGAGACGGTGATGATCACCCACCAACGTTACTTTCCCATCCGGGATCGCCGCGATCCGGAGAAGTTATTGCCCTATTTCATCACCATTTCCAATGGTGACCCGGAACAGTCGGAACGGATTGCTGCAGGCAATAGCCGCGTGGTGCGGGCCCGCCTCTCAGATGCTCGCTTTTTTTACGAAGAAGATCAACAGATCCCGCTGGCGGATAAGGTTCAACGCCTAGAGGCTGTCACCTTTGTAGAAGGGCTGGGATCCATGCGGGACAAGGTGGAACGCATTCGTCAGATTAGCCACCTCATTGCCACAGCCCTCAAGCTGGATCCCCAAGAACAGGCGCTGGTGGATCGCACGGCGCAACTGTGCAAGGCAGATTTGGTGACCCAGATGGTGTATGAATTCCCGGAGCTACAGGGGATTATGGGCGCCGACTATGCCCGCCACGCTGGGGAGCCGGAAGCTGTAGCCGAAGGGATTGAGCAGCACTACTGGCCTTTAGGGGCGGGGGATCCCTTACCCACTTGCTTAACCGGACAGGTGGTGGGTTGTGCGGATCGCTTGGATACGCTGGTGGGCATGTTCCATTTGGGGCGGATCCCGACGGGATCTTCGGATCGCTTTGGGCTGCGGCGGGCGGCCAATAGCCTGGTACTCATTGCCTGGGATGCGGGCTGGAGTTTTGATTTCAACCTGCTGCTGCACAGGTTGGTGCAGGACTATGCTAACGGCAATGCCAATACCCTGAGAGCGTTGCAGGAGTTTTTGGTTCAGCGGCTGCAAACTTTGCTCCAGGAGGAAAAACAGATTGACTACGATCTGGTCAAGGCGGTGCTTGGGGATCCGGAAGCGCTACGGGCACAAGCGGAGGATGTGGCGAAGCTGGATCTGACTTTGCGGGCCCTGAGCAATTTGCCCCTGACTCTGTTGCGGGCGGAGTATCTGCAACATCTCCGGGCAACAGGAGAATTGGCTTATCTCTATCCCACCTTAAACCGTTGTGCTCGTTTGGCTGCCCAAGGGGATTTGGATTACCAAACGGTTGATCCTGCCGTTGTTATCAATCCTGAGCAGTTACAGGAGATGGCGGAACGGCAGCTGTACGAGGTTTGCCGGAAGATCTATCAACAAGGGGTAGAACCGGCGCTACAGGGGGATTTCACGCCCTTGGTGGAAGCACTGCAGGCAGCAGCTCCCCAGGTGGCCGAGTTTTTTGAGGCAGTGTTGGTGATGGATCCCGACCCAGCCCGACGGGCCAATCGCCTCCATCTGCTGGGTTTGCTGCGCAACCAGGCTCGCCTCTTGGGGGATATGGGGGCTGTTGTCATGAGTGGAGAGGCTCAGGGCAGCTAGAGACGCTGCAGACATTGCTCCAGGGCACGTTGCACAGATCCCAGGTAGCCCTCTCCAAATAGGTTGAGATGGTTGAGCAGGTGGTAGAGCTGATAGAGGGGCTTGCGGCGGGGATAGCCCCCATCGAGGGGGTAAGCTTGGGCGTAGGCCTGGTAAAACTCAGCCGGAAAGCCACCAAATAGTTCTGTCATGGCCAAATCGGTTTCCCGATCCCCGTAGTACAGGGCCGGGTCGAAAATGACCGGTGCCCCATCCGCTAGAGCGCCGTAGTTACCTCCCCACAGATCCCCATGCAAGAGGGAAGGAGCCGGCCTGTAGTCCTGAAACAAGGTGGCCAACTCTGCCATCAACCGCTCCGCTTGCTTGACCCAGGGGCCGCGATACCCCTGTTGACAGGCCAGCCTAACCTGGTAGAGCAGCCGTTGCTGGCGGTAGAACTCCAACCAATCCTCTGTCCAAGGATTGGGCTGCGGGGTAGAACCGATGGTGTTGTTGCGATCCCAACCGTAGCAACCATTGGGGGAGAGAACCCGGTGCAGCTGCGCCAACTGGGATCCCAGCAGAGCTGCCGTCTGGCTACGCGGGGAACGGAGCTCCAGATATTCCAAGACCAGGTAGGCCTGCTCGCCAACGCATCCCCAGATCAAAGGTTGGGGCACACGCACAGCATTGGCTGCTGCCAAAGTCTGGAGGCCGGCAGCTTCAGCCGCAAACATCTCCAGAGCGGTGGCTGCTCCCCCTTTACCTCCACGTGCCATTTTGACAAAGTAGGCCTGTTTTCCCCCTGCAAGGCGATAGGTGGCGTTGATGCTGCCTCCACCCAGCGGTTGAACCCGAACCGACTCTACCGGTAAAGGCTGCCCTGTGATTGCCGAAAGCTGCTGGAGAATCGTTTGCCAAAGAGGCTCCATGGCGATTGCTACGGGATGACACCAAACTGCAAACCTAGAATCCTCAAAGCAAGGCAACTTCTATTCCCCCTCTGAGGCTGCCCCCGCTTCTGGATCCAAAACTGCTCCGTAGGAGTCAATGGCGATGGCCGCAGATCCACCTTTAGCCAATAGCTCTAATAAGGATTCCAGTTGCCACCAGATCAAGCCGCCGGTGAACCCTACCAAAATCCCACCCACAAGGACAGCCAAACCCAAGGATAGACCAAATACATCCAGGCAAGCTGCCACAAACGCAAAGGTGAAAAGACAGCAAAGGCTGTAGGTGAGCATCACCCCTAGGGTGCGGTAGCGGATCTGGGGCTGGCTGTCGCGGTTCAGCTGCCAAAGGGCTACCTGATATTCCAACTTGTCTTTGAAGATGATGCCAAAAATAACGGCAAAAAAGCTGAACAGGGCAATGGCCGAGTAAATGGGGGGATTGACAAAGGGATAGGAAAGGTCGCTGCCGGCATAAAAAGAGTCCATAGGGCCCACCTGAGATTCCAGTCTTTTGTAGCTTAACATTTCTTAGCATCTGCTCCTGCTTCGGAACTGAGGAATGAGCAAGGGATCCCATCTGGATTACCCTAGAGAGAGCTTGGTCTGGCTCCATCTGCGTTTGCCATTTCCTGTGAGTTTGCTATGTCCGTGATCCGTGCCCTGCATACCCAGTTGGTTCGCCGAGAGCGCTCCGCCGAAGAGATTACCCGCGAATATCTAGTTCGCCTTAGCCAACTGGAGCCGCAGTTGAAGAGTTTTCTCACCGTCACTGAGGAGCTGGCGCAGCAGCAGGCCAGGGCGGTGGATGAGCGCATCCGGTCAGGAGAAGCCGTTGGCCCCCTGGCCGGGATCCCGATTGCCATCAAAGATAACCTCTGCACCCGTGGGATCCCGACCACCTGTGCCTCCAAGATCCTGCAAGGGTTTATTCCTCCCTACGAATCAACGGTAACGGCGCGCTTGGCAGCAGCCGGCATGGTTATGGTTGGCAAAACCAACCTGGATGAGTTTGCCATGGGCAGCTCCACCGAGAACTCTGCTTTTCAAGTGACGGCCAACCCTTGGGATCTAACCCGTGTACCTGGGGGATCCTCGGGTGGATCGGCGGCGGCGGTGGCTGCCGATCAAGCGGTGGTGGCACTGGGATCCGATACCGGTGGCTCCATTCGTCAGCCAGCGGCTTTTTGCGGGGTGGTGGGTCTGAAGCCCACCTACGGATTGGTCTCCCGCTACGGGTTGGTGGCTTTTGCTTCCTCTTTGGATCAGGTGGGGCCTTTTGGGCGCACCGTTGAGGATGTGGCTTTGCTGTTACAGGGCATCGCCGGTCATGACCCAATGGATTCCACCAGCTTGAGGGTGCCCATTCCCGACTACAGCCAAGCTTTAATTCCCGAGGTGAAGGGCTTGAAAATAGGGGTGATTCGGGAGCTGCTTGGGGAAGGCTGTGGCGAGGAAACCCGGGCAGCGGTTCAAGCGGCTATTGAGCATCTGCAAGCGCTGGGGGCAGAGATCCTCGAGATCGATTGCCCTAGCTTCCGGTACGGCCTGGCCACCTACTACATCATTGCCCCCTCGGAGGCTTCCGCCAATTTGGCTCGCTACGATGGCGTGAAATATGGGCTGCGAGAAGCGGCTGATTCTCTACTTTCGATGTACGGCAAAACGCGCAGCCGCGGTTTTGGGCCGGAGGTGAAGCGCCGCATCATGATCGGCACCTATGCCCTCTCTTCCGGCTATTACGATGCCTACTACCTGAAGGCCCAGAAGGTGCGCACCCTGATCAAGCAGGATTTTCTCAATGCCTTTGAGAAAGTGGACGTGCTGGTGAGCCCCACCACACCCACCCCGGCTTTCCGGGTCGGTGAGCGGGAGGATCCCCTCAGCATGTACCTCTGCGATCTGATGACCATTCCGGTTAACTTAGCGGGGTTGCCCGGGTTGAGCTTGCCCTGTGGCTTTGCCGATGGATTGCCGATTGGCTTGCAGATTATCGGCAATGCCCTCCAGGAGCCCAAGGTGCTGCAGGTTGCTTATGCTTACGAGCAAAGCACCGACTGGCACAAGCAACGTCCCCCTCTTCTTGGCTCCACAACTCAACCCTCCAGCCCGCCTGAGACCGAGGGTAAGTCTGGCAAAAGCAAATCGGCCAAGCCCAGAAAAAAGGGCCAGAGCAACTAGAACCTGCCGGTCGGTGATTCTCTAGGCCATGCCCATGGAGTTGGCTGCCGAGAAGCGCTCCATAAAGCGGAGAAAGCGCTCCCACTCGGCTTCATTCTCCATGTCGTAGGTCACCTCTAGGGCCTTAAATTCTCCATTCAAGAACTTGGCTTTGATGTTGCGGGTGGTCAACTCCCCTTCTTCATCAATCATTCTCATGCCGAGGATATTCTGGGTATCGGAGTTCAAATCCTCAAAGCGAAAAATAGCCGATCCACGGTTACCGGTCTTGGATTTCAAGACCCGCACATTGGTGGGTACTTCCTGAATGCCGGGGGAGAACTCGATACGGGCCATGATGTCCTACAAAAACAGTCTATTCAGACCATTATACGTTGGCCCTCCCCAATCCCTACTACAGAAGTTCCTGGAGCTTGCGAGCTGCTAGCCGCTCGAGATAGAGACTGGCCTGCTGCTGTGCCTTTGCCACATCCGGGATCTGCTCTTGCTCCGCTAGAGAACCACCCCAGATGACGCCAATATCAACCGGGAGCGAATAAGTTGCCAATTTAGCCCGGTCGGCTGCGGTTGCTTGCCCACAGAGGATCAAGAGAGGTTTTTCGGCCAAAACCGCCTGCTCCAGTACACCCCCCACCACTTTCCCCATGCAGCTTTGTTCATCCAGTCGACCTTCTCCGGTCACGATCAGGTCGCAGCGGTGAATGCGCTCCTGGAGAGAGGCTTGCTGCCACAGCAGGCGGATCCCAGATTCTAGGGTGGCCCCGAGAAAGGCAACCAACCCCGCCCCCGCCCCCCCTGCTGCTCCGGCTCCAGGGATCCGATCTACGCTTTGGCCTAAGTCCCGTTTCACCAAGGTGGCCCAGTGCTGCAAGGCTTGATCCAGCTGTTGCACCTGGAGGGGGGTGGCCCCCTTTTGCGGCCCAAAGACGGCAGCAGCCCCTAGTGGCCCGGTGAGAGGATTCTGCACATCACACAGACCGCGGATGCGTTTTCCTTGCCAGATCCGCTTGGCCGGTGGCTCAATACGCTCTAAACGGGCCAGTTCTCCTCCCCCCAGGCCAATGGGATCCCCAGCAGCATCCAACAAGCGGTAGCCCAGTGCCTGGGCCATGCCTGCTGCTGCATCCACCGTGGCGGATCCCCCAAGCCCTACCCAGATCTCCTGGATGGATTCCCGGCAGACAACCTGGAATAGTTCCCCCAACCCATAGGTGGTGGTACGGGTGGGATCCCGCTTCTCTGGAGGAACCAACGTCAGACCGGCCACTTGGGCCAGTTCCAAGAGAGCCAGCCCCCTGCAGGCCAGCACCCCATACTCTGCCCATACCGGCTCCCCTAGCGGACCGGTTACCCACAGGCCTTTTTTCTCTCCTCCCAGCACCCTCAGCAGCGCCTCCAGAGTCCCTTCCCCCCCATCCGCTAAGGGGATCAGCTCCAACTCGGCTGTGGGTAAAACCTGGTGGATCCCTCTGGCTATGCTCTCGGCGGCCTCAGTTGCCGTCAGGGATCCCTTAAAGCTGTCCGGACAGATCAAAATCCGCCGCGGTACATCTCCCATCCCCTTCATCCCAAGACCCAAGTTTCAATCGCCTCCGGCTGGGTAGGTAGAGCTGCCGTCAGCACCTCACAACCGCTTGCAGTAATCAGCACATCATCTTCAATGGGAATGCCTCACACAGCAGCATACTGGGCCAACCGCTCCCAGTTCACACAATCATTTTGTAACATTATCGCCGCTCCGGGTCCTCCAGAATCACCGGCACTGGATGAAACCCCGGCTCAACCCCCCTACCCGCCTGCAAGGGGCAATCCAGCCGTAGATAGCCCCACCACCCAAAGTGCTGACTCCGTTGCCGCCCCGCTGCATAGCTAGCCCGATCCTCGCGATCCCTCATATCATTCATCATGTACATCCGGTTCCAGCAAATGCCCTACCCCATGGGGAAAAAACAGGGCATGGGCATCCTGCTCCACCCGTGTCTAGAGGATCCCTGCGCAAAATGCCCAACTCCACCCAACCGGGGGCCATCACCTGAGCTGCCAACCGGTGCAAATCTCGGTACTCCACTCCCGGAGCTGCTGGGGCAATACAAGCACCTTCGTACACCTTCGTAGAGTTCCCGGTGTTTGACGCTCTCCCCCCCAAACGGGTAGGGTCGGAGATTCCTGTTTCCCAGATCCTTAACTCGATTGGGTCACCCCAACCTCCGCTTGGCTCGGGCTAGGCCTATGCTCCAAGGCAGTAGCAGGAGAAGGTTCCTCCACAAACAACTCCAGCCGCCCTGCCCGTAAGCAAATTACCACCTGTTCAATTGGGATCCCAGCAAAATGACTGCTGGCTCGATAAGGATAGACATTGTGATGAGTGCCCAATGTGTAGCCATCGTGCCCCTACCCCCGCTCCGCCAAGTTGGCTTGATCTTAAACGGGCGCGGTCCCAAAAGCAGACCGGGTAGGGAGCACCGCACTCGAGAGAGCTCAACTGCAGGAATTATCTGCTTCTGGCTGGGCAGCAACCCCGGGAGCTGAGGGGTTACCCAAAGCTTGCTCCAGAGCAAAGCGCTGCTCCATCACCCGCAGAAAGTAGCCACCCATCATTGCACCGGAGAGCATTTTGGCCAAGCTCTCCCGATTGGTGATCACTTGCACTCCAAATTGTTCTGGAGGCAGTGCCCCCACTAGGCTGCGGATGTTGTGGCCTAAGATCTCCAGCACCTCAGGAGAAGAGTTGCGCGCAATATCTTGAAAGATATTTGGATCCTGAGCTTGCAGATATTGCCAGAGCCGATTGTCAGGGCTAGGGGTCTGCACTGCTTCAAAACCAGGAATGAAATTCATCGGGCTCGACATGGAGTAAACAGGCTCCACAGACACAGCAGGTGCAACCAAACCAGAACCTTCTGGTCTAAACCTATAGACCTTCAGGATTCTAAAGTTTGGGTTAAGTTAAAACTAGCACTCGATCTTCCCCCACTTTGGTACGGGATTCTACCCCTGAAAAGAGGCAAATACCGAACCTCAGGGATCCCAATCTCTTAAAGATCTGGATCCTCAGCTCCCAAAGTCAAGATCTGCATCTTGGCAGTGTTGCGAAGGCAGCAGGGGAAGACAGAATCCCAACCCTACTCAAGACGGATTATACCAGCTCCAACGGGATCAAACCCCTGTGGCAGCACTGTTTGCTGGTTGTACAGTGCCCCCTCTAGGTGAGCTTGCCCCAGGTTGCGCACCCATAGCTCCCCGCAGATCGGCCCCTTGGAAAGCAGCACCAAACTTAGATCTGCGGCACTCAAAAAACCCCTGTCCCCAAATCCAAACTGCTGTTGCTGCCAGGCCACAACCTGAGAAATCCTCCTAGCGCAGAGGTAGAGTGCAGGCTTCTTTAAAAAACACAGCTCACAGTCTATGTCAGTTTCACTGCTCTGTTTTTTCAACCTTTGAGTTGGTTCTCATCCCGACACTCTGCCTGCCCAGAGCAGCAGGGGACTTCCCAGCAATCCTTCCCAGCAATCCAGTTAAATCAAGCTCTGCATGACCGCTTCGTCAATCTCAAAATTGGCGTAGACATTTTGCACATCATCCAGATTATCCAGGCGCTCCATCAAGTTAAGCACCAGTTTGGCAGTCTCGGCATCTGCCACCTGCACCCCGGTGGACGGGATCCAGCGAATGGCCACATCTTGAACCCGGTAGCCCTCCTTCTTAAGATGAGTGGCCACCTGCTCCAGCATTGTGTAGTCACAGTACACCTCAGCTTCTGAGCCATCGAGGGTCAAGTCATCCCCCCCAGCGTCTGCCACAGCCAAGAGCAAAGTCTCTTCATCTGGCACTGCCGCCAGGCTGATCACCCCCTTTTGCTGAAACATCCAGCTGACACAACCGGTTTCCCCAAGGCTGCCTCCTACCTTGCTAAAGGCTTCCCGCACTTCGGCGGCAGTACGGTTGCGATTGTCGGTCATCGCTTCGATCAAAACCGCTACTCCTCCAGGACCATAGCCCTCATAGCGGATATCCTCTAGGACGCTGTCATCGCTCCAATTGCCAGATCCTTTGGCGATCGCCCGTTCAATGTTTTCACTGGGCATGCCCGCCGCTTTGGCTTTGTCCACTGCCGCCCGTAACTGAAAATTGCCGTCCGGATCCGGTAAACCATTGCGAGCTGCCACAATAATCGCTCGGGAAAGTTTGGTGAACACACTGCCTTTCTTGGCGTCCATGCGGGCCTTTTGACGTTTAATATTGGCCCATTTACTATGTCCTGCCATGCTGCTGTGTACCCATAAAGCAATCGAATCGGAAGAATCTCCTTTTTTCAAGCATTACAAGGTATTTCCCTGTCTTAGGGCTGGAGATTGTGGTGTAATTATGCCATCTCAGCAGCTATATGAGGGTGGGTGGATTGACATCCTCCCCGAGCTGTTAGCTTACGCCCGCGTAGCGGTAGGCCGGAGATTCCTACTGCGGTGGCATTGAGCCACTCCTGAGTCGCTAGGGACTCCGCCCCGCTGAAGCGAACGACTGCTTCCGACCGCCCACGCGGTTCGAACCACCCAGGAAGCGGCTACATCACCACTCGCCAGTTCTCCTGAAAACAGGATCCCTTCCGGGGAATACGGTGGGTAAGGTTTCCCTGGCAACATCGAAAGACCTTAATTTGAGCCTCTCTGTCAGAATAGTCCCCGTCCAGGATTTCAGCAAGGCAGCGGGATCCGGCGTGGGGTCGAGCTACACAGAGTATCATTTAAGGAGCCTGACTTCTTTGCAGCTCCCTCAGTTAAAAAACTTAAAAAGAATGCCTGTTGACCTCAGTCAATATCTGGTAGTTGGGATCTCCTCTCGTGCTCTTTTCGATCTTTCCTACGAAGATGAGATTTTTCGCACCCAAGGGCTAAGTGCTTACACAGATTACCAACTAAAAAACGAACAGAAAATCCTTAAGCCCGGAGCTGCTTTTCCTCTGGTCAAAGCCTTACTCAACCTCAATCATCTCTCACCGGGATCCCGTCAAACGGAAGTAGTGATTATGTCTCGCAATGCTGCTGAAACCAGTTTGCGGATCTTCAATTCTATTGAGCATTATGGGCTGGATATTACCCGTGCTGCTTTGACGGGAGGAGCTGCTTTAGCCCCCTATTTGCAGGCATTTCGTGTAGATTTATTCCTATCCCTTTATGAAGATGATGTGCAAGCAGCTATTGATGCTGGGGTAGCCAGTGCCTTGGTGTACGAGAAACCGAGTAACCCAACGGAAGCTGAGATCCAACAAATTCGTATCGCCTTTGATGGGGATGCAGTGTTGTTTTCAGATGAGTCGGAGCGGATCTACCAAGAACAGGGGTTGGAAGCCTTTGTTGCCCATGAAAAAGAAAATGCCCGCCAACCCCTACCCGAAGGGCCGTTTGCTAAGTTGCTCCGCACTATTTCCAGTCTACAGAGCCAAGAGGGATCCCCGATTCGTACAGCTTTGGTAACAGCCCGCAGTAGTCCTGCCCATGAGCGGGTGATCCGTACTCTTCGGGAATGGGGCGTTCGCTTGGATGAAACCTTTTTTCTAGGGGGAATGCCTAAGGGAGAGGTACTGAAAGCCTTTCGTCCTCATATCTACTTCGATGATCAGACGATCCATTGTGATCATGCTGCTCAGTTTGTACCTACGGGCCGAGTGCCCTATCTCACCCGTCCGACTGTGACTGATCACTGATCAGGAGAATCTCAGCAACAGTATCCTTAACTACTTGCAGGTGATCCAAAAAGATTCTAGAAAGTTCAAGGCTTGCCATCTTCCTCTGGAATGAAGTAACTGGGGCAAGGCTAGAACAAGCGGCGATACGCTTCTGGAAACACCTGCCCAATCAAAGTTGGTTGTTCATAAACCCGTTTCAGGGTATTCAAGTCACGGTTGGTAATACCAGGCACTCGTAACACCCGCCGATTGCCTGTGGCCGCTGCATGGTGACCGCCGTACATTAGGTCCCGCACATTGGGGCTGTGTCCCCACAACCCTAAACCATGGCCGATTTCATGCCGAGCTACTGCGGTCACTTCCGCCAAACTTTGCCCTTCGCCGATAACAATGCGTACCCGCTGTTGCAAAGAGCCATCTGAAGCGAAGAAAAATTCTGGACGGGCCGCCCCTGCCACTCCACCCCCAATGGGGGGAACACGGTAGATACTCATCCCATAAAAAGCGTCTTCTTCCTTGGCCACTACCTTCATTGGGATGTAAGCCGACCAATCTTTCACCGCCTGCTCGACAAAGGTTTTCCACTGGGGATGATCTGCCTGGATGTAAACCGGGATGGGGTAGATTGCCCACTGCACATAAGCTCCACCCGGTAGGCGTAAGTCAATCTCCTCCAGGTAATCTCCCACGGATTGATCGTAGGTATAGCGAGCCAATCCTGGCGGCAATTGCAGGCGAACAGGTGCTGGCCATCCCTGAGTTTGGGCTTGTGCCTGTAGGGCTTCCACCCCAAACAAATGAGGAGGTCCAGGATGCAGGGATCCCCAACTCACCAGGGTCAGAGTCAAGGCCATGGCCCAACCCATGACCCAAAGCCGTAGGGTATGTCGCGAAAAAGGAAACATGAACGTCTGTGCCCTAGTCGATTGGCAGGCTTGCGTTGGCCAAATCCGTTAACCTGTTCCTATCAAGTTCCTATCAAACTAATGGCTTGGGGGGCAAACGTCGATAATGGTACAAACAAGACATCTCAACCCGTGTGGGATCAGATAGCTTTGCTAGGAGTGACTGTGGTGCCGCTCGACAAAGACAGCGATACACAGGGCCAACGCCGACAGATTCGCCATGTCTTGGTTGTAGAAGATACCAAGGGACGGCGCACCTTCTCCTTAGAGGCTGCCACCTATTCCATCGGGCGGGATCCGGTCAGTGCTATTGTACTCAATTCCAACTTTGTCTCCCGCCAACATGCCCTTTTGCTGCGTGTGCCAGGGCCACAGGGGAAGGGTTACCGGTTTCGCATTCTCGACGGCAACCTAGAGGGCAAACCCAGCACCAATGGCCTCACGGTTAACGGACAGCGCTGCCACAGCCATGACTTGGTGCATGGAGACCTTATTGTTTTCAGCAGTGATGTAACAGCTGGCTACTATACCAGCGCCAATTTGACGGATGAAGAATTTGCCCGCTACACGGAACGGGTTGATTTTCGTAGGGCCAAGATGGAAATTTCGGATCCCTATCAAACCCAGCTAGAGAACCCTTTTCACTCTTTTAATTTTAAGTAATTTTAAGGAGTAGGACACTGTTGAAGCTTAAAAAAACTTCTCTCCACAGGCTAATTGAGGCTAATTAGGCCGTAGGTGAGGGCGTAGCGAACCAGCTCTGTGCGGCTGCTGGTGCCAGTTTTATTCAGCAGACGAGTTACATATTTTTCTACATTGCGTACGCTGGTTTGCAATTGTTTGGCAATCTCTTTGTTCATCAATCCTTCTGCTACTTTTTCTAAGACCTGCTGCTCGCGCGGTGTAAACTCCACCTTGATCGGTGGCGGCAAAGGAGTGGAAGTAGAGGGATGGGGGGGTTTTTCCGAACCTGAGACCCGTTCTGATAGCAGGGCACGAATGGAGGCCAGCTCTCGGGCAACAGCCTCTGAAGGATCGGCTAAGCGAGAGCGCTTCAGTAAATTGCTGACAATTGCCACCAGTTCCTCCGGATCAAAAGGTTTGGGCAAATAGGCATCCACCCCGGCTCGGTACCCCTGAATGCGATCGGCGGTCATGCCCTTGGCAGTGAGAAACACCACAGGTAGGTGGCTATAGGGCTCCAGTTGCCGCAGTTGTGCTAGAAATTGATAACCGTCGATACCCGGCATCATAATGTCGGAGATGATCAGTTGCGGCTGGGCTGTGCTGAGCAGTTGCAGAGCCTGCTGCGGATTGGCAGCCGGGATCACCTCAAAGCCACTGTCTTCTAAATAGGCTTGTACTGCATCCCGTAAGCCCGGTTCATCGTCCACTAACATCACACGTGCCGGTGCTTCGGTAGCAGGAGAATCGGTTCGCGTTGGGGGGATGGGGTCTTTGGGCATCACACAGCTCCTTCATTAATCCAAACAAGCTAACTGTTAGCCAAAGGTAAGCTTAAACAGAAACAGGATCCCTGTTGGCCAGGCTCTTGGTCACCCTGAGTATCCACCCATAGGTGTCCCCCCATCTGGGTGGCCAGGTCGCGGCTGATGGCCAAGCCCAAGCCCTGCCCCGGTTTGGAGGGATCCACCCGAAAAAAGGGATCAAAAATGCGCTCCAGATTCTCCGGGTGAATGCCGGGGCCGTTGTCACAAATGCAGATTTCCACCCTCTTGGGCGAGATATCCGGTTGCAGCCTGACTTTTAACCGAATTTGGCCGGGGCTGGGGGTGTACTTGCAGGCGTTGTCAATGAGATTGTCTAGGATCTGCCGCAGCGCCCGTGCATCCGCTTGCATCAAGGGCAAGGGCGAGGGAATCTCTGCTTGAAAGTGGTGGCCTTGGCTTTCTGCCACAGCCTGGTACACCGGGATCCACTCCCGCAGCAACTCGGCTAAGGAGAGAGGCTCTACCTGCAGAGTACCGAGCAGCCCGTCCGAGCGCTCAAACTCCAGGAGCAAATTCTGTAAATGCTTGCACTCCTGCTCAATACTGAGACCGATCCAGTGGTTGCGGTCCTCTGGGGGCAGGCGTTTTTGCAATAACTTGGCCAAGGTATTGAGGGCAGTCAAGGGATTGCGCACCTCGTGTAGCAATGTGGAGAGCTGCCGTGAAGGGAGTGTTGTCGCTGATGAGGCGGGCAGGGGATCTCTTCCCCCCTCAGCCCCACAGACGGACTCTGGCTCTCCCTCTTGTTCAACACTTTTCCTGACTCTTGGCATGGACAACCATCTCTCGATTACCTAGCCCCTGAGCTAGCAGATCGATCCTAGCCCCATCTCCCCTCCAATCTGCCACTTTTGCTGGGATCCCGGTTCACAACTGACGGGGCAAGTAGATGTTGAGGATCTCCCCCTGATGGGCGCGATGGCGCACGGTTAAATAGCCCCCCAGGGCGCGAAACAGAGTTCGGGTCACAGGGATGCTGAGGCTAACCGCACCCGTATCCGGTTGCAAGACCAACAACTGACCGATGGCCTGCGGAGATTTGACTTCACCGGCAGCAGCAGGGATCCCAGGGGTATTCACCTGAAACTGGAGCTTGACCAAATCGCCGGCGCTGACCAACTGAGCCCGAATCTGGCTACCCGCCGGTGTGCTCCGGGCGATGCGGTCGATCATGCCAAACAGCACTGCTTCCAAGGCTTTCGGATCACTGACCACGTCCGGCAACTCATCGGGGATCTGCAGCTCAAAGCGGGAGCCGCGTCGTTCCACCTGTTCCTGCCAGCGAGGTAGATTTTGTCGGACCAAATCCACCAAAGCAATCGGTTCCAACTGTAAGCGGCGTCCCTCCCTTGTCTCGGCGGTAGGCATCACTGTTTCAGTTGCTTGGAAGAAGAGGCTAAAGCGGTTAATCTGCTCGGTACACTCGCGGTCGATCTTCTCGGCGTAGTCCCGCACCCGCGGGGGCAGATCGCGACGTTTCAAAATCAAGCTGGCCAAGGTGCGAATGGTGCTGAGGGGGGTTTGTACCTCATGGATCAAGGCCCGCAACAATTCTGCTTCCGAAAGACCTTTATCGGGGTGAGGCAATGGGTCAGGTTGTGCCGGTGAGGATGCAGCCCTGGCAGAGCGCTTTTGCCCAGATGACATCGGGTTTGAGGAGGAACCCACCTCTGGCCTAGCAGGTTCTGGCTGCGGGGAAGTCACCCCTTCATCGGTTGTGTCACTTGTTGCCAGGGTAGCCGGCGGCAGCCGAGCAGGTTGGGATCCTAATTCTGCCGAGTTTCCCAGGATCAATAAGCTGCTGAAGCGGGCCAAAACCCGCACATGAGGCTCCCTCAGCGGATATCGCTTGGCCAAACCTTGCCACAGGGGCAATTGATCAGGCCGCCCCTGCTGCACCCGCTGCTCCAAGCTCTGCCAAGCCCGATGCACCACCTGCGGCTCAAACGAGATCATCATGCCCGCTTGCCGGGTGTGGGGGTGTTGCCCTTGGGCTGCCACTGCCGAAAAAACAGGGGTAATCAGCAGCAAAAAAGGCTCCTCCACCAGCGGATCCCGTGGCAATAAGGGGATCACCGTCTGACCAGGGGTGAGGATCGATTCTGGGGACAAATCAGGGGTAAACAGCCAAGGCGCTTCTCGACCTGGATCCCATGGGGTTGTTCCGGTTGTTTCCAAGGTATCGATGGGCACCGGTAACTTGGGCAAGGGATCCCGTACCACCCAGGGAGGTAACCAAGAGACCGGCCCGCTAAGAACCGCGCCAAACTGACCGACTTCCTGCCACAGTCGAATAAGGGCAGCTACCGTCTGCTGCCAAGACCGCTCCCCCGCAGCAGGTAACCACTCCGGCAGGGGCAGCTCAGCCCACAGAGACTGTAACAAAGACGGTAAGCGATGGCTGCTCACGGATCCCTCTCACCCTGCCTCTACGGTAGCGAGCTCAGCCGTGACATCATAGGGGAAAACCTCACCCCATTGGAGGGGATCCCCGCCTTTAAGCAAACTTCCCAGGCCTATGATTCCCTAAAATCTTGACGCTCTCCCCCCAACCCTAACGGGTAGGGTCAAAGATTCCTGTTTCACAAACCCTTAACCAGATTGGGTTGGCCCAGCCCCCGTTAGACCGTCTCCGCAGGCATTGTAGGGTAAATCCTAACCAGCTCAAGATCTAGAAAAACTAGGGTTTTTCCCTATTCCCCTGGCTTCCAAGTTTCTTCGCTGCTGTAAGGGATCCCGGTTAGGGGGAAAGCCTTTTAGCCTACCTTTGCAAGTTTGGCCCCCGGCACCACTATCTCCGGCACCACTATCTAATGTCTAACGAGGTCCGTAGGGTGTCCAGTAACCCCGCCCTTGTCTTTCTCCAGCAGCCGCAGCTTCAGCAAGAAGGGTGCCATATTTCAGGCCATTGACCTGCGGTGATAATCGGCCATGCCCCAAAAATAACATTTCCTGATTGATCAAGGTATTGGCCTGCCAAACATAGGCGGGCAATATCGGGGCAGGGGGCAAGGCTGCATCCGGTTCCAAGAACACCTGACGACCCACTAAAGCTGTTTGCAGGTATTGACCGGCATTGTAAACTGCTAAAGGGGTTTCTCCCCGCAACTCCGTCCAATCGGGGTTGATCCGCTCCGGCAGAGGCTCAATCCCAATCAGCTGCACCAGTCGCAAATCCAGCTCCCCTTCCATCTGAACCACTAAGGTGTTGTAATTCACCACCCGTATCACTTCTGCTCGCTTGAGGGTGCGCAGATCCGGACGGGCCACCAAGGTTAAGGCCCAAGCAGGTAGAGCTGAAAATATCAGGGGCAAAATCAACAAGCTTCCCACCGTGCAAAGACTCCGCCCTATCGGCGGGGGTTTACGGCGAGGGGAAGTGGACACAGAACGCAGGGATTTTTGCATCATGGACTTCACCCGTTGCATAGCCGATTTGGCAATGGTAATGCTTCGCATTGTTGAGATCTCACACCACCTTTACACACCGCAGCCCGCCCGGTTGGAACCGACGGGACCCAACTCACCTGCCGTCACTGTACAAAAAACTAGGGCAGATGGGTCAGTTTGGCTGGATCTCTTGCCCCATTTCACTCAAAAGCCTCCTATCCTGACCATTGCCAACCGGCTGCTGCAGTCATAAAGAGCGGGATTGTGAATTTGACATCCTCCCTGACCTAAAGGTCGGAGATTCCTACTGCGGTGGTATTGAGCCACTCCTGAGTCGCTAGGGACTCCCTCCCGCTGAAGCGAACGACAGGTTCCTGCTTCCGACCGCCCACGCGGTTCGAACCACGGGTCATCCGGACGTGCCCCGCCCTTCTCTGGCCAGATTTCCCTCCCGCAAGACAGGATGTTGT
>CALFBB010000009.1 GCA_937944885.1 uncultured cyanobacterium
GCTGTGCGGGAGCTGGTGGAAAATGCTATTGATGCCCAGGCCACCCGCATTCAGGTGGAGGTTTGGCCCCAGTGCTGGCAAATCCGGGTTGGGGACAATGGCCAAGGGATCCCAGCTTCTCAACTGGAGCAGGTGGCGCAACGATACACCAGCAGCAAACGGGATCCCTCTACCCTGGGGTTTCGCGGGGAAGCCTTACACAGCTTGGCCCGCTTGGGATCCCTGAGCCTACAAACTTGGCACCGGTCAGATCCCCATGGCTGGAGGGCTGTCTACAACCGGGAAGGATGCCTCACCCACAAGCAACCGGCAGCCACAGCTCTGGGAACAGTGGTTACGGTGGCCGATCTCTTTTCGGAGTGGCCCTTGCGTCGTCAGACACCATCCCCCACCCGCTCACTCCCCATGTTGCTGGAGAATGCGGCCCTGGCTCATCCCACCCTCAGTTGGCAGTTTTATCAGGAGGAGCGCTTGCTCCTCAGCCTCTGGCCAGGAGAAAACCTACAGGACATTCTATTGCAACGGTTGCCCCACCTGGATCCCTCTGATTTGCGCTACCGACGGCTACAGCAACAGGAAGCTGATTGGGAACTGCTGCTGGGTTTACCGGATCGGGTGCATCGTCCTCGACCCGACTGGATCCGGCTGGCGGTGAACGGGCGCTTTGTTCATCTGCCGGAGTTGCAAGGGGTGATCCAGTCGCGGTTTCAGGGCACCTTGCCCCGCCACCGCTACCCACTGGCAGTGGTGCATCTGCGTCTACCGCCTGAGCAGGTGGACTGGAATCGTCACCCGGCCAAAAGTGAACTTTACTTACAGGATCTGGCCACCCGCCAGGAGCAGCTACACCAACATGTAAAAGACTTACTGCAGAGCGGATCCGAACTGAGCAGCCGCCGTGCGCTTCAACTGATGCGGGCCAGCGAGGCCAAGCAACCCTATCGGCTCTCCTCTTTCGCTTCTCAGGGGGCAACTGTCCAGACAGCCCCAACAGGAGCGGGATCCCTACCCCCTCTCAAGGCTCTAGCGCAACTGCACCAGACCTATATCCTGACGGAACACCCGCAGGGGTTGTGGCTGGTGGAGCAACACCTGGCCCACGAGCGAGTGCGCTACGAGTATCTACAACAGCACTGGCAGTGGGTGGAACCGGATTTTCCGCTCATCCTGGAGGGTCTTTCAGCGCAGGCTTTGCAACAGCTGGAGCACTTAGGGTTGGAGCCGGAACCCTTTGGCCCCCACGTCCATCGGTTGCGACGGATTCCCCTAGCTTTGGTGCAGGAAGATCCTGAAGAAATTCAAGGATCCCTGTGGGAACTGAGCCACTGTCAAGATTTGCAGGCGGCGCAGGTGATGGTGGCCTGTCGGGGTGCCCTCCGCAATGGGGTAGCCCTCACCTTGGAGCAGATGCAGCAGTTGCTAGATGCTTGGCAGCGTACCCTTAACCCCCATACCTGCCCCCATGGTCGCCCGGTCTATCTGGCTTTGGCGGAAAAGGATCTGGCTCGTTACTTCCATCGCCGTTGGAGCCTCTGCGATCGACCGAGGTCAGGTCAAGGGGTGGGATCCCGGTTAGAAACACTGCCTCTAGGGGATGAGCTGGCGGCCCAAGTACGGCGGACAACAGACCCTTCTGAGCCCAGGCCAAGGACGGGGCCAACCTACCCCTACTATAATCGGGAGTGTTGAGTTGCCCCGACCGTCCAAATCTGATGGCCTACTACCTTAAAACCCAGGAAGAGCCGTGGCTGCACCGCCATTCCCGTACCCTTTTGGCAGTTCTGGCAGGGTTGGGATCCCTGTTGACAGCTTACCTCACCTACAGCAAGCTAACGGCGCAACCTGCCGCCTTCTGCACCGGAGATGGGGGCTGCGATTTGGTGCTCTCCAGCCGTTGGGCAGAGTTTCTCGGCATCCCGACAGCTGCCGTGGGTCTGTTGGGCTTTTTGGCAGTCTTGGCACTGGCTTTGCTTCCCGATGGGATCCCCTGGGTGAAGCAGTGGCGCTGGCCGGCTTTGTTTGGCTTGATTTCCGCCATGACCGCCTTTGAGATGTACATGCTCTACCTGATGGTGGCGGTGCTGCGGCAGTTTTGCATGTATTGCACAGCAGCCATCCTCTTGGTGGCAGGGCTGTGGCTGGTGACGGTGTTGGGTCACCGCTGGCTAGATTGGGGCAAGATGGGCTTCGGCTACATCCTAGTGAGCGTATTGACCTTGATCGCCACCATTGGAGTGTATGCCAATCAAGTGCCTCCCCCTAGCCCCTTTGCTCTCGGGTTGGCTGCCCACTTGCGGGAAATAGGTGGCACGATGTACGGGGCTTACTGGTGCCCCCATTGCCTTGATCAAAAGGATCTATTTGGGTCAGCTTTTGCCGAGGTGCCCTATGTAGAGTGCTCCCCCAATGGCCCGGGTACACCCCAGGCGCAAGAGTGCAATGAGGCCGGTATCACCAGCTACCCCACCTGGATCATTAACGGTCGCACCTACACAGGGGTTCGCTCTCTGGAGGCTTTGGCCGTGGCTTCCGGCTACCGGTTCAATCCCGAAGAGCAGACAACAAGATCTCCAGGATCTAGTAAGTAGAGTCTGAGTAAGGCCACGGTCGGTCAGGCCTCTACCCCAGAGTCTGACTTCGGTCTAGGGATTCGCCTGACTGCCTGGAGTAGTGAAATCGCGACTCACGTGCACAGGTGTTGATGAGCTCAGTACAGCAGCCTACCGAGGAAACGTTTGTCCAAGCTCCCGGCTGAGCTCAACTTGTTACACAAATTTAGAATCGTTATAATAGTTAACATCTCTTTGCATTGCAGGTTTTCTCATCATGGCACTCATGCAGCGGTTGCCGGTGCTGCTGGCATCGGTTTTAAGACGGGACAGTGTGACCCTGCGCTGGTCTCAACTGGGTTGGGCAGTTCTGCGGGTGGTAGCAGGGCTATTCATGATTCACAACGGCCTTGACAAATTGGCTGATATCGAAGGGTTTGCCGTAGCCTATGTTGAGGTTATTGGCTTGCCTTTCCCGATCTTCTTCTCCTACGTAGCTGCCTTAACCGAGTTGATCGCTGCGCCGATGGTAGCGCTAGGCTTGTTTACCCGTGTAGCAGCCTTGGGTTTATTTAGCACCATGGCTGTGGCCATGTTTCACCACATTAAGGTGGCGGGCTTCAGCATTCCTTACCTGGAGCTATCGGCCATTTACGCGGCCATCTTCTTGGCCTTCACCATAAATGGTGGGGGAGTTTTCTCTTTGGATCAGCTGTTGGTGAACGGTATCGAAGCTGCGTTAAACCGCTCTAGCCGTCAAAAGTTAGAGAGTTTACAGTCTTCTTTAGAGGCCAGCGAGCGGGTGATGGCGTTGGGGCAAGAGGAAGCTGAGGCTGCTAAGGCCACTCAACTCTAGGTCCTACAGTTCTTGCTGAGTTGATGCAGAGCATGAGGTTTTGACCTCCTCCCCGGCCTGTTAGCTTGCGCCCGCGTAGCGGTACGGCGGGGCTTGCCGTGCACCGGGTCAAGGCTCTTGGTTGGGCATTGATTTCTTTGCACGGGTTGTATGGATACTGTGTCGCTACCGCGTCAGTACTTCTTCGGTACTTCTGATGAAAAAAAGCTGTATCTGTGGCTTAACCACCTCTAGGGATCCGCTCGGCCATGGGCAGGATCCCTGTTTTCTACCGGGCATCCCCCCAGCCTTAAATCCGACCGGCGGAGCGCTCCATCAAGCGCTGGTGAGTAGCGCGCACTTCTTCTCCTGGCCGCGGTTGTCGCTGCACATAACTGCCATCTGGGCGCAGCTCCCAGGCTTGCCGGTTATCACTTAAGCAAATGTCCAAAATCGCCTTTAGCTCCTGCTGCAACAAGGGATCCTCCACAGGAGTAACCACCTCAACCCGCCGATCCAAATTGCGGGTCATGTAGTCAGCACTGCCCATCAAGTACTCTTCTTGGCCATCGTTGTAGAAATAAAAAATGCGCGAGTGCTCCAAAAAGCGCCCAATAATGCTAATCACGCGGATATGCTCGCTTAGGCCGGGGATCCCCGGCTTCAGACAACACATCCCCCGCACGATTAAATCAATCTCCACCCCTGCTTGGCTGGCTTCGTAAAGCACCTGGATCATCTGTGGATCCACCAACGAATTGACCTTGACGATGATGCGGGCGGTTTTGCCCGCCTGAGCATGGCGGATCTCCCGTCGGATCAGGGCTTCCATCCCCTGGCGTAGGGTTCTAGGGGCTACCAGCAGCTTGCGGAACTGCCGTTGCCGTGAGTAGCCCGTTAGTAGGTTGAACAGATCAGTGGCATCATGGCACAGGGTCTCATCACAGGTAAATAGGCCCAGATCGGTATAGATGCGGGCGGTTTTGGGATTGTAGTTGCCGGTGCCGATGTGCAAGTAGCGCCGCAGGGATCCCCCTTCTTGGCGCACCACCAAAGCCAATTTGCAATGGATTTTCAGACCTGGTAGGCCATAGGCCACATGCACCCCAGCTTTTTCCAGCTTTTTGGCCCAGAGGATATTGTTTTCTTCATCGAAACGGGCCTTCAGCTCCACCAGGGCCGCCACCTGCTTGCCATTTTCTGCCGCCTGAATCAGGGATCCCACCACTGGCGAATCACCGGATGTGCGGTAAAGGGTTTGCTTAATGGTCAGCACCTGCGGATCATTGGCGGCCTCTTCCAAAAAACGCTCCACACTGGCACTAAAAGAATCGTAGGGGTGATGCACCAGCAGATCCCCCTCCCGAATAATAGAGAAGATATCCACCGGATCATCGCTGACCGAGGGTGTGCGCAGGCGGACAGGGGTGACCGGCCCCCAGGGGGAATCCTTCAAGTCCGGTCGATCCAGGTTCATAAAGGCCATCAGCCCCCCCATATTCAAGAGCCCATCCACCGCATAGACTGAGTCACCATCGAGGCGCATCTCTTCGCACAGGCGTTGACGGATGGCCATCGGCATGTGGCTAGCGATCTCCATGCGCACCACCGAGCCAAAGCGACGTTTGCGCAGCTCCTCTTGAATGGCGGAGAGCAGATCGTCCGCTTCATCCTCTTGGATCTCCAAATCGGCATCGCGGGTGATGCGGAAAGGATAGTATTCCAGCACCTCCATACCGATAAACAGGGACTCCAAGTTGTGGGCAATCACCTGCTCCAAGGGCACAAAACTCAGTCCATCCTGCAGGGGTACAAAGCGAGGTAAGGTACTGGGAACCTTCACACGGGCAAAGTGCTCCCGACCGGTTTCCGGATCCCGTACCACTACCGCCAAACTGAGGCTGAGGTTGGAGATGTAAGGGAAGGGATGCCCTGGATCTACTGCCAAAGGAGTGAGCACCGGAAACACGCGACTCTCAAAGTAGTCCCGCAGCTCCTGCCGTTCCGACTCGGCCAGATCAGAAAAATCCCGAATGTGGATCCCCTGCTCCGCCAGCTTGGGTAAGATATCTTGCCGGAAGCAATGGTGCATCTTCTGAATCAAAGGCCGCAGATGCTGGGAGATCTGCCGCAACTGCTGCTGAGGCGTCAGTCCATCCGGCGTCAAGGCCAACACCCCCGTCTCCAACTGGCGGCGAATCACCGCCACCCGCACCATAAAAAACTCGTCCAAGTTGGTCTCGAAAATAGCCAGAAACTTCAATCGTTCCAGCAGGGGCGTGCGTGCATCCAGGGCCTCATGCAAAACCCGGGCGTTAAACTCAATCCAGCTCAGCTCCCGGTTGAAATAGTGATCCGGCAAAGCATAGCCTTCCTTGATGGGAGTGGTCGGGATCCCTAGATGACCAGTGGAAACCTCTGGGCTTAAGTCCAACGATGGGTCAATTTCCTTAGGGTGCGAGGTCATGGTGGCGGGGAGTTAGGTTGCTTACAACACATCGACAAGCGTGGGAGCTGCCCCGATCCTACTCTGCTGGATCCCGCTTGGGGGAGAGGTCCTGCCTGCGGCCCGCCGACGGGAGCCAAATCGGCTTAGGGGGGCGTTCCGGCAGCAAACCCTGGGAGCGAGTTAAAAGAATCACCTGCAGCAGGATCCCGATCAACAAGACCCGCACAGGACCGGCCCGTGTCGTCCATTGGGCCGGCAAGCGGTTGGTCAACAGCTCGCTCCCTGACCACACCCCCCAGATCACCAGTGCCCCTAGCAGCGCCCCGCGATTGTTGCCACTGCCCCCGGCAATCAGCATCACCCAAACGATAAAGGTGGCAAACTCCGGTTGAAAGGCTTCCGGGCTGATGAAATTGACAAAATGGGCATAAAGAGCTCCTGCCAGGCCCATGAGCATCGACCCCAGAACAAAAGCTTGCAGGCGAAACTTCAGCACATTTTTTCCTGCAGCCATTGTCGCCGGTTCATCTTCTCGAATTGCCCGTAACACTCGCCCCCAAGGGGAGCAATAGGCCCGCTCACTGGCCCAGTACACCACCAGCAAAATCAGCAGCACCAACCCCAGGTAGAGCAGCGTATCCTGACCCGGGATCCAACCGCGGAAAGGGCGGGGGATGCGGGTAATGCCGCGCACCCCGTTGGTGAGCCAGCGCTCATTTCTGAGAATCTGGCTGATAATCTCGGCAATACCAATGGTGGCAATGGCCAAGTAATCGGAGCGTAGGTTGAGGGTAATCAAGCCGATCAAGAAAGCAATCGAGCCCGCAGCGGCCACAGCCATGAGAAACCCTACCCAAAAGGGCAAACCAAAACCCCCCAAGTGCTCGCTGCTTAAGGGAGTGGTGACAATGGCGCTGGCATAGGCTCCCACCGCAAAAAAAGCACCCACGCCGATGTTGAACATGCCGGCGTAGCCCCACTGTACATTTAGGCCCAACACCAACACACCGTAAATGCCAACCAGAATCAGAAAGAAAATGCTGTAGTTGAGCATCAGGCCCGCCCTCCCAACAAGCCGGTAGGCCGCACAATTAACATCAGCACCAAAATGGCAAAAGCAACCCCCGTCTTGTAGGCCGGGTTAATCACTAGTGTGGAGAGTTCTTCCGCTACACCGATGACCAACCCTCCAGCAATGGCTCCATAGGGACGGCCAATTCCCCCCAAAATGGCTGCTGCAAAGACCGGCAACAGCAACCGCCAACCCATGGTCGGGTGCAAACGGGTATCCATACCCAAGAAGATGCCGGCAGCACAGGCCAAAGCCGCACCAATGGCCCAGGTCCAAAGAATAATCCCTTCCGTATCAATGCCGGTGATCCTGGCCAGATCAAAGTTATCGGCCATGGCTCGCATCGCCTTACCCACCCTTGTCCGTTGCAGAAAAACATGTAGCGCCACCACCAAGAGGGTTGTCCCCAGCAGGATCACCACCCAATCGGGCTTGAGGCGTAAACCCCACAGCCGCCAGGGCAGCTGAATACCGCTGCGGTACACCTGGTTGTTAGGGCCCCAGAAGATTTGCACCAAGCTGCGTAAAATTAAGGCCACACCAAAGGAGGAAATCAGCAAAATCACCGGTGCCTCCCGGCGCAAACGTCGGTAAATGAGCTGATCGATCACCACAGCACAGAGTGCGGTAGCCAGGGCCGCCGGGATCCCACCCAGGGCAATCGGCCAACCCAGGGAGACAAAACTCAAACAAAAGTAGGCCCCCAAGGTCATCAAATCTCCATGGGCAAAATTGGCAAAGCGCAAAATGCCAAAAGTCAGGGAAACCCCGATCGCCCCCAGAGCATAAATGCTGCCCAAGACCAGGCCATAGATGAGAAGCTGCAACAGATGACTCACACTGATGTCATGGGTAGTGATGTTGCCTTGATAATGACACGGGTAATGACACGGGATCCACCTGAGCGGGGATCCAACTCAGGGATTGGCCAAGAAAAGCAAACGGCTGAGGGATCCCTTGCTCTTGCTCCAGAGGCTAGGGTAGCGATGAGGGATGAAAGAGCCAGGGAGGTTTAATGCAGCCAATACCTTTGCGGATGGTGGGTTTACTTGGGGTTGTCACCTGGGTGAGTATACTCTTAGGGTGTGGTGGGCCAGAACCTCCATCCCGCGAGGATTCCCCTTCTCCTGAACCTGTTTCCCCTCCCCAGCTGATCTACGAAAACATTACCCTCACAGAAGCCAAACCCGATGGCAGCATCCTGTGGCGCCTACAAGCTCGCCTGGCAGAATACGCAGCCGCTGAGGATAACGACAACAGAACCGAGGTGCGCTTGGGGTCTGCTCATCTGCAATTGATTGAAGGAGAATTGTTTGATACCAACAACCGTGCCATCCGTACCCGGGCCGAACGGGGATCCGTCTACCCCAGCGAACGGCGACTGGAATTGACCGGCCAAGTGCAAGTGGAATCGGAACGGGATAACCTGCGGCTGCAAGCAGAGCAGGTGGAGTGGCTGCCGGAGGAACGCCTCCTACAAGCCAATGGGCAAGTCCAGATTGAACTGCTGGATCGACGGGGATCCCTGCGGGGGGAGCGGCTAGTGATCGATTTTGGCCGAGATCAAATGGAATTGCAGAACCTGAATCCTGAACAACCCATACAAGCGGAGTATCAGGATCCCAGATTGGAGTTGACAGCCACGCGCTTGCTTTGGCAGATTGCCAGCGGGGAAGTCCAAGCGCTGGGGAAGGTAACGGTCTATGCTCCCGAACAGGCCCTGCGCCTCAAGGGTGAACGGCTGCTTACCCAAGTGCCCTTTACAGAGCTACGCCTGTTGGAGAATGTAACAGGTCAGGCGGAAAAAACCGGCCAAGAAATCGAAGCGCAGGAAATCCTTTGGCGCATCGGCTCCACCCAGCTGCAGGCCAGAGGCAATGTCCGCTACCGGCAGCCGGGCCAAACCCTCACCATTAGCGGTAACCAAGCCCTTCTGGACTGGCAAACCAACACCGCTCAGGTGCGGGGCAATAGCCAAACCCAATTCACGCTGCCTTGAGAATACCCTGACAGGAAGGCCAGCCAGGGGCTGTTCAGGATACTCTAAAAAAAGTTTTGGGTGAGTGCGTGGTGAATCTTCAAGAAAGAGTCAATGCCGGCTCCAGAGAGCGTCCGAACATTCTGCTGATTGTCTTGGATACCCAGCGGGCGGATCGCCTCTCCTGCTACTGGTCTGGGGAGGAGCGGGCCAAGCGCCCCCCTACCAGCCCCAACTTGGATCGGCTGGCGGCAGAATCTACCCTGTTCGAACGGGCCATCGCCCCGGCCCAGTGGACGATCCCCTCCCATGCTTCCCTGTTTACCGGGGAATACCCCAGCACCCACCAGACGGTACAGGCGGATGTTGAGCTCAGCCCCTCTTTCCCCACCCTGGCAGAGCTGCTCAAGCTCAGCGGCTATACAACGGTGGGCTTTTGCAATAACCCCTTGGTGGGGATCCTCAAAAACGGCCTCAGACGCGGATTTGAAACCTTTTACAACTACGGCGGCGCCCTGCCCACCCGCCCCGCCGAAGGCAACCCTCTGCCCCAGCCCTTCAATCGGCTGATAGCTGCTTATACCCAGTTTTGGCGCAAGCTCTCCTACCCTATCCAAAACGCCTTTGCTCGCTCCGATCGGCTGTTTCAGCTGGCTTTGCAGCCCTGGCTGGCACCCCTCTGGACCCGCTTGGTGAACTTTAAAGGCAATACGGCGGCTTCCATTGCCGATTTGAATCGGTACTTGCAGCAGATGGCCCGCCGGCAGTCGGATCCCCGTTCTCCGGCCCGCCCCTTCTTTTGCTTTGTCAATTTAATGGAGCCCCACCTGCCCTACTGGCCACCGGAACCCTTTGTGCAGAAATTTGCTCCCTATTTCAAAAGCAACCGTGCTGCCCGCGATTTTTTGCGCCAGTACAACAGCCAGCCCTACCGTTGGATGGCCCCCCTGCCGGAGCCGCTCTCACCGCTACAGGCCCAGGTGCTCAGCGATATCTACGATGCAGAAGTGGCCTATCAAGATCACCTGCTGGGATCCGTCTTTGAAACCCTACGTAGCACCGGCCTGGAGGAAAACACCCTAGTTGCGGTGGTAGCCGATCACGGAGAGGGCTTAGGGGAACATGGGTTTGTTGGCCATGCCTTTGTGGTTTACGAAGAGCTGATCCGAGTGCCGCTGCTGCTGCGGTATCCTGGTCATCTTCCTGCCGGACAACGGATTACCACACCGGTTTCCACCCGCCGGCTGTTTCATACCCTTCTGGAAGCAGCAGGCTTTAGTCCCAGTCTGTCTTTAAGCCAAAACCGCCCTTTCCAGGTCAGCCTGAAGATCCGCCGCGAGATTGCTCGTCTGAGCCTAGCCCGCACCCTTGCCGGAGAAGACCCAGAACAGGGAACCGTCTTGAGCGAAGCCTTCCCGCCTCATCTTTTGATTCGTGCCATGGAAAACCGGAATGACCAGCTGCTGCGGGAACGAGCCTGTTACGATACCCGCCGTGCCCTTTACGAAGGCATGATCAAGTTGATCCAAACAGGAGAACGCTCCAGTCTCTATGATTTGAGCCAGGACCCGGCAGAGCTGCGGGATCTCCTCTTGGCAGGCCACTGGGATCCCCAAGCAGATCCCGGCCAATTGTCTCCCCAAACCTGGTTGGCTCAACTGCAGCAGGAGTTAAGACGGTGGATAAACTGGGCGGAGTCCCGTCGGCCCAGCATAGCACCCCGCAAGGTAGATGTAGAGAGTGATAGCGAGTTGGTGCAGCGCATGCAGGAGCTGGGCTATTTGGACTCTGTCCCGCTCACGCGACTGGAGTAGGGTGGCCAAGAGCAGGAGACTACGCTAAATCTTCTTCTCGGTGATCCTGGACGTAACCGTTGTAGTTGTTGTAGTCGTAGTGAGCGGTTTCCTCCAGCTCAGCAGTGGGCCAGTCTTCATTTTGCCCACCGATAATCACCCGCACCAGGTTAATGTACTCTAGGCTAAGGGTGCGCAAAGCATTGATCAACACATCCAACGCCAAAGCATCGACGGTACCTAAATCAAACCAGCAGCGGGCCCAATTTCCTTGCTTTTCCAGGGATCCCATATTGTGCATCAAGGAAGGCAAGGGATCCGACTCATTGGGGTACTCCAGATAGCTCAACTCCACATCAGCTTCTTGAGCAATTAGGAACTCGGCATTGAACCCCCCCAGCTTGCCCAGCACATACCAAGATTCCAACACTTCGTTGAGGTACTCCAGTTCTGCTTCTACCGGCGGATCTGAAAATTCAAACCAGATCCAGAGATTGGCTGGATCACATTCCCGAAACTCCACCCGCATGGATTCTTCCTCTGGTCAGCCTAGCTCTCGATCTTAATCTGTGATTGGAAGAGGAGCCTAACTCTGCAGATAAGCCCATGTTCGCTGAAAGTATCGATGCCACCGCTCGGGTGTCTGGCTGTTAAAATCCCAGTAACCGATCAAACACTAGAGCCCTTACCCAACTTCTAGAGCAGAACCCAAGTTGAGGGGGGATCCCTTATGCACTTGCAACCAAATGGGGCCTTGGATGACGGCTTGCTCCTGCAGAGGCTGTGATACAAAAAAATGCGCTGTGCCGAGATTGGGAGCCGAGGCGGGTTATTTTTTCCACCCAGCCTATCTGTATGATGGACTAGCCCTCAGCTGGACAACTAGGGACAAGGAGGCCCAGCTGATCAATCCCAGCTGTGCAATGAGTAGGTTAAGGGTGTGATGGCGGCAAGGGTACGAGCAACTCCACCACCGTGCCACTGCCAAAGCGGCGGTTGCGCCAAGTAATCGTTGCCCCGATCAATTCCGCCCGGTAACGCATGTTCAGCAATCCATGTCCAACGCTTGGCAGAGCAGTAGGATCCGTTTCATTGTTCAATTGCGGCATACCCCGGCCATCATCAATGATTTTTAACTCCAAGTGGGTGTAGAGCTGCTGGGGTGCCGAAAGGGCACCCTCCTCTCTGGCTAGGGGGGTATCTGTTCCCAAGGCTCGCGGCTGGATGGTGACATCAATGCGTTGAGCACCGGCATGTTTGATAATGTTGTTTAGGGCTTCTTGCACAATACGGAAAAGGCTGCTTTGACAGGTGGTGCTGAGTTGGGAGAGCAGCCCATCGGCGCGATTATCAAAACGGGTAACCAGGGGATGAGGGGAGCGTTGGGCTGCACGTTCCAGGAGGCTGTGCAGGGCCGGCCCCAGGTTAAAGGCCCGCATGGCAGTGGGTTGCAAATCCTCCACAATACCTCGCAACTCGGTAATGGTCTCCCGCAGTTGAGCGCTCATGGCCTGCAATTGCTCCCGACCTGATTGCCCAAGGGTGGGATCCCTGGAAAGCTCTTGAATCTGCCGGGATAAGGCCCCCAGATCCGCCAGAGTTTGGTCATGGAGATCGGCTGCTAGGCGACGGCTTTCTGCTTCCCGTCCCTCCGCGAGACCCCGCAGGGCTGCTGCGGTTGCTTCCTGCCGCCGTACCCGTTCATAAAACAAGGCCCGTTGCAGCCCCACGGCTGCAATATCGGCCAGTGCCTTCACCAAATCTGTATCACTGAAGGACTCTGTCCCGCTCACGGGAACGGACACTCTAGCCTCTGAGGACTCCGTCCCGCTCAGGCGAACGGAGCGGGTGAAGGTGCCACGGGTCCCGCCGGCTTCTGCTGATGAAATAAAAGCACAGAGAACGCCTGCCACCTGATGATGCTCTGCACCTTGTCGAGCCAAATTGGCATCGGTAGTCATGGGCACACACAGCAAGGAGTGGATCCCGGCTTGCAGCAGATGCTGCCGGGTCTCGGCGGGCAATGGAGACTGCTCCACATTCTCAACCCGCAGAGTATCCCGCTTGCCATAACAATTCTCCAGGAGCAGCCGGCTCAACTCAGGGGGGATGACCTCTCCCAAACGAGAAGGGATCCCCGGTTGACGGCGATACTCCTGCAGGATCTGGAGAGTTACCCTAGGCGGAGTAGAAGAGGAGGAATCCCCAGCAGCTGTACGAGGGGACAACCCGGCAGCCTGGGAATTCGGCAACGCCACAAAGCAACATTGACTCACCTGCAAAGCATCCGCCATGCCTTCCAGGGCAATCTGCACCACCTGATGAGGGTCATAGGTAGCGCTGAGGCGTTGGGCAACCTGGCGGAGAAGGCTCTCCCGCTGCGCAGAGATGCGGGTTTGCTCATACAGCTGGGCTTGCTTAAGGGCAATCCCCGCTTGCTCAGCCACGGCCATGGCCAGAGACAATTCCTCTGGGCGAAACTCCCGCGGCTGAGGAGAGGTGATCAGGGCAATGGTGCCGATCAACTCCCCATCCTGACGAATCGGGATCAAGGCCATGCTGCGAATCGCCAAGACCTGAAACAGGGCTCGCAACCGCTCAGTGATTTCTGCTCCCAAATCGGGAAACAAGGGATCCCGCTGCGTATCCTTCAGTATAAAGGGCTGCCCCTGCCGCAACAGCGCATAGGGATGTGGGGGCATCAGACAAAATTCCAGCCGAGCCTCCAAAAAGTGTTCTTGTGAGGACTCCATCCCGCTGTCGCTCAAGCGTTGCGTAGCAACAACGCGAGCGGCAAGGTACGGAGCACCATCCCCTGATTGCCCCTGCGCCGGAGTATGCAGCACCACACGCGGATCCCGAAAAGAATGAAAAGGGATCGGCACTTCACTTGGAGGTGAACCGGATTCCAACTCCTGCAGATCCTCTGGCATCAGGCCCCGGACAAATATCCCCTCCGACCAGACCATCGGCTGTCCCATCTGGGCCAATCCTTCGCTAAAAGACATTCCATTGCTCAAGGGGCGGGTATCTATCCAGCGCAGCAAAGACTGACAAGGCTCTACCCAGTTGGCCATGAGACTGGGGGAAGAGCGGTAAAGAATAATCTCACAGCGATCTTGGGATCCCTGTTGGCCCCCAAGTCGATTCAAGTTCAGGGCCGCCTCCAAAGAACGAACAATCGAGTAGAGCACCTGGCGCAGCTCCAAAGAGGTGCGGATCTGGGCCGTCAACTCATTAAGCAAGGTTTCACGACGAGCCTGCTGCTGAGTTTTCTCGTAAAGACGGGAATGGGTAATGGCCAAAATCAGTTGCTCTGCCACCAAGCGCAACAGCTTTTGATCCGCCTCTGACCAATCCTCCCCGGGTTGCTCCCCAGCTTGACCATAACGTGCATAACAACGGTGGGCACTCAGGACCCCAAAGGTGCCGGATCCCAGGTACAAACTGGCAGCGATTATCGTTCTTACCCCTGCCTCCTGAAAGCGGCGACGGCTTTCTGGGTCAAAACTTTCCAGACCTGACCAGATGCGGATCTCTAGGGGATCCGCTTGCGCCTGCAAGTAAGGAGCAATCGGGTTGTCCCGGATGGGAATGGAGCGACCTTGCCAACTATCAATACCCGGTCGGGCATAGGCATGACGAAAGGTGCCCGTTTCCTGGGCAGGATCAAAGAAAATAAATTGAGCGCGGCAGGCCCGCAGAGCCTGGCCTACCTCTTCCACCGCCGACTGCAGAATCTCATCCAAATCCAAAGACCGGCGAATGCGATCGGTCATGCGGTTGAGCAAGGCAGCCTCTTCCGCCTGTTGTCGGGTTTTTGCCAGCAGATGCTGGGTTTGCTGCAACAGTCGCGCCTGACCAATAGCCATGGCCGCCTGCTCCGCCACCGCCTCCGCCAGTTGCAAATCCTCCGCCTGCCAAGGGGGAGAGAGCTCGGATCCCGCCTGGGGATACCGTAGCAGGGCAATGCACCCCAGCAGTTCCTGCCCATCTGGATCCCCGGCAGTAAAGAGAGGCACCAACAGCAGCCCACTGCCCTGGCGATAGGGTTGTATATCCGCCAAAGCATGCACCCTATCAGGACTCCGTCCTGCCATCACAATCGGATCCGGCAGCACCACAGGCTCCCGCAAACGGGCCAGTAGACTACCTCCCAGTCGCAACTTGGCTTTGATGGTCTCCGGTAAGGCCTCTGGGATCCCCGGCTCTATCCAAGGATACTCTGGGGCTCCCGATCCCGTTAGCGAAGCCATCCCCGGTAGGAGGGCCTCCAATTGAGCCGGGGTCAGCTGCGGGGCATAAATTCCGACAGGATACAAGAGCTCCTGTTGCGGCTGCCAAAGAGCTAGCGTGCACACATCCGCTTGGAAAGCCGCCCCGATCTGTTGGGTAATAGCATGGAACAGAGTAGTCGGTTCTAAGCTGGAGCGAATTGCCGCGGTCATGGAGTGCAACAGTGCCAGCCGTTCCGTTTGCTGACGGGCATGCTCAAACAGTCTGGAGCGGGTAAGGGCAATTGCCAGTTGGTAGGCTACCGAGCGCAGCAGCTCGATCTCCTCCGCCTGCCAGTTGTGGGGGGTAGTCATGTACACCCCCAGTAACCCCATCATCCCCTCCGGCTCTGGAGCGATACTGGGCCATCCCTCAGGCAACGCTGAACTGCCCAATTGGGGATCCGGCTCGTGTTTCTGCCCCCATGGCCCCAAAAACTCTACCCCCGCCGAGCCCACCGAATGGATCGGAACCAACACCACCGAGCGAGCCTGCAAAGCCTGAAAAGCTCGCAGCCCTGCTGGCGGTAATAGGGGGGCTTGGCCCTCCTGGGGCAGAGCCAGTTGGACCACCTCTCCCTGGCGCAACAGCTCACACAGGGGGCCAAAATCCTCTGTTGAATAGACTTGCCCCAGGGAAGGGGTCAACCCGGCACTACGGGCCTCATGGGTGACTTGAATGGTTTGTTGATGGTGCTGCGCACCTTGCGTAGCAGGATTGGGATTCAACCTGTAAAAACAGCAACGGCTTAAGCCTTTCAAACCCGAAGGCAGGAGTGTTTGTTGCAGCTCCTGCAGAGCCGTAGTTACGATCTGATCCCAGTGCAAAGAGCGATGAACAGTACTGGTGACACGGTTTAACAGGGCCTCACGGGCAGCCTGCCGCTGGCTGCGCTCCAGCAGTTGCGCATTGATAATGGCACTGGCGGTATAGGAACAAAGAAACTTCAGCACCTCCAAAAAGTTTTCATCCAGGGGGATACGGCTGAACAGAGCCAAAGCCCCCAAGCGCTCCTCCCCACGGTTGATGGGGTAAGCCACAAAGCTGCGTAGCTGATTGGCCTCCACCCACTCCGGGGCAGGCATCCAGGGTTCCCGGGCAGGATTATTGCTCAACAACGGCAATCCCTGCTGCACCACCTGTCCTAAAGGGCTGTCATCTGGAAAAATGCGCCGTATTTGTTCTTGCGCCGGACCCACCAGACCGGCATGAGCCACCGACTGGAAACACCCCTGCCGTGGATCGAAAAACCAGATGCGAGCCGAGGCAGCCCCTAAGCGGCTGACCACCTGTTGCACCAGCGTTTCCGCCACCTTCAGCAGGCGATGCTCCAGCTCATCCACCTCAGAAGGCAGTTGGGAAGACAGCAGTACCAATTCCTGCACAATTTGGTTAGCAGCCTGAAGCTGCAACAACAAAGTCGGATCCAAATCCGCAAGCGCAGTAGAAGACATGACAGCACAAAACCCAACTTGTGCCCTTTCGCCGTACAGGGCCTATACCAGAGTACTCTGCCGCAACCTTGCTAAAGACATCAGCAGGGCTAGAGGAAACCCACCCTTCCCATCCCAAAAAATAGAGGGGATCCCTTGGCCACCACCGTGTTTTTGCCTGCCGGCTTGTGGGTGCTTCCTCCTCAAGCCAGCAGCCGCTGCACCGCCTCTAGACGTGGCAAGGCCCAACCCCGCCGCTGCAGGAGCACAAACGACTCCATCAAATCTGGCCCCTGTACATCTCCCGTCAGGGCTGCCCGCAAACTTTTCATCAGCAGCCCCTTTTTCATGCCCTGGGCTTTGGCCACCTGATCCACCAAGGGTTTCAAGCTCTGCACCGAAATCTCCGGTAAATCCGCCTGAGCCAGAGTCGTAGCCATCGCCCTCATGGCCTCCGCCACACCCGGCAACCGCAACTGCTCAAGAGCAGGCAAGGTATAGCTAATGGGATCCTGCAGCAGGAAGCGGCTCAAGGAGGAAGCCTCAGTCAAGCGGTCAATGCCATCGGCAATCAGGCGGGCCAGATCCTCTAACCAGGCGGCATCCGGCACCGTGGTCAAATCAAACCCTGCCGCCTGCCAAAAGGGAGTGAGCCGCTCCACCAACTCAGCCGGCGAGAGCTGCTTGATGTACTGGCTGTTGAGCCAATTGAGTTTATCCCAATCGAAGCGAGCCGCCGAGCGGGTCACCCGCTCAAAATCAAACAGGGTGGCCGCTTTTTCCAACGAGAAAATCTCCTCCCCATCAGGAGGTGACCAACTCAAGAGTGCCAAGTAATTTTTCAGGGCTTCCGGTAAAAACCCCATCTGCTGAAACTCTGCTACCGATGTCGCCCCATCTCGCTTAGAGAGCTTCTTGCCCTCCGGGTTCAAAATCAAAGGAGAATGGGCAAATTGCGGCGGTTCATAACCAAGGGCACGGTAGAGCAAAATTTGCTTGGGGGTGTTGGCGATGTGATCTTCACCGCGAATCACATGGGTAATGCCCATATCGATGTCATCCACCACCACTGCCAAGTTGTAGAGGGGATAGCCATCTGCCCTAGCAATCACCATATCTCCCCCCAAATCTTGAGTATTCCAGGTAATCTGGCCACGAATCAGATCCACCCAAGAGATCTCCTGCGGTTCCTCAATCTTGAAGCGGATCACCGGCTGCCGACCCTCAGCTTCATAGGCTTGTCGTTGGGCCTCTGTTAGGAATCGGTGGCGGTTGTCGTAGCGGGGAGCTTTACCGGCCGCTTTCTGAGCGATGCGCATCTCCTCCAATTCCGCCTCACTGACGTAGCAGCGATAGGCCAACCCTTGATCCAGCAGCTGCTCCACCACCGCTTGGTAGCGTTCGATGCGGCGGGATTGATAAATCGGCCCCTCATCCCAGTCCAGCCCTAGCCAAGCCAATCCAGCCAGAATGTTGCGAGTATGACGCGGCAGGGAACGGTCCCGGTCAGTATCTTCAATGCGCAGGATAAAGGTACCGTTGTGGTGACGGGCATAGAGCCAGTTGAAAACTGCAGTCCGGGCCGTACCAATGTGCAGATTCCCGGTGGGGCTAGGAGCAAGGCGAACACGAACAGTCACAGGCAAGGGATCCCGAGCAAAGCATTCCGATCCTAGTCGGCAGTGGAATCCTTTGTCATGCTGATACCCTGCGGGAATAATTGCTCCCCCCAGAGGTTGCCAATTTCGGCATTTCGAGTAGAATCAGCTTCACGGTCAACATAGAGGTTTTGTGGGGACAAAGCCTGATTAGCAAGATTCAAAATCATCCCTTTTTCTGGTGTTGAGGAATGAGCTGTCGCGCACGAGGAATCACACATATGCGTCTTACTGTGGCAATTGCTCTGGGTCTAGTGTCTGCCGGGATCCCTTTGGGATCTGCTTTCGCCCAGATAGCTTACCCTTCTTATCCGGTGGGCGATGCTCTAGATGCCATTCTGTTGGATACTGGCTCAGATGTAGATCCGGTCACCTACCCAGAAGAGGTGGTGCGCTCGCAATCCCAACAGGTCACTGCCTACTTCACCACCCTCTTGAATCAGCGCACCGCTGCTCCTCCGCTGCGCTCTTTGGATTTACCGAGTCCCTATCAAGCTTCGGTGCGCACTCAAGCCGGCTACTACCGCGTCACCCAAACTGAACCGGTTTTAGATTTTGAAATCTTGCGCTAAGCAAACATACATATGGCTAGCTCAATGTAGATAAATGGAATAAATCATGTAGAAACCTGTACAAATCTGGCTTTCTGGGGAGAGGCCTCTGGTTGAAGAGGATAGGATTGAGTTGTAGCGTGTTCAGGCTGCCTATGTCTGCTCGATCTCAGGTTAAAGCCCCGCCCAAGGTGGTGGATCCCTGCCAGTGTACGGAATCTGAGGTGGCAGCCATTGCAGAGCGGTTAGAACGCAACGATTATCCGACCGTCTTTGGCTGTCTAGAAGACTGGCATACCCTGCGGGCCATTGCTTTTTATAACCCCAGCTTGGTTGCTCCCTATGCCCACCTGCTGGAATGGGAGGTGGATGAAGATTGAGACAACTTGACTTGGGGGCAAGCCGTTTCCATTTCCTGAAAAAGCCTGAAAAATGAAAGAGAGTAAGTTTCCAGAGCAATTTGTGGTTGGAGTTTCAGGCTGGATTTTGGGGTGGCTGAGGGGGGTCATGCTTGCGAATTAGATAGCGTACCTCCTCAAGGGGTAATCGCGATCCGTGCCGGGCATTCCCCCCGATGCACCTTTGCTCCGACATTGCGCAGCTTCTCGTCAATGGCTTCATAACCGCGATCAATGTAGTGCAAGCCGTGGATGGTGGAGGAGCCTTCAGCAGCTAACCCGGCCAACACCAGAGCTGCACCGGCCCGCAGATCAGTAGCGACTACCGGGGCCCCGGAAAGAGAGGGTACTCCCCGGATCAAAGCAACACGGTTTTTGAGACGAATATCTGCTCCCATGCGGTTAAGCTCGGGAATATGGTGCATCCGGTTTTCGAAAACGGTCTCCTCGATGGTGCAACTGCCTTCACTGAGGGCAGCCAAAGCCATAATCGGTGCTTGCACATCCGTAGGGAAACCCGGATAGGGGAGTGTTTGAATATCCGTAGCCTGACAAAGCCAACCGGATTCCAAATGGGCCGGGGCAATGCGTAGTCGATTGGGGCCTTCTTCTTCTACCCGTAGTCCCATCGCTTGCAGTTTGGCGATCACCGCCCGCAAATGGTCAGGAATAACGGGGCCAACTGTCAGGATAGAACGGGTGATTGCCCCCGCAATCAGATAGGTACTGGCCTCGATGCGATCAGGGATAACAGTGTATTCTGTGCCGTGCAAACGAGGCACTCCCACCACCACCAAAGTATTGGTACCTACACCGCGAATGCGCGCTCCCATGGCCTGGCAAAAATGGGCTAGGTCCGCCACCTCCGGTTCTTGGGCAGCATTCTCAATCACCGTTTCTCCCTCTGCCAGGGTTGCCGCCATCATTAGGGTTTCTGTAGCGCCGACACTGGGATAGTCGAGGTAGATGCGAGTTCCCACCAACCGGCGAGCACAGGCGTGAACCACCCCATGTTCGATTTGGACAGTTGCCCCCAAAGCCTGTAACCCACGCACATGCAGATCCACCGGACGGGATCCAATGGCACAACCACCCGGTAAAGGTACCCGCGCTATCCCCAGACGGGCTAACAGCGGCCCGATGATGAAGAAGCTAGCCCGTAACTGACTAACCAATTCGTAGGGAGCTTGGGAGGTTTTTAGGGAACTCGCATCCAGGTCAAGGGTATGACCGATATGGGAAACTTTCACCCCTAGTGTGGTTAGAATTTGCCCCATACGTTCAATATCCAGGAGCCGGGGCACATTTTGAATGCGGCAGGCACTAGGAGCCAAGAGGGATCCCGCCATAAGTGCCAGGGCGGAGTTTTTGGCCCCGCTAATGGGAATATGACCCTGTAGGGGGTACTTGCCGGTAATGTGCAGAACCGGACCGGCAACTTCGGGCAGGGAGCCAACACTAGTTAAGGTTGGCGAGGGTACAACCCCTTCCATGATGTCTTTCAACCTTCCTCCTCACTCACAAAAATGATCAAGAAATCAAGAAATAATGATCAAGCAACTACGTAGCTGTGCCCAAGGGATCCCTTGAGAGAGGCAGCCAAACGTGCTAACAGGGACTTGGTGGAGGAAGGAAGAAAAGTGCTCCTGGCTTTGCTTCTATCTTACCGAAAGGAGGGGATTTGCGGCTGCTGCTTGTGGAGATTGTAACCCAGACAACCCTTGTGCTAAGCAGAGTAGCACCCCTCTCCGGTTGGAGCCAGGGTGGTTGGTGGGGATGTCAATCCTCCGGTGTATCGCCGTGATCGGCCAGAGGGGGAAGGCCTTTACTCGCCTTTACTCATAGATCCAGCTTTGAGCGGCACTGGTCCAGCTCACCAGTTCTGAGTCGCTAAACCAGAGGGCAATTTCCCGCTGCGCAGTCTCGACGCCATCGGAGCCGTGGATGATGTTGCGGCCAATATCAATGCCGTAATCACCGCGAATGGTGCCCGGTTCTGCATCCAGGGGGTTGGTTTTGCCAATTAGCTTGCGGGCAGCAGCCACCACCCCTTTGCCTTCCCAAACCATGGCTACCACAGGCCCAGAGGTAATGAACTTCACCAAACCAGGGAAGAAGGGCCGCTCTTTGTGTTCTGCGTAATGGGCCTCTGCCAGTTCTTGACTCACTTGCAGCAGCTTCATACCCACCAATTGGTAACCTCGGCTTTCTAGGCGTTGGATGATGGTGCCCACCAAACCCCGCTGCACACCGTCCGGTTTAATGGCAATAAAGGTGCGCTCCATGTCTTTTCCCCTTGTTGTTACAGATCTTCACCGTTATTCTTGTACTGGATTAGGGATCCCCAGCGCAAGAGAGCCGAGCAAGCGCATCCATTAGCTATTAGGCGGGAAGCCCCGCGCTGTACCGGAACCGTCAGCGTCGGGATGAGAGCCGCGTGACTGAGCGAAGCGAAGGAACAAACTATCTAGGAATCGTGACAGATAAGCCTTTATCGCAACGATGGGTTTATGCTAATATAGAGACATTTTGAAAGCAGTCAAGGTCAGAATTTATCCCACCAATGAGCAGTCCATCACGCTAGCTAAGCATTTTGGTTGTACTCGATGGCTGTGGAATCATTGCTTGTCTGTCATGACGGAAACGTACAAGACGACAGGCAAGGGAATCTCTGCTTTCACCCTGAAGAAACAGATTCCCATCCTGAAAGCGGAGCATGAATGGCTGAAAGAGTGTTATTCTCAATGCTTGCAGCAATCAGTTTTGAATCTGTCTCAAGCGTTCCAAAACTTCTTTGAGAGCAGAGCAAAGTATCCCAACTTCAAATCAAAACACTATAAATCAAAACACTATAGACAGTCGGTTCAGTTTCCTCAAAACGTCAAAGTCATTTCTGAGTCTGCAATCAAGTTTCCTGGCTTGCTGGGAATAGTTACAGCCAAGATTCACAGACCTATTGAGGGAACTATAAAAACTGTCACGGTGTCCAGGAGCCTAGACGGGAAATATTTCGCTTCTCTGCTGGTTGATGACGGCATAGAAAAGCCTGAATCTTCCAGCGAGGGAAAGGTAATTGGGATCGATTTGGGGTTGACAGACTTTGCTATTACTTCTGACGGCTCAAAGTTCGCAAACCCTCGCCACCTCAAAAAATATGAACGCAACCTAAAACGGAAGCAGCGTAAGCTGTCTAGACGGAAAAAAGGTAGCAAGAATCGCAACAAAGCGCGGTTAAAAGTTGCCAAAGTGCATAGCAAGATTGCACGGGTAAGAAAAGACTTTCATCAGAAGCTATCCCGCAAGATAGTCAACGAAAACCAAGTGATTGTGGTGGAAGATCTAGCGGTTAAGAACATGGTCAAGAACCACAACCTAGCCAGGGCGATAAGCGATGTCGGTTGGGGGCAGTTCTGTACCATGCTCAAGTACAAGGCGAAGCTTGAAGGCAAGGTGTATCTGGAGATTGGGCGATTCTTCCCGTCTTCCCATTTGTGATCAAGTACACTGTTGCCGCTAGAGAAAATGGATCTCTCAGTCCGAGCGTTTGTCTGTCCTCACTGCCAAGAACGGCATGATAGGGACATCAATGGGGCGATCAATATCAGAAATGAAGGCTTGCGGATTTGGGCCTCAGGAAGTGGGGCTTCTGCTTTGGGAGGGACTGTAAGACCAAAGGGAGGAAGGCGCAAGTCTACCCTCTCGGAGGCAAGTCCCGATGAACAAAGAAGCCCGCGCTCTATTGCGTAGCAATGAGCGTCGGGTACTTCACGTGCGTTCTTCTCAAGTAGAGCTTGTCTCTCATCGTCTAGGACGCTAGTTCCCAACGCCCAACCCAACATGACTTGTGCTGCCGCCACATCCCTGTCACAGGTGTAGCCGCACTGCTGACAGATATGGGTTCTTTCTGCCAGTGATTTCTTTTCTTGATGTCCGCATCGAGGACAGGTCTGGGAGGGTTTGACCTTTCCGGTCGGCACCTCCACCAACACTCCCCCTGCCTCAGCCAACTTGTAGGCAATCGCAGAGCGAAGCATCTCCCAACCCACATCCAAAATGGAGCGGTTGAGCCCTGTCTTCTGTCGCTTGCGGGTACCCCCCTTTTTGGCTTTGCGAGTCATCTTCTGGGTTTCCAGCTTCTCGGTTGCAACCAGGCTATTACGGCTTACAATCTGTGTTGCTTGCTGGTGTACCCAATTCTGCCGTTGGTTAGCTACTTTGCGGTGGAGTTTGGCCACCCGCTTTTGAGTTTTCTTCCAACGACGAGAATACTTTTGTTTGCGTCTCAGTTGACGCTGTACTCTGCGGATATTGGACTTGGCAGCAAAGCGGGGATTCTCAATTTTGCTACCCTTTTGCTACCCTCACTGAGGGCGATGGCCGTCAAACAACCAAAGTCCATGCCTACCGCCCCTGTTCCCGTTGTCCTAACAACCTCACACTCAACAGTGATCGAGGCGTACCACTTACCCGCCCAATAGCAGATTGTGCAAGTAGTAGGTTTACCCCACTGACGCGCCTCACCCCGCATAGGGATAGACCCTAGGTTGGAGAGGGATAACCCACCATGCTTACCGGTTGTATGCGCTTTCCATCCAGCACTACAAGGATATGTCCACCCTGAATAACGGCAGGATGCTTTGAATTTTGGGTAGCCACCAAGCCCCTTAAAGAAGCGCTGAAAGGCAAAATCAACTCGCTTGAGCGTTGCTTGTAGGGCATGAGCCCCTAACACAGCAAACTCTGGCCATACCTCCTTGAATGCGGGCAATCGATTCTGCTGCTCAAAGTAACCGACAGACTTCCCTAGCTTTTGATAGCTAGATTTCCGATCTGCGACCGCTGAGTTGTACAACAGGCAGTGCAGCTTACGCCACTCATGCAAGACTTTTTCTTGCGCAGCAGTTGGGTATAAACGGAGTGTAGTACGTCGTGTTACCGTGCGCCCAGTATATCGGTTGGGGGCAGGTAATGTGCAACCCAGAAAAGGTTCTTGTTTTCTCTATTCGATTGAAGGAATACATTAGAAATCAAGACCAGCCGAAAGTTGATTAGTGGTGTTATCGCTCACCCACTGCGGGGTGAATCTCAAACACCGCCCGCTCTACTTCCCCCACCTACAGAGGTGGGGGACTGACGCGACTTCGTTCAAGGGCGCTCGGTGTAGCCTTGCAAATTCTCCGGTTCGAATTGGCGCAGAATGCGAGTTGCCTCTCGGATGCGGGCATCGGCCTCTTCCTGCAGGATGAGCAAATACTTGCCGGCGTTCAATCGGTTGCGATAAGCCAAGGCATCTCCCGATCCACTGCTCAGGCCTACCCCACCCCCGACGAAGAAGCTGCCCATCGCTGCTGCTACCCCACCCAATAGCCCACCGATGAGGTGGTTGCCAACGGATCCTGCCCAAGCAAAGGTCTCTAACCCGCTCAAGATGCTAAACCCGATCCCTGCTAAGAAGCCAAAGGGCACCAACCAAACTGCCATACGATTCATCAGCTGACGGGCCGACCGGGCCGGATCGAGCAGACCAAATTCATCGGCAGTTTTGTAACCTCTTCCCAAAAGATTAAGCTGACTGAGGGAAAACCCCGCCTTTTCAAGGGCGCTATAGGCAGCCTCGGCAGCGATGCGATCCGGCAATACTGCAATCAGGTAGCTCATAGCTTCCTCAAAATGGGTACAGAATGACATAGCCTATTCCATTTTCAGCTAAGTTCGAAGGCAGCTCTTGCGCAGGCAGTCGTTCATAGCAGTAGTGCATAAGTAGTTGTGCAGGAATTGCCCAGGAAATTGGGCAAGGCTGGAGATCTAGCCTCTGCAAGGTAGCGAGCCAAAAGCTGCAGGGATCCTTAAAATAAATCCTGTAAATAGATAAATAGATCCTGCCCCTGCAAATCGTTAATGCCAATCCAATGGAGCCTCATATGCTTCCCCAAAAGCCCTCTATGGGTCTTTACCAGCGTTTTTACGAGGTTGTCCGGCAGATTCCGCCGGGGCGGGTAGCCACCTATGGGCAAGTAGCCCGTTTGGCCGGTTATCCCGGTTATGCCCGACAGGTGGGCTACGCCTTGTTTCGTCTACAAGGGGAAGATACGGATATCCCTTGGCAACGGGTAATCAACGCCGGAGGGCAGATCTCCTATTCTCCCTTTCGCCTCGGTTACGATGATTTACAAAAAGTTCTTTTGCAAGCCGAAGGGATCCCATTTGACTCCGACAATCGCGTGGATTTACAGTGCTTTGGCTGGGATCCGGGCAAAGCTTAACCCCGGCTTGACCGGACCTTAAACGAACCATAGCAATACCTCCATCGCAAGCTTGGTAGCCTAAACACGGATGTGCCTTGTCTTACGGATGGAGTGAGCCGATCCTCATGAAAGTGTCTTGTCCTACTCACGGTAAGAGGTTAACCCCAAAGAGGTGGGCCTTACTCGATTGGAACGCCTGGACCAAAAGGGCCTGGATAAGTTTGGTCTGCCTGGTGATCGGCCTGGCCAGCGCCTGCAGCAGTAGCAGCAGTAGTTCTGTTCCGACCGGCGGCGGTGCCGGCTTCATTGGTACGGATCCTGGCGTGGTCTTATCCAATCAGCCTCCTGTCTTCACCCTGCAAGTGCTTCATGCCAGTGACCTAGAGGCCTCCTTAGCTGCTGTGCAGGATGCCCCTCGTTTTTCGGCAGTGGTCAATGCTTTGCGCCCTCAATTTCCCAATACGGTGGTGCTTTCCAGTGGGGATAACTACATTCCCAGCCCCTTCTACAACGCCAGTGCGGATCCCTCGCTGGCCAGCCGCTACAACCGCACCCCTGGCAAAGCCGATATTGAAATCCTCAATGCCATTGGGTTTCAGGCGGCGGCTTTTGGTAACCACGAGTTCGATCAAGGGCCTCGTCAAATCCGCGATTTGATCCGACCGGATAGTGGGCGAGGCTATGCAGGGGCACGCTTCCCCTATTTGAGTGCCAACTTGACCTTTACCCCTGATCCTGACCAGATTACGGCTGCCGATATTGCTGCAGATGGGCAAGAAGCCAGCAGTATCCCCAACAAGATTGCCCGCACCGCTGTCATCACGGTCAATAGGGAACGCATCGGCTTGGTCGGAGCAACCACAACCCGTTTGGCAAGGATTTCTAGCCCCGGCCCCCGCGTGACGGTGGAAGGGGGGTTTGATGAAACCGATCAGGTGAATGCCTTTGTATTGCAGCCCTACGTGGATCAGCTGACCGCCCAAGGGATCAACAAAATCATCCTGCTAGCCCACCTGCAGCAGCTTCAGAACGAAGTAGCCCTGGCCAGCCAGTTGCGGAATGTGGATATCATTATCGCCGGCGGATCCCACCGGGTGATTGCCAAACCCGGAGACCGCCTGCGCACCGATTTGCCGGATCGCCGTACCGGTGACTACCCGATTCTGCGGACTTCCCCCAGTGGACAGCCGGTGGCGGTGGTGAATACGGCTTCCAACTACCGCTATGTCGGTCGGTTGGTGGTTAGTTTCGATGCCAACGGTGTGATCAGCCGCATCGATCCGGTCAGTGGCGCCTATGCCACCGATGACCAAGGGGTGGCGGCTGTGGGGGGTACCCCCAGTCCTGAGGTAGTGCGGATTGCCAACGACATTGGTAACATCATCCGCGCCAAAGATGGCCGTACCTTTGGCTCTACCACCAATTTCTTGAATGGGTTGCGGGCGGAGGTGCGCACAGAAGAGACCAACCTGGGCAACCTGACTGCCGATGCCAACCTGGCCTATGCAAAAACCATCGACCCCAGCACTGTTATTTCCCTGAAAAATGGCGGGGGTATTCGGGCGCCGATTGGGGCGACCACGGGCGGCGGTGGCAACGAGCCCGTACAGCGGATCCCACCCTTGGCCAACCCAGATGCCGGCAAACAGTCTGGGGAAATCTCCCAGTTGGATATTGAGAGTTCCCTGGCTTTCAACAACGGTCTGTCTCTACTGACGGTGACTGCCAATGAGCTGAAACAGGTGGTCGAACATGGGGTAGCCCAAACCCAACCGGGGGCAACACCGGGTCGTTTCCCGCAAATCGGTGGCTTTGCCTTCAGCTTTGATCCGTCTCGTCCGCCCGGATCCCGCGTGATCTCATTGCGGGTGGACACCCCCAATGGTCGGGATGTTGTGGTGCAAAACGGCCAGGTGCAAGGGGATCCCAACCGTACCTTCCGCTTGGTTACCTTGGACTTTTTGGCCAATGGTGGGGATGACTATCCTTTCCCAAGACTCTCCAATCCCAATCGGGTCAACTTGGCGCCTAGCTCCGGTATCACCTTCGATACCCCCGGTAGCGAGCAGAATGCCCTAGCTTCCTACCTGCGGCAGATCGGGGTGTTCACTGCCCCCGATACCCCAGCGGCTCAAGATACCCGCATTCAGAACCTTTCTGTGCGTCGGGATACGGTGCTGCAAGGTTCCTAGCTGATCTGAGCTTGATAAGGGGATCCCTGCTGTGTGGGGATCCTTTTTTGTGCTCATTTTTGTAGGCAGTGCAGGTTTGCTTCTGCAGACGGTGTGGGACGGGCAAGTTGCGGGGGGCACAACTTTAGGGATGGGTTGACCCCGCATTTCCTCTGGCTATTCCCTAAATCTCTCCAGACTCTGCCGGTGTTTCCCCAGCCTCGCTAACCATGACTGGAGTTCCGGAAGGGATCCCTGTGGAGGGGCCAATCCACAGCAAGAACAGCATTGCCGGAGCTGCCGTCACAGCGGTAATCAAGTAAAACAGCGGCCAATTCACCGCCGCAGCCAGGTAGCCAGATGCGGCCCCGGCCAGTGTGCCACCAACCGCAAACACACTGGTGAGCAAGGCATACTGAGTGGCACTGAACTGTCGGTCACACAGACTCATCAAAAAGGCCAAAAAAGCAGCAGTGCCCATACCCCCAGCCATATTGTCAAAAATCGTCGCTCCGACTAACAGTGGGTAATTTTGCCCCACCAGCCCAATCGCCCCTAGGCCCAAGTTGCCAATCCCTTGCAACACCGCAAAGATAAACAAGCAGCGATAGGTGCCGAGGCGGCTAACCAACTCCCCCCCCACAAAAGCTCCCGCCAAGGTGGCAAACAAGCCAATCCAGCTGCGGATAATGCCCAGATCACTGGTGCTGAACCCTGTTTGCAGCAAAAAAGTTGGGGTCATTTGCCCGGCCAAGCTATCCGGTAGCTTGAAACAGACCACAAACAGCAGAATGACCAAGGCCAAGCGGTGTTGCCAGAAGGACTGAAACGGCTCGATGATCGCCGCCCGCAAGGAAGTCGGTTTAAGAGCACTGTTTTCCGGTTCTGGCGCTAGAAAAGAGGTAACTACCCCGATCGACATCAGCAGTGCCATGATGCCGTACACCTGCCACCAGGGTAGGTAGTCTGCCAGAATCAACGCTACCCCACTGCTCACCAGCAAAGCCATGCGGTAGCCAAAGACAAAGATGGCCACCCCTGCCCCCATCTCCCGCTCTTCCAGCACATCGGTACGGTAGGCATCCACAGCAATATCCTGAGAAGCACCGAAAAAGGCTACCAGCAGCCCCACCAGAAAAATCGGTCGGGTCAGCACCGTGACGCCAGGCCAGGTTTGGGCCAGTTCTTCTAAACCCAACCCTTCTAACCAGGTTTGGGTGGGATCCTGAAACCCCAGTAGCCCTAAGCTGAGCAACAGCAGCACCTGTGTCAGGGCCATCCATCCCCGCCGTCGGCTGCCCCGCAGGGATCCCGGTGCCGGCAGCAAAAACCGATCCAAAAACGGTGACCAGAGAAACTTAAAGGAATAGGGTAAATTGAGCAGGTTAAACAAACCAATGGCAATGGTGGTCAGACCTGCTTGCGTCAGCCAAGCATTCAGGGTGGTGTTGATCAACAACAACGGCAACCCCGAGGAAAACCCCAGCAGCAGCAGTACTCCCATCTTAGGACTGCCGTAAACTCCCAGCAGCCGCTTGAGGCCGCTTGTTGCTGACCAGGCCATATTCAACCTCTCCCCACAACCTAACCACTCTCCCGGATCCCTCGGATCCGCGATATTGCCAGTCACTCTAACAGGTTCATTCCTGAGAATCTGCTCCTCTGGCACCCGACAGCCCTCTAGAGACTGCTGCGAATCACAAACGAATAGCGACTCCCTGGCTCCAGCAAGTAATCTGATTTTTCTAGAAAGCGACTCAAGGGCTCTCGAATCAGGGCCCGGCCCACAGAAGGTTCAACCTTGAGTTCTCCGGCCCGAAAACACCAGCAAAAGTGCCAAACCCAACCATTGGCATTCACTTCTCCCTCGATAGCGCCATCCTGCCAGGAGTAGCGAGTAATTTGCACATAGGCAGTGGTTTGGGGCAATCGACTCATGAAAACTCTCCAGATCAGCTCCCTGCCGCTGTCATGACACTCACAACTGGACTCCGGTAACAACTCATCTCGGCCCAGATGCCTGAGCAGTGTGGACTCCTTTGAGGATGCTAGCAAGCAAAAACCCCCCAAGGAGGGGGGTGCTCTGTGATTTTATGCCCCTGGACGTGACGAGGGGCAATTATCGAGCAGCAGTAGCAAGAGTCTTCGATGTTTTTCGCTCAGGCTTCTCAGCTGCAACCTCTGCTAACAAGGCTCGCAAGCTGGGAAAAAGGAAATGATTTTCCTCAACATACTGAGCCCCAAACAGCCCTTTTTCTGCCCAAAAGAATCGATCAATAGTATGTTCGTTGCGCCGAACCAGGATGAGTGCTGGCGGCTGGATAGACTGCTCCTGAATATACTTTCGGGCAGCGGTTACAGATTTCTCTTCACCACTATCCAAACTAAATTGAGGAATATGATCTAAAATTTTGCGCCCCTCTAAACGACGGCGACTCTTACGCTTTCTTCTTCTAACCAATGTAAGCCTCCTGTAGAAGGATTACTAAACAACCGCACAAAATATATCAGCATTCCTTAAGAAAATCAATAATTACACCCTCTGACCCTTATACTTTTTTACAAAACAACAAACACGAAGACCCAGGAAGGAGGAGATGCAAGAACTTAAGCCTAATAACTGACTCACCGCTCCCAAGAAACGGTTCATGTTTTCAAGACAATTGCCAACAGGTTTGCAATAGCCTACTCCCAAAGGGAGGAGCAGCAAAGTATTTGGATGGAACAAAATGAAAGAGGCAAAAAGAGCAGCAGTTGCAGACTCAACACTTGGGAAGACAGGCGCATAGTTGCTAGGGGGAATTCCCCTCACATTAGCTCCCAGCCTAACATTAACCAAATTGATACTCAACAGAGGATATACCTAGGGGATGCACTAGGTCAGGCCTGCCCAAAAGCTGTGCCAAGTGCAGACTCTATCCAGACTCTATGCATAAGAAAGAATTGGAAAGTTTGAAAACAGTCCAGCCGGAACAGTGGTAAAAAGTCGCCTGACCCGCAGAGAGGGTAATATGAATCTACAACCAACTTCTCGTTTCCACAATAGGTTTTCTACAATACGTTTCCAGCACTGCGCTGAACCGATTAGACGGGAGATAGACATCTTGCTAGTCTAGCTTCAGGCTGAGCTTAGCTGCTGCAGGGCAGGTTTGGCCGTGGAGTTTGGGAGAAAGTTCGCAGTATGGGGAAATGTTCACTTCTGATGGGTCTGCTGCTGAGTCTGGGATCCCTACCAGCCTGGGCACAAGGGGCTACTCCACTCCCGACTACTTCTCCCGCTTCAGGAGGATTGCCTCTGTCTGCCCCTCCCAGTCCAGCTCCAGCAGGCCGAGTTTTGCCTACCCCAGGGTTAACAGCAGAGCAGGTCACCGATGAACAGGTGGAGCAGTTGGTACAAATTTTGCTGGAGTTGGATCCCTTGATTCGGGAAGCCAGCGACCAACTGCGGGAAACCCAGGATGAAGAAGAGTACGAGCAAATTATGCAGCGGACAGAGAGCCAGGCCAGCCGCATTGTGGAGGAGCAAGGGCTGACGGTGCTTCAATATCGGGAACTGATGACTCTAGCCAACGAAAATCCCGTTCTCAACCAGCGGATCCGCGTGCGTCTACAGGAACTCATCAAAGAAAAGGAAGCAGACTCCACTGCTTCCCCAAAACCGGCGGCTACACCTTAGCCTGGGCTAACTTGTCCTGACCAGAAGCAGGGAGCACCCAAGGCAACCGTATGGCAAAGCAGGTGTGCTCGGCTTCGCTACTTAGGTGAATGCTTCCTTGCAGTAGGGCCATCCGCTGCCGTACAAGGGCCAGTCCTAGCCCTGTTCCCCCTTGTCGCCAGGGATCCGCATTGGGTATGCGATAAAACTTATCAAAGACCCGCTCTTGCTCTTGCGGAGGGATGGTAACCCCCGTGTTCAGGATCTGGATCTCCAGGGAATCGGGATGGTTGTGTACACTCAGGCTGATCAGCTGATCGGGCGGGGTAAACTTGTGGGCATTTTGCAGCAGCTCGGTCAGCACCGACTGCAGAACCTGCGGCAACGTGCAGATGCGGGGTAAATCAGGAGGGCATTCCAGGCTAAAGATCTGATTGTGGCTGCGAGCTGCTTCTGCAAATGGTTCGGTGATTTGGGGCAACCACTCTTTCAGATCCAGCCAGTGGGGTTGCTGTGGGCTGCTCAACACCTGCAACTGTTGCAGTTCTAGTAAATCCTCCACCAACTTGATTTCTCGCTCACACTCTTTGTTCAAAATATCCAAGTAACGGCTCACCTTTTCCAGGTCGGCAGGCTTGAGGCCGTCGTTGTCAGACAGCAGTGCAGAACTGAGCAGACGGATCCCCATTTTGATGCTGGAAAGGGGGGTGCGCAGCTCATGGGAAACGGTGCTGAGAAAATCATTTTTCAGCTGGTCTAGCCGCTGCAACTCCTGCACCTGGCGATCCAATTGAGCGGTACGAAGCTTTACCTTTTCTTCGAGGGTGTGATTGAGTTCCTGGATTTGCTGAAACAGCTCCGCCTGCTGAATGGCAATGGAAAGGTGATCTGCCAAAGACAAGATCAGGTCATGGCTGGTGGCCAACCAACCGGGACGGACTGTTTTCAGTTGTAGACACAAACTACCCCAAAGAGTGGAGGATGAAGATTCTGAGCTTTCGCTGCCGCCATAGAGAGGTACCAAGACCCAAGTGCCGGGGTAGGCTTTGGCCATAGAGGGGATATAGACCCAGTCTTGAGCTTGGCTGACGGCTTCAAGGGTGACCACTTTTCCCTGCTTCAGGAGCTCCGCCATCGGGTTGTCAGAGTCGGGAAGTGTGCAGCCCAAGTAACCTTCCGGGTGGGTTTGATATTCGCAGATAATACACCAAGCCTGTTGCTGCGGTTGATAGCGGCTAATGCTGACCCGATCCGCTTCCAGCAAGTGACAAATCTCCCGGGTGGCTACGGAAAAGATTTGATCCAGCTCCAAGGAGGTGCGAATAGCCCGGATGACACGGTTGAGAGCCTGTTCGCGGGCTGCCTGTTGGCGTAGGTTCAACAGATTTTGGCGCGCCTTGATCAGGTGGCGAATCCGTTGACGCATTACCGGCCAGTGAATTGGCTTGGTGATGTAGTCACTGGCACCGGCGGCAAAGGCTTGATCCACAGAGGCTTGATCATCCAGGCAAGTGATTACCAAACAGGGTAGATCGGCATCCAGCAGTTGCAGCCTCCGACAACACTCAAATCCATCCATCCCCGGCATCAGCGCATCCAGCAGGACGATTTGTGGCTGCATCTGGAAATAAAGGGCGAGGGCTTGTTCCCCATCTTCGGCTTGCACCACTTGATAGCCTTCGTGGGTTAACAGGTGAGCTAAGTACCGCCGTGTTGAGGGGTCGTCATCCACCAACAGCACAGTCGGAGATGAAAAGTTTGCCAACTGATTCTCAGAAGTGTCGACTGGAGGAGGCTGCACCTGGGGTTGCTCCACATCGCTGGTCAAGCCCTACTCAAACTCTAGCATCTGATTTGGGCAAGTCGCCTAGCCTAAAAGAGCTTCGCAGCATCTGACATCGGTCGAAACCCCGATTGTTATGGTTCACTCATCAAGACGGGATCCCCTTGGGCAGAAAACCTTGATAGACCTGAGCTTGGCCCACTTTCCGTTAGGATCCATAACGATGTGAGGAGATACTATGGCTACCTTTGAAGACGTTGTCCCATCATGGGAGGGGCTCCCGCAGCGGCTACCTGGAGTGGATACAACGGTGGTGATTGGGGCAGGGCCGGCGGGGTTAACTGCTGCCTATGAGCTCAATCGCAAGGGATGGCCGGTGACGGTTTTGGAGGCAGACCCGGCCCAGGTGGGTGGACTATCTCGCACAGCCGTTTACCGAGGCTACCGTTTTGATATTGGTGGGCACCGCTTCTTTTCCAAATCGGCAGAAATTGAGGCGCTGTGGACGGAGATCCTGGGCTCTGAGATGCAGGTTTGTCGGCGACTGTCGCGCATTCTTTACCAGGGTGTTTTTTTTAACTATCCCATTCATCCCTTTGATGTTTTCAGTAAGTTGGGGCCGGTATTTACCACCCTTTGTTTACTGAGCTACCTAAAGGCACGACTGGTTCCCAGATCTCGGATCGTTTCTTTTGAAGACTGGGTGATCGATCAATTTGGGGAGCGGCTTTATCGTACCTTTTTTAAGACCTATACCGAGAAGGTCTGGGGGATCCCTTGTAGCCAGATTAGTGCTGATTGGGCGGCTCAGCGGATCAAGGGATTATCCATGGCCTCTTTGATTCGCAAAACCTTGTTTCCCAAAGGAGAAGGGGTAATTAAAACCCTGATCGATTGCTTTCGTTATCCCCGTTTGGGGCCAGGGCAACTGTGGGAGCGCATTCAAGCTTTACTAGCAGAATCTGGCCAGCCGGTACAACTGGATCGCAAGGTGGTCCAGATCTACTGGGATAAAGGCGGGATCCAAAAGGTACAAGCCCGTTCTCGAGCAGGGGAGATCTTTGAGTGGACAGGGCAGCATTTTATTTCCACCATGCCTTTGCGCTCTTTGGTGCGTGCTTTGGTGCCAGCGGCTCCCCAGCCGGTACGAGAGGCAGCCGAACAGCTGCGCTACCGCGATTTTTTGACAGTGGTTCTGGTGGTGGATGAACCGGATTTATTTCCGGATAATTGGATTTATATTCACGATCCGTCGGTGCGGGTAGGGCGCATCCAAAACTTTAAGAACTGGAGCAGGGATATGGTGCCTAACCCCGAGGTGACTTGCTTGGGTTTAGAGTACTTTTGTTCTGTGGCGGATCCCTTTTGGCAACAAACGCAGGCAGAGTTGCTGAGTTTGGCAGAAACAGAATTGCGCCGCTTGGGTCTGTTGAAGAAAGCGAGGGTTTTGGAGGGTACGGTGATTCGTGCCCCGAAGGCTTATCCGGTTTACGACCATGGTTATCAAACCCATATCCAAGTGATTCGGGCCTTCCTGGAGGAGGTCTTGCCCAATTTGCAACTGGTGGGTCGCAATGGCATGCACCGCTACAACAATCAAGACCATGCCATGATGACGGGCCTACTGGCGGCTCGCAACATCTTGGCCGGGGAACGGCGCTACGATGTGTGGCGGGTGAATCAGGATGCCGAGTACCTGGAGGAAGGGGATCCCACTGCGGGCGGGCGGGAGGTGCCGCAGGTGATTGGTCAAGCGGGCTAGATTGGCCCTTGCGGATGCCGACCCGTTTTGCCATCCAAGACCTCCAGAATGGCTTTGGCAGCTCGACGCAGCACCCCTGGCTCCCCAAGAGCTGCTCGCATGGCCGCATAGTCCGCTTGCAGCTGGGCTTGCCGCTGGGGGTTGGTAAGCAGGGTCAGGGCCAGCTCCAGCACCTTTTCCGGTTGGGCCTCCTCCTGCAGCAATTCCGGCACAATGGCGCGCATCTGCACCAGGTTGGCGGGAGACATGAAGGGTACAGACACCTTCAGCCAGTGGCGGGCAATCCAAAAGGTGACTGGGTTAAGGCGATAGACCACCACCTGTGGGATCCCCAAAATGGCTGTTTCCAAATTGACGGTGCCGGATTTGGCTAACACCAGATCGGCGGCTGCCAGGGCCAGGTGATGCGCCTTGTGGGGAGAGGGAAGGGGCAACGACTGGGGATCCAAGAGGGTGAGATCGACTCCAAAGCGGCGGGCCGCACGGGCGATGGGCCGGGCAAAACGGGGGGAGGCTAGGGGCACCCAAAAGTGCACCTGGGGCAGATGCTCCTGCAACAAGCGGGCGGATTGGAGCAGAATGGGCAGAACCAGCCGAATCTCCTGTTGACGGGAGGCAGGCACCACCACCACCACGATTGCCTCGGCAGGGATCCCCAGTTGGGCTCTGGCTTGGCTACGGCTAGGCACGGTGGCCAAAATATCCAGCAGAGGGTGGCCGACATGGCGCACATTGGCCCCGGCTGCTTGATAGTAACGAGCCTCCTGGGGAAAAATCGCCAGCATCAGCTGCACCTGGCGGGCCAGTTGGTAGGTCAGGCGGGCATTCTGGGACCACACCCACTCCTGGGGGGCGATGTAGTAAACCGTCGGGATCCCCTGCTGCTGCAACAGGCGGGCCACACGACTGTTAACGCCGATGTAATCTACCAGCACCGCAACATCCGGCGGATCCTGAGCCAGAAAACGACGAATTTTCCATTCCGTCCACAGGGCCGGGCCGATAAAGGGGAGGGCCTCTAGGATCCCAATGGAGCTAATCTCGGTGGTGCGGTGCAATAGGTGAGCACCGGCAGCAGCCATGCCCTCCCCACCAACGGCGGTGATGCGCAGGTATGGACGTTGCTGGAGTAGTTCACGGATGAGGTGACTGGCCTGCAGATCCCCTGAGACCTCTCCCGTGCAAATGAACAGGTGGCTCACACGTTATCCTTAGTTATCCTTAGTCATCCTTAGTCATCCATCTCCAGATCCTCTCCCTCAGAGGAGTCTTGTCTGCCTCTGCGTAAAACCGGTAAGGGGCCACGCCGCTGCGGCTGGGTGAGGGAGTCTTCCAAAAATTGCAGCAAATGCTGCAGGGATCCCGTCTCATCCACCAGTTCTTTCCCCTGGGTAGAGAGGATACGGTCACGGTTGCGCAGGGTTTGCAGGGCTTTTTCCAGAGGTAAGCCGGAGCGGTACAGCAGCCGATAGGCTTCCCGCAGCACCGGTAGGGATCCCTCCATACCCTTAGCTCGCCGTAACCCCACCAGATTCAAGCCACGAATGCGGGCCGGGTGACCTTCCGCCAACATGTAAGGAGGAACATCCCGATCAACGCGGCTCATCGCCCCCACCATGGCCAGCCGCCCCACACGGGTAAACTGATGGATCCCCACCATCCCGCCAATGCGGGCCTGGGACTCGATGTGGATATGTCCGGCCAAAGCAACAGCGTTGGTAATCACCACCTGACTTTCGATCACGCAATTGTGAGCAACATGGGCATAGGCCATGAGCAAATTGTTGTCCCCGATCAGGGTGGCTTCCCCCTCATTGGTGGCGCGATTGATGGTGACGAACTCGCGGATGCGGTTACCCCTGCCGATGATCACTTGCGAGGGAGCGCCGTTGTACTTGAGATCCTGGGGCTCCGTGCCCAAGACCGCCCCTGGAAAGATCTGGTTGCCCTCACCGATTTCTGTCCAGCCATCGATGACCACATTGGCCCCCACCACAGTATGGGCAGCAATGCGGACATGCTCACCGATCACCGCATGCGGGCCCACCTGCACCGTTTCGTGCAACTCCGCTTTCGGATGGATCACCGCCGTAGGATGGATCCGTGGGGAAGAGTTGGGAGTGGATCCCGCTGAAGCCAACGAACTCATTTCTAACCCAGCTAGCAAATGTGGTTACGCTCCCAACCCTGCAAATCATGACAAAGGCTTGATTCTGCTTAGCATCTGTTGCCTGCCTCTATCCCAACACTTTAGCAGGGTCTTTTGGCAACAAGTGGTTGCTCCTACCTTTGACCTAGGCCTATGGCAGTACTCTTACTTGCCCCTGCCCTCATCAATCTACCAAGGAGAACATCAGCTCCCCTTCTGTTACCAACTGACCTCCTACCTGAGCCCGACAAAACATCTTACCAATGCGCTTCTGGCGAATGGTGAGTAAATCGGCAGACAGCAGCAGTTGATCCCCTGGCAGGACCGGGCGGCGGAAACGAATGCTATCGATGCCGGCAAACAGTGCCAAGCGCCCCGCCACATCCGGCAGCTTGGTGAGCACAATTCCCCCTAGCTGGGCCATGGCTTCAACGATCAACACCCCCGGCATAATCGGTCGATTGGGAAAATGTCCTTGAAAGAAGGGTTCGTTGAAGGTGACATTTTTCAAGCCTACAGCTCGCTGCCCCGGCTGATACTCCACCACCCGATCCACCAGCAAAAAGGGATAGCGATGGGGCAGAATCTCTAGGATTTGCTCGGTCGTAAAAATGGCTGGAGCCGTTGCCAACTGGGCTACTGTTTCAGCAGAAAGCAGGGGAGTGGAAGTCACGTTGGTGGGCATGGTGAGTAGGGAGGAGTAAACAAACTGCGCTGGAGGATTCAGATCCAGAAAGACAACTCCAGAAAGATAAGGCATCTCCACAGCAGCTTTGCCCATTTAGGATCCCTTGCCAACCTCACACCCCATGAATGAGGAGGGATCCACTCTCAAGCAGCTGCTGCGAGAGGCGGTGATGCAGGGTATGCCCCGCCTTGTAGGCGATAATATGCCCCTGCAAGCGGCAGCCCAACAGGCTGAGATCCCCTAGTAAATCTATCAGTTTATGGCGCACCGGCTCATCCGGATAGCGCAACGGCCCCAACCACTCCGTCTCAGTACAGACAATAGCATTTTCTAAGCTGCCCCCCTGAATCAATCCCTGCTGCCGAGCCGGTTCCACATCCTGCTGGCGAGTGAAAGTACGCGCCGGGGCAAGGGTCTCGACAAAATCCGCTGCGCTGGCCATCCAGCTCAGCCACTGTTGTCCAATCGGGGAGTTGGCAAAATCAATGCCATAGGTGAAACGGGCTACCGGGTGAGGAATGGCGCTGACAAAGGACTCTCCAGCCCAAACAGTGACGGGTTCTTGGATCACCCCTAGCAGCACCGGTTGATCCTGCGCCAGGATCCCGGCCTGAGCAATGGCCTCCACAAACGGCAAGGCCGACCCATCCAAGATCGGTAGCTCCGGCCCCTCCACTTCAATGCGGCAGTTGTCGATACCAAGGGTGTAGAGGGCTGCTAATAGGTGCTCTACCGTCTGGACTTGAGATCCCTGCACACCTTCTGGGTGCTGCAAGAGGGTGGAAAGATGGGCCGGGGCCAGGGATCCCAACCGGGCCGGGATGGGGGGGGATCCCGCTTGGTCAAGCCGCACAAAGACCCGACCACTATCCACAGGGGCAGGATGCAGCGTACAACGCACCAAGAGACCCGTGTGGAGGCCAATGCCCTCTAAGGAAATGGAGCTGGCCAGAGTGTGTTGCAGCAGCTTCATCGCTCTTGGCCCTGATCCAAAACTCGATAATACAGCTCCCGGTAGCCTACCCGCAGGCTGCTGTGGGCATCGGCTAATTTTTCTTTGCGACTGCGGTTGCTGTAGGCGCTGAAGACTTCGTAAGTATCTCCCTCAAAGAAAAACGAAGAGACATCCGAAACCTCTTCGCCCCCCAACAACTGCCAATGTCCCTGGCGAAACTGCAACCGGTAGTGGGCCTTATCCAGAGTACCGGAGGGGCGATCAATAATGGCGTTGATCGTGCCTTCGTACTCCACAGAGGGATCGGTCTCGGTTCCTGAAACTGGCCTGACCTCCACCGAAATATCCCGGTAGCGACAATTGGGTCGGTTACAGAGGCGGATGCTTTCCATTGCCTGGGCAATGGCTTCTAGGCGTTGTTGAGCCACGGCCTCAGGGGTAGAAGTCAGCTGCACAGCTGGGGAAAAAACTCTTTCAGCCATTTCTAGAGAGCTTCCGGCGGGGCTTGCTGGGGATACCCACCCCACCCCAAGAAGCAACAAACAGACCAAGCTGAACCAACGGCAAAGGGATCCCATAGGCGCAAACTGTGTGACAGGATCAAACTTCTCTACTCTAAGAGATTCAAGGGATCTTGACGGTGATGCAGCCCGAGTCTGGCCATGAGCGACTGGCGCAGGTGCGGATTGTGTTGGTGCAACCGGCTGGGCCGCGCAATTTGGGCTCGATTGCCCGAGTCATGAAGAACATGGGCCTTAGCCGCTGGATCCTGGTAGATCCTCAATGCGATCCTCTGGATAGAGAAGCTCTGACCATGGCCGTCCATGGGGCAGATCTACTTTATCAGGCCCAAAAGGTACAGACCTTACCAGAAGCCCTGCAAGGATGTGCACAGGTCTACGGAACAACGGGGCGCATTGAACCCTACCCCCCAGAATGGTACATTCAATCCCCCCGGCAAGCCTTTCCTGCTTTGCTGGCCAAGTTGGACCATGGCCCTGCTGCCCTAGTGTTCGGCCCGGAAGATCGCGGCTTAAGCAATGAAGAGCTGGCCCTTTGTCACCATCACGTGCAAATTCCTACGGATGCCGCTTACCCTTCCCTGAACCTGGCCCAGGCTGTGGGTATTTGTTGTTACGAATTGCACATCCTCAACCGTGAAAAACCTAGTTCCATCGACTCCCCTGCACCTCTAGCGCCTTTCGAGCTGTTGGAAGGTTTTTTTCAGCACCTAGAGAGTCTGCTGCTACAGATTGGTTATCTACACCCCCACACTGCCCGTCGCAAGATGCTTAAGTTTCGCGCCCTCTTCCAGCGGGCCGGCCTCACGGTGGCGGAGGTAGCTCTGTTGCGCGGGATCCTACGCCAGTTGGGCTGGGTTCAAAAAACCGTGCTGTCCTCTCGGTTCACCCAGCCAGAAGAGGAACCGCCCAAGCCCGGATCTGGATCCTCTCCCGGCCAGGGCTTGCAGAAATCCCCCTGAAACTGACTACACAGAGGCCAACCATCGACATCTTCTGCCAACTACGTGGTCTGCTATGCAGTGAGCTACCCCGCATGGTTGCCGAGGGGCAGAGCACAGGGATGGATTTTGGTAGCTAGGGGAGGGAATCAAATAGGCAAACCCTCCTTGACAGTGAAGTTTGTGTTTAATAAAACCAGGCTGGCTGAAGCCACTTTGGTGAAGTTGCGTTGAGGAAGTTACCAAATATGACGAGGAAAAGGGGGGGCAAGGGAAGTAGCCCCACGAAGGTATCGTCTCGGGATTCCTTGCGTCGTCAGCACCGCCCCTTGCCTTTGGCCGAACGCTCCGCCCCTACAACCAACCTCAACACCGCTTCGGGCTTATCTGCGGAGGGATCCCTGGGATCCTCTGGGTCCCCACCGCTACGGCTTTCCCGCCAAAGAGCCCTTGCTCGTCTGCGCAAACGGGCTGCCCAGCCCAGCCGTCTCAACCGCTCTCAACCCTTGGCAGGCGTGTTGCTGCGGGGCTTAAGCCTGAGCATTGTTTTGGGGTTAACTATGGCTGGTCTTTCCCAACTGCTGCAAGCCACCACCCCAGCCCTGCCGGAAGCAGCTCTGAGCAGTGCCGGCCCCGAACCCGCCAAGTCAGTCCTATCTGGTCTGCCCACCGACCTTTCTAGTGGAGAAGCAATCCCGGCTTTGCAGGAGCGTTTGCTGGCTTTGGCCGCTCAACCAGGTTTGACGGTAGGAGCCTTGTTTTGGGATGTGGAAACCGGCCATTTTGCCGGGGTGCAGCCGGATCAGGCTTTTCCTGCTGCCAGCGTGATCAAAATCCCGATTTTGTTGGCCTTTTTCCAAGCGGTGGAAACAGGTCAAGTGCAAATGAACGAGATGCTCACTCTGCGGGATGACTTGAAGGGAGGTGGAGCCGGTGTGTTACAAACTCGGCCTATTGGATCCCAGGTTTCCGCTCTAGAAGCGGCCACTCTCATGAGCACCATCAGTGACAACTTTGCCACCAACCTGATCATCGACCGTCTGGGTGGAAAAGAAACGTTGAACCAGAAGTTTCGCCAATGGGGCCTGCAACACACGCAAATCTCCTGGTGGTTGCCGGATTTGGAAGGCACCAACACCAGCAGTCCCCGCGATATCGTTTGGTTGCTCAGCCAAGTGGAACAGGGTCGCATGCTGAACCACCGCTACCGTGATCGCTTTCTGGATATCCTCTGGCGTACCCAGCGGCCCTCCTACTTCCGCTCCAACCTAGGCCAAGAGGTGCGCATTGCCCACAAAACCGGTACCCTCCGCTCTGTGGTGGGAGATGCCGGGATTATCGACTTGCCCAATGGCCGCCGCTACTTGGCCGCAGTCTGGGTGAAGCGAGAAACCCCCAACGATACCCGCGCAGAAGAGCTAATCGCCAGTCTGTCCCAAGCCGCTTACGAGTATTGGTCAGCTGCAGGGGAGTAACCAGCACTCTCAAGCCTCGATGCACATGCTCCCCTCTCATGTGCCGAATCGCTAGCTGCTGATTCTCTTGCTTTTGCTCCTTTGTCAGCTCTCTAGCTCGTGATTTTTAATGGGCAATCTTACTCTTACCATGCAGCTTTTCTATCCCTTGATAGCCCTTGTCTACCAAAACTTCTATTTGTTTTTCTCTTGCTTTACTTGAAAAGCCTAAAATTATGTCCTCTTCCTTTATCATTCCATTAATCCGCTTGCTCCCCTACCTAACGGTCACCTGAGCTTTTAGTGTCTGATACTTGTGCTTGCCGCTCTAGTCATACTGCTGGCTGCTCCATCTCAACTTCAGCTACGTCAATAACAATCCAATCACCAACAATCACTTCATATCCAGCCTCCCTCAGCCTCTTTTTGCCGGGTAGATGAAACTCTGGACATCTAGCCAAAAGCTTTTCTACTCTGTCTATGGTCTATCCGATAAACTGTTGATGTTATGGATCCCTCTATCTTGGCTCATGTGCAAGTAGGGGCCATACTCTTGCCAATAACTCAGGCAAATCAGGAGTTCTCAGGAACACATAGATTATTTTCTTTCCCTCTGTGTCTTTGCCACTGCCGGTCGCAACCCTGAGATTAAAGGCCTCCCACCGCACGCCTGTAAAACGCTTGAACGCTTTAATGTGGCGTTGGTATCGCAGCACATTTCAACCCCACAATCGATAGGACAGGCATGAGTTCTGGTTGATAGACTTTTCTTGACCCGATGACCACAATTAGAGCAGCCTTATAACATTGCCACTGTATTCCCCTTGTTCCTTGCGGTCAGCATCAAAGCAGAACTGGGCATAATAGCCGTCTGCTCTGCGCAGAACCCGTACACGATTAATCTTGAGCGTTAAAAGGTCTTCCCTTGTTTCTTTGTTGCAGTACAGAGAGAAGGTGCCGCTGTTGAAACCATCGGTAAACGAAATACACATCCCATCTTCCGATAACTTCCAGCCCGATAGCTTGTACTCTAAAGAGCAGCAATGTTTTTGAAACTGAGGGTATCCCTTTTTGCTGTCTCCAGACTTGCAACGGCGATAAAAATTAGAGATTGATTGCCAAGCTCTTTCGGCGCTAGCCTGCCTAGCCGCTGAGTTCAACTGCTTTGCGTAAGGGAACTCTTTCGCTCAATCTTTGCACAGGGAA